>NZ_JAMYMA010000027.1:0-63249 GCF_040318275.1 Mesorhizobium sp. M1217 | reverse complement strand
ACGATCAGGTCGCCAAGCCGGTGCGTGGCGTTGGGCGCGCGTGGATCAGGCACCGCGCCAAAGTAGCTCTCAAGGCAGGAAATGGCAGTCGCTCCTTCGCTCACCTGCCTCTCCAAAGAATCCTTTCTCAGCCTAAACTCAACCCCAAAATCGCCATATGCGATTCCCCTGCCCTCAAGGGGGAGATTGGCAGCTTCGCCGACATCGCTCTTCTTTGGAGATTGGCGAAAGCCGAAGCGACGTCCAATCTCCCCCCTTGAGGGGGAGATGTCCGGCAGGACAGAGGGGGTGTGAACGATCGCTGCGTAGCAGCTTTCACAGCTCCTTTCGTCGATCCGGCAACGCCATCTCCAGGGCCGCCACTCCGCTGACAACGGCCGCTCGCTGTTCCGTGCTCAGCCTCGCAAGCAATTCCAGCTCGAACGCTTTAGCCAGCGGCACCATCTCGCGATAGGCGACAAGGCCAGCTCGGGTCAGCGTCAGATGCTCGACCCGCCTGTCTTTTCCATCCGGTGTGCGAGTGAGCCAGCGGCGCCGTTCGAGCTCGGCGACGGCTCGCGAAACCTTGGTCTTGTGCATGGCCGACTGCTCGCCGAGTTCCGTCGCGGTCATGGTGCCGTGCTGGCCGAGCCCGGCCAGCGTGCGCCATTCGGGTCGGGTCAGGCCGTGACGGTCCTTGTATATCCTGGAGAATTCCCGGCTGACGGCATCGGCGAGACGGTAGAGCCGGTAGGGCAGGAAGCTTTCGAGTTCCAGGACGTCCATGATTTTGTATCCCGGCAGACGCCGTGGTTGATAGTTACATTTTCAATGGTTACAGATCAAACCAGTTTGGTCAATGCTTGAGTGCCGCAGCCATCGGAGGCGAGGAGCGCGCTCTGTCAGTATCCAGGGAGGATGCCATGGCCTATTCCTACATGCCGGGTTTCGGCAACGACTTCGAGACCGAGACTTTGCCGGGCTCGCTGCCGCAAGGACGCAACTCGCCGCAGCGGCCGGCCTACGGCCTCTACGCCGAGCAGCTTTCGGGCTCTCCTTTCACTGCGCCGCGCGGCACCAATGAGCGCTCCTGGCTTTATCGGATAAGGCCGAGCGTCAGGCATACCGGTCGCTTCAAAGCGGCGAATTATCCGCTGTGGAAAAGCGCGCCGAACGTCGGCGACCACCAGCTCGCTCTCGGCCAGTATCGCTGGAGCCCCGTGCCGATGCCGAAAGAGCCGACAGACTTCATCGCCGGCATGCGCTCGATCACCACCGCCGGCGACGTGATCGGCCAGACCGGCATGGCGGCACATGCCTATGTCGCCAACCGTTCGATGGCCGACGACCATTTCTTCAACGCCGACGGCGAGTTGCTGGTCGTGCCCCAGGTTGGAGCCTTGCGCTTGATCACCGAGATGGGCGTCATCGAACTCACGCCAGGCGAGATCGCCGTGCTGCCGCGTGGCCTGGTGTTCAAGGTCGAACTGGTGGATCCGCAAGTGCGTGGCTATGTCTGCGAGAATTACGGCGCCAAGCTGACGCTGCCGGATCGCGGCCCGATTGGCGCCAACTGCCTGGCCAATCCGCGCGATTTCAAGACGCCCTGTGCCTGGTTCGAGGACAAGGAAACACCGTGCCGGCTGATCGCGAAATGGTGTGGCCAGTTCCATGTCACCGAGATCGATCATTCGCCGCTGGATGTGGTGGCGTGGCACGGCAATTATTCGCCCTACAAATATGATCTTGCGACCTTTTCGCCGGTCGGCGCGATCTTGTTCGATCATCCTGACCCATCGATCTTCACCGTGCTGACCGCGCCGAGCGGCGAGGAAGGCACCGCCAATATCGATTTCGTCATCTTCCCGCCGCGCTGGCTTGTGGCGGAAAACACTTTCCGGCCGCCCTGGTATCACCGCAACATCATGAGCGAGTTCATGGGCCTGATCCATGGTCAGTACGATGCCAAGGAAGAGGGCTTCGTGCCCGGCGGCATCAGCCTGCACAACATGATGCTGGCTCACGGACCAGATGCGTCTGGCTTCGAAAAAGCCTCGCGCGCGGAGCTGAAACCGGTCAAGCTCGACAACACCATGGCCTTCATGTTCGAGACACGCTTTCCGCAGATGGTGACCCGCTATGGCGCCGAGCTCGAAACCCGGCAGGACAATTACATCGACTGCTGGGCCGATCTGAAGAAACGCTTCAACGGCACGCCAGAGGGCGACTGGTCTTGAGCGCCGTCGCATGACGGATCGTCTGGTGCTTCTCGGCTCGAAGGGCGGCCCGGCGCTCAGGCCGGGCGGGCCGTGGCCGAGTTCGTCACTGCTGGAGATTGGCCGTCGCAGCATCGTCGTCGATTGCGGGCTGGGCGTAACGCGCGGGCTGACCGATGCCGGCGTCAGCCTGAAGGCGCTCGACCTGATCTTCATCACGCATTTGCACTCCGACCATGTGCTGGAACTCGGACCGTTGATCCACACCGCATGGACGGCCGGCCTGGGGACAAAGGTCACCGTATTCGGCCCGCCCGGCATCGGCTACTACTGGCAGCGCTTTTGCCAGGCGATGGAGTTCGACATCGAGATCCGCATCGCCGACGAAGGGCGGCCGGATCTCCGCGACCTGGTCTCGATTGTCGAGTTTGGTGAAGGGCAGGTGGCGGAAGAGCGCGGTCTCAAAATATCGGCCTTGCGTGTCGACCACCCGCCGGTGACGGACTGCTTTGCGCTGCGCTTCGAGCAAGCCGGGCAAAGCATCGTCTTCTCGTCCGATACGGCGTTCTTTCCGCCATTGGCGGATTTCGCCGAGGGCGCCGATGTCCTGGTCCACGAGGCCATGCTGGAAGAGGGTATCGAGCGGCTGGTCGCGAAGACGGGCAACGGCGCAAGGCTGAGGGAACACCTGCTTGCCAGCCACAGTTTTGCCGAGGAAGCCGGCCGCATCGCCAGTGATGCAGGCGTCAAAAGACTGGTCCTCAACCACCTCATTCCGGCCGACGATCCGGAAATTGGCGAAGCCGACTGGATTGCCGCCGTCAGGAAAACATGGGCCGGCGACTTGACGATCGCCCGCGACGGCCTTGTTGTGGAATTAAGCAGCGCCAAAGCTGCGCCAAGAGAGGAAACCGCATGAAGCTTGCCACATTGAAGGACGGGACGCGCGACGGAAAGCTCGTCGTCGTCTCGCGCGACCTGACGCGGTTTACCGACGCTTCGTTCCTGGTTCGGACGCTGCAGGCCGCGCTCGACGACTGGCATCGGATCGCGCCGCATCTCGCTGCCATGGCCGAATCGCTGGAGAATAATGCGGTGCCGTCGGCCCGCTTTCACGAGCACGACGCTCATTCGCCGCTGCCGCGCGCCTACCAATGGGCCGACGGCTCGGCCTATGTGAACCATGTCGAGCTGGTGCGGAAGGCGCGCGGCGCCGAGATGCCGGCAAGCTTCTGGACCGATCCGCTGATCTACCAGGGCGGCTCGGACGCCTTCCTCGCACCGCGCGACCCAATCCGCATGATCGACGAGACCCTTGGCATCGACCTGGAAGGCGAGGTCGCCGTCATTGTCGACGACGTGCCGATGGGCGCTGGCCTCGACGAGGCGCGGGCAGCGATCCGGCTGGTCATGCTGGTCAACGACGTGACGCTGCGCGGCCTGACCGGACCCGAGCTTGCCAAGGGGTTCGGCTTCTTCCAGTCGAAACCGTCATCAGCCTTTTCGCCGGTTGCGGTGACGCCGGACGAACTGGGCGATGCCTGGGACGGCGGCAAGGTCAGCCTGCCGCTGCTGGTCGATCTCAACGGCAAACCGTTCGGCCGGGCGAACGCCGGCATCGACATGACCTTCGACTTTCCGGCGCTGATTGCCCATGCCGCAAAAACGCGGCCGCTGGCCGCCGGCACCATCGTCGGTTCGGGCACCGTCTCCAACAAGCTCGATGGCGGGCCGGGCAAGCCTGTCTCGGCGGGCGGCGCCAGCTATTCCTGTATCGCCGAGTTGCGTATGATCGAGACCATCGAAGCCGGCGAACCGAAGACGCCGTTTCTGCGCTTTGGCGATACCGTGCGCATCGAGATGAAGGACAGGGGCGGGCATTCGATCTTCGGCGCCATCGAGCAGAAGGTCGAGAAATACGAGGGGGCAAGAGAATGACAGGCGAGACATTCTATCTCCTGTGCGGTGTCTGGGCCCTTGTCATGCTGGCGATCTTCATCCAGGCGATCCGGCTGAGCTATCGCATCGAGGCGCGCTCGCCCGGCCTGACCAACCGCAGCGGCTTTCCGCGCAAGGCGATGATGTTTCACACCGTCACCAACACGAACGTCGCGCGTGACCAGGAAACGCAAGGCATGCGGCGGCGCATGATCGGGCTGCTGCTGATTGTTCTCGCTGGATTCCTGCTAATGGGGGCAGGCTTGTCGTTGGTCCGGTCAGCTGAGTGAAGTCATGGACCTGCTGAACCATTTCCGCCGCATGGCGCGCAACAATCTCTGGTCGAACGACCGGCTTTATGGCGCCGTACTGCAGCTTAAGCCTGGTGAATTCGAAGCCGAGCGAACCAGCTTCTTCCCGTCGATCAAGGCAACGCTGAACCACATTCTGGCGGTCGATCACCTCTATCTCGATTTTCTCGAAGAGGGCGGCGTCGGCGCCGCGGCCTATGATGAGTTCTTGCGCTTCGACGAAGCGGACGCGCTCTTTGGCAAGCGGGCGGAGGCCGACCGGCGGCTGATCGCTTTTTGCGACCGCCTGTCGGCGGACGATCTCGAACGCCGCGTCGTCACTGATCGGCGCGAGGACGGCATGATACCGGAGCGGATCGGCGATTTGCTCGCCCATCTCTTCATCCACGACATCCATCATCGCGGCCAGGTGCACGCGATGCTGTCTGGCACCTCGGTGAAACCGCCACAACTCGACGAGTTCTTCCTCGATTACGATGTTAAGTTGAGGAAAGCCGAAGTCGAGCGGCTGGGACTGCGAGACCAACTGCTTGGCTAATTATGCCAAAGCCACATCGTAACTGGCGAAATGCGGGTCGGATGTAAGGATGGTGAGATTCTCCATTTGCGCCTGCGCAATCAGAAGTCTGTCGAACGGATCACCATGGTGGTGGGGTAGGCTGCCGACGGCGTTTGCGTGCTGGAAGGTTACGGCGAGCGGCTGAAATTGCATCCTTGGAAGCAGCGTTGGCAGGTCGTCCGGCGCATCGAGTTTTCTGATCGAGCGTTTGATGGCAATTTCCCAGACGCTAGCCGCGCTCGCGAACACCACCGCTTCCGAAGCCAGAATAGCGCGGTGGTGCTCGCTGAGACGTCGATCGTCCGAAATCGACCAGAGGATGATGTGTGTGTCGGCGAGAAACGGGCCGACCGTCATTTCACGTACTCATCCCACTCGGGGCCGAGTTCATCAAAATCGTCCGCAATCCAGATCTTGCCCTTCAATGCGCCGATACGCGGCAGGGATTCGGCCACTGCCGGAGGTACGATACGCGCCGCCACCTTGCCGTGGCGTGTGAGCACGATCTCCTCGCCGGCTTCCGCACGGCTGACGAGTTCCGACAATTTGGCCTTGGCTTCGGCAATGGAAACATTCATGACTCGATCCTTTATGACCAGAATTTAGGTCATAACTGATCAAACCACAAGGCACCTCGGCCGAACTGGCTACGCTGCCTTGCCGTCCACCTTCAGCACGCCGCGCTTGATCTGGTCCTGCTCGATGGATTCGAACAGAGCGCGGAAATTGCCCTCGCCAAAACCTTCGTCGCCCTTCCTCTGGATGAACTCGAAGAAGATCGGCCCGATCACAGTCTTTGAAAAAATCTGCAGCAGGATCTTGGTCGTGCCGCCGTCGACGACGCCTTCGCCGTCGATCAGGATGCCGTGCCTTTTCATGCGCTCGATCGGCTCTTCATGGCCGTTCACGCGGGCATAAGACATGTCGTAATAGGTCTCGGGCGGGCCCGGCATGAACTTCAGGCCGTTGGCGGCCAGCCTGTCGGTGGCGCCGTAAATGTCGTCGGTGCCGACGGCGATGTGCTGGATGCCCTCGCCATTGTACTTCTTCAGATATTCGGCGATCTGGCTGGTCTCGTCCTTGGACTCGTTGAGCGGGATGCGGATCTTGCCGCAAGGCGAGGTGATGGCGCGGCTGACCAGGCCGGTGATCTTGCCGTCGATGTCGAAGAAATGGATCTGCTTGAAGCCGAACAGGTCGCGGTAGAAATCCCACCATTTGTCCATCTGGCCGCGATAGACATTGTGGGTCAGGTGGTCGAGATAATAGAAGCCGACGCCTTCCGGCCTGGGATCGCGCTCGCCCAGCCAGTCGAACTCGGCGTCGTAAGCCGAGCCCTTCTCGCCATAGGTTTCGATGAAATAGAGCAGCGATCCGCCGATACCGACGATTGCCGGCACGTCGAGCGACTTGCCGGCGCCTTCATAGGGCGTCGCGCCCTTGGCAACGGCATGATCGAACGCATGCTTGGCATCGACCACACGCCAAGCCATCGAGGCGGCGCAAGGGCCGTGCTTGTCGACGAATTTCATTGCATGCGAGCCGGGCTCGGCATTGACGACATAATTGATGTCGCCCTGCCGCCAGACGGTGATGTCCTTGCTGCGGTGCTTGGCCACGGGCACGTAGCCCATGCGGGTGAAAAGCTCGGCGAGCTTTTCCGGCTCGGCATGCGCGAATTCGACGAATTCGAAGCCGTCGGTGCCGGCGGGATTGGTTTTGCTGATCTTGGCGGGCGGTGCGTCGTGCGGGAAGGGACCCATGGCATTGCTCCGAAATCTGGCCCGAAATCTGGCATTGGCCGCGTCGGCCATATCTGAGCGCAATCATAGCGCGGAGCGAGTGCAAATTGCTTGCATTCAAACGCTTGAAATGGTCTTATCATGCGCGAGTTGTGCACTGCGGAGCGGATATTCATGGATGACGCGCGCATCGACCAGTTTGACCGCAAGATAATGGCTCTGCTGCAGGGCGATGCACGGCTGACCAACAACGATTTGTCGGAACGGGTGAACCTGTCCGCGTCGCAATGCTCGCGCCGTCGCCAGCGGCTGGAGGAAGACGGTTATATCAAGGGCTACCGGGCGGTGCTCGACCGCGACAAGCTCGGCTTTTCCCTGGTCAACGTCATTTCGGTGACGCTCGCCACCCACAACCGCGACAATGCGCGGCGTTTCGGCGAACTAGTGGCGCGGCTGCCGCAAGTGCAGGAAGCGCACGCGCTGACCGGCGAGATGGATTATATATTGAAAGTGGTGACGCCGGACCTGAAGTCGCTGTCGGAATTCGTCAACAGCGTGCTTCTCCCGCACGAATCGGTGCAGCATGTGAAGACGGCGATCGTGCTGGAGACGTTGAAGGAGACCGGCGCGCTGCCGATCTGAGGGCGCGAACGTTCACCCCTTCGACTGCTGGA
This sequence comes from Mesorhizobium sp. M1217, assembly GCF_040318275.1. Classification (NCBI taxonomy): domain Bacteria; kingdom Pseudomonadati; phylum Pseudomonadota; class Alphaproteobacteria; order Hyphomicrobiales; family Phyllobacteriaceae; genus Mesorhizobium; species Mesorhizobium sp. M1217. The sequence continues at coordinate 55,830 of NZ_JAMYMA010000027.1, read as the reverse complement.
TCAGCCCATAGAGATTGGTGCAGCGGGCGCCGGACCGGCAATAGGCGAACACCGGGCCTTCGAGTTCGTCGAGCGCCTCAGCCTGGTCCTCGACATTCTCGGCCGTGATCTGGCCGCTGATGACGGGGATGTAGCGGAAGGCGAGCCCGGCGCCCTCGACCGCCGCCTTGACGGTGTCGGCCGATGGCTGGCCGGGCTGCTCGTCGTCCGGCCGGTTGCAGATCACGCTCTTGAAGCCGGCGGCCTTGATGGTCGCGACATCCTCGGGCTGGATCTGGCCCGAGACCGAATAGTCCTCGCTGATCTGACGGTATTCCATGGCTGGGGTCCTCGCAATCTGGTTAGCGGCAGTCTTGCCACTCCCTGACCCGGTCGGCAATCCGCGCGAAAAGAAATCCATCCGCGCAGATAGAGATTTCGATGCCGGAAATCCAGCCGGGCTAACGCCGCATGTCGCCAGGACGCATCATGCGCCAGCCCGGCTGGATGAACCGGATCGGTCGGCTCAGCTGCCGAGGATCGCGCCTTTGATCTGGGCGATGTTGTTGTGCATCAGGTCGATATAGGTCGAGGCCGGGCCGTCGGGCTGTGAGAGCGCATCGGAATAGAGCGTGCCGCCCACCTTGATGCCGGTCTCGCTGGCGATCTGCTCGATCAGCCGCGGATTGGTGATGTTCTCGACGAAGATCGCCGCCGCCTTGTCCTGTTTCACCTGGCTGACCAGCTTGGCGACGTCGGCGGCGGAGGGCTCCGACTCGGTCGACACGCCTTCCGGGGCCAGGAACGTCAAGCCGTAGGCCTGCTCGAAATAGCCGAAGGCATCATGCGAGGTGATGACGACGCGCTTCTCTTGCGGGATCGACTGGATCGCTGCCTGTACCTCGCCCTCGAGCGCATCGAGCTTTTGCGTATAGGCGGCTGCATTGGCCTTGTAGCTGTCGCAACCCGCAGCGTCGGCCGTGCAGAAGGCGTCGGCGATGTTCTTCACATAGATCTTGGCATTGGCGATCGACTGGAAGGCGTGCGGATCGGTTGCCGTCTCACCATCGGCGTGGGCGTCGGCCTCGGCGAATTCGGGCTTGAAATTGATCGGCGTGACGCCCTTGGTCAGCACGGCGACGGTCGCCTTGGTTGCGCTGGCGTCGACCAGGCGCTGCAGAAAACCTTCGAAATGCAGGCCGTTGACCAGCACGATGTCGGCCTTGGCCATCGCCACCGCATCGGCTGGGCTCGGCTCGTAGACATGCGCATCCCCGTTCGGCCCGACGATGGTGGTCAGATCGATCCGGTCGCCGCCGACATTCTTGGCGAAGTCTCCGATGATGGTGAAACTGGCGACCACTTTCAACGGCTCCGCGAAAGCCGAAGATGCGCCAAAGGCGGTTAATGTTATAACGCTCACGGCCAAAGCGGCGCGGATCGATTTCAGCATGGACAAGTCTCCTTCGTTGGGATCAGGCAGTTCTGTGGCGGTGATGGATGATGCGGGCGCGCAGGATGCCGCGCGTCCCGAACAGGATCGAGGCGAAATAGACGACGCCGGCGGACAGGATGATGGCCGGGCCGGAGGGCAGCGACGCATGATAGGACAACAGCAGCCCGGCAATGCAAGAGGCAAAGCCGATCACTGTCGCCAGCACGCACATCGGCTCGACGCGCGAGGTCCAGAAGCGGGCCGCCGCTGCCGGCAGCATCATCAGCCCGACCGACAGCAAGGTGCCGAGCGCCTGGAAGCCGCCGACGAGGTTGAGCACGACGAGGCCGAGAAAGATGAAATGCACCGGGCTGCCCAGCCGGCTGACCGAGCGCAGGAACAATGGGTCGAGGCATTCGGCGACCAGCGCCCGCCAGAAGATGGCGAGGCTGGCCAGCGTCACCACAACGATGCCGCCGATCAGCGTCAGCGCCTCGTTGTTGAGCGCCAGCACGGTGCCGAACAGCACATGCATAAGATCGACGCTGGAGCCGCGGATCGACACCATCAGCACGCCGATGGCCAGTGAAATCAGATAGAAGGCCGCCATCGAGGCGTCCTCGCGCTGGATGGTGAAGCGCGAGACGGCACCGGCGCCGAGCGCCACGATGATGCCGGCGATCAACCCGCCGACGGTCATCGGCAGGATCTCCAGCCCATAGAACAGGAAGCCGGCGGCAGCACCGGGCAGGATGGCATGGGCCATGGCGTCGCCGGACAGGCTCATGCGCCGCAGCATCAGGAACACGCCGACCGGGCAGGCGCCGAGCGACAGCATCAGCGAGCCGGCGAGCGCCCGCTGCATGAAGGCGTAGTCGGCGAAAGGAGCTACGAAAAGACCGTAAAGCACGTCCATCATGCCGCCCTCGGCCCGGAGCCGTGATGATGGTCGTGGTCATGGCTGTGCTCGTGGCCACTGTGCTCGTGGTCATGCTCGCCAGGCTCACACCATGGCGCGTTGTCCTCCCAGGCTTCGTGGAAGCGGCGCGCGCGCAACAAATTCTCCGGCCGCAGCGTCTCTCTGGTCTCGCCCCAGGCGACCGGCTGGCGCGCCAGGAGCAGTGTTTCGGGGAAATTCTGCCGCACTAGGTCGAGATCGTGGACGACCACCATGATCGTACGCTCCTCGCCATGCCAGCGCTTGATCAGTGCGATCAGGTCGCCGACGGTCTTCGTGTCGACGGCATTGAACGGCTCATCGAGCAGGATGAGCTCGGCATCCTGCAACAGCACGCGGGCAAACAGCGTGCGCTGCAGCTGGCCGCCCGACAACGTGTCGATCGGCCGCTTCTCGAAACCGCCGAGGCCGACGGCCATCAGCGCCTTGCTGACCGAGTCGCGATCTTCCCTGGTATAGCGGCCGAGCATGCCACGCCGCGGCCACAGGCCAAGCGAAACCAGGTCGACGACCCGGGCCGGAAAGGAGCGGTCGAGCTCGGACTGCTGCGGCAGGTAGGCGGCGCGCACGCCGGGCGCCCGGATCACCGCGCCGGCCATCGGCTTCAGGACGCCAACGATGCCCTTCATCAGCGTCGACTTGCCGGAGCCGTTGGCGCCGACGACCGCCGTCAAGGACCCCTTGCGGATCGTACCATTGAGGTGGTGGATCGCAGGATGGCTGTTATAGCCCAGCGTCAGGTCGCGGAAGGTCAGGCAGGTTTGGCTCATGTGACGATCCATGGGGCGACGATCGGTGCTGCAGGGGCGGATTCGATATGTGATGTTATTACATTAGTCAACAAGCCAATCGGGCGGAATTGCGGCCGGGCCGTCATGTTGTCCGCTTTGGCTTGGCTCAAGAGGTTCCGCTCGAGCGGCCTTGCTCGAAGCCAGCAGCGATCCTAAACAGGCGCAGCCGACAAGAGAAAGCCGGACAAGAGAAGGAATATCCAATGAGCATTCGTCGCATCGATGTGGGCCCGCGCATGAGCCAGATCGTCATCCACGGCAACACCGTCTATCTGGCCGGTCAGGTCGGCAAGCCGGGTGGAAACGTCGGCGCCCAGACAAAAGACATTCTGGCGGCGATCGACGAATTGCTGGCCAAGGCCGGCACCGACAAGACCAAGATCCTGCAGGCGATCATCTGGCTGGCCGACATGAGCACCTTTGCCGAGATGAACGCCGAGTGGGACAAATGGGTACCGCAGGGCAACACGCCGGCCCGCGCCACCGGCGAGGCCAAGCTTGCCGGACCGGAATATCTGGTCGAGATCATTGTCACCGCGGCGATTTGAGCAGCTCCGTAGGTTCCCCCTCATCCGGCCGCTTCGCGGCCACCTTCTCCCCGAGGGAGAAGAGACTGCGCTGGCACCAGCGATCTCCTCTCCCCTCGGGGAGAGGTCGGATTGCCCCGAATGCTCTTCGCAATTCGGTCGGCAATCCGGGTGAGGGGGTCTGACCCTCAGTTGAAATGCTCACCCCTGCGATGGCGTGAACCGCGCCACCAGCGTGTGGCTCTCGGCCGCGTAGGTGAACCGGACATGGGTGACGGGGTGCTCGGCGCTGCATGTTCGCCGCTCGATCACCAGGCACGGCGCGCCGGTCGCGATGTCGAGAGCCGCCGCGATATGCTTGTCGGCTGCAACCGCGCGGATGCGATGCTCGGCCGCACTCCATGGCACACGGCCGATCAGCCACGGACCGGGCGCCGTGTCGAAAAACGCCTCTTCGGCGGCCTCCGGCACGGCAGCCAGGTTGATCAGCCGCTGCTCGTGGGCGAACGGCCGGTTGCCGGCAAAATGCCGGCATTCCAGCGCCAGCACCGGCCCGGCGACGTCGAGTTCCAGCAGGGCGCGATCGTCGGCACTGCTGCGCCTTCTGCTTCCCGCCACGCGCTCGTAGCGGTAGGGCAGGCCAAGTGCCTCGACCTCGATTCGGATGTCGTGGATTTCGAGAACGGCCGCCTGCGATTGCGGCCGGCGGACAAAACTGCCGGAGCGACGCCGGCGCTCGATCAGCCCGGCCTTGGCCAATTGCGACAGCGCCTTGTTCACCGTCATGCGCGAACATCTGTATTCTTCCGTCAGTTCATGCTCGAACGGAATGCGGTGGCCGGGCGCCCAGGCGCCGGACAGGATCCGTTCGCTAATGTCCGACAGGATGCGCTGGTGTAGCGAAAGGGCCTCGCCGCCGTCCGCGCTTCCAGAATCCGCGCTTATCGCCTCGATCATGCTCATGCCGAAAGCGCCGTCATCACCTTGCGGAAGCGCTCGGCAATGGCATCGCGTCTTGCATGCCTGCCGTCGCTGACCAGTTTCCTGCCATGCACCCAGACGCAATCGATCTTGGTGCCGTTGGCAAAAATCCAGGCGTCGAGGATCGCATCACCTGCCTTGCCCGCCAACGATGGATGCTTGCCGTCGAGCGAGACGAGATCGGCCGAGGCACCGGCAGTGATCCGCGAGGCGCCGGCGCCCAACGCGGAACTGCCACCCTCGAGCGCCGCATCGAACAACGCGCGACCGGTCGATCCGCCGGCCACCGCCAGCACGTTGCGGGCGCGGTGGGCGAGGCGCTGCGAATATTCGAGCTGGCGCAACTCGTCCGGCAGGCCGATCAGCAAGTTGGAATCCGAGCCGATGCCGAAGCGGCCGCCATGCTGCATAAAAAGGGGCGCGGCAAAGGTGCCGTCGCCGAGATTGGCCTCGGTGATCGGGCAGAGGCCGGCAACGGTGCCGCTTTTCGCCATCTGGATCGTCTCGGCTTCGCTCATGTGGGTAGCATGGATCAGGCACCAGCGCTGGTCGACCTTGGCATTGGCAAGCAGCCATTCGACCGGCCGCGCCCCGGACCAGGCAAGGCAGTCCTCGACCTCCTTCATCTGCTCGGCGATGTGGATGTGGATCGGCCCCTCCGGCGCCATCGCCGTGATGTTTTCCAGTTCCTCGGGTGTCACGGCACGCAGGCTGTGTGGGGCCACGCCGACGACAGCCTGAGTCAACGCGCGAAGGGATTCGCGGCTTTTCTCAACAAGCCGCGAGAACTGGTTCACATCGTTGATGAATCGCCGCTGGCCTTCATTTGGCGCAGCGCCGCCGAAAGAGGAATGCGCGTAGAACACCGGCAGCAAAGTCAGCCCGATGCCTGTCTCGGACGCTGCAGCAATGATACGCTCCGCCATCTCGGCGATGTTGGCATAGGGCCGGCCGTCGCGGTCGTGGTGGAGATAGTGAAACTCGCCGACGCGCGAGAACCCGGCCTCCAGCATCTCGACATAGAGCTGCGCTGCGACCGCCTCGACCTGGTCCGGCGTCATCGACAGCGCAAAGCGGTACATCACCTCGCGCCAGCTCCAGAAACTGTCGGCGGAAGGGCCGCGCAATTCGGCAAGGCCGGCCATGCCGCGCTGGAAGGCATGGCTGTGCAGGTTCGGCATGCCGGACAAAAGGACAGAATGGCGCTCGTCGCCAGGCAGAGGCGAGGTATTCGCCTCGGCCGTTGCGATCTTGCCGTCGGAGATTACGATCCGCACATCGCTGCGCCAGCCGTCGGGCAGAAGTGCCTGTTCCGCAAAAATCGCCGTCACGTCTTTCTCCAAATCCCGGTTGGCCATGTGATGATAGCGCTTGCAGTGCCTTTTGATATGTATATACATAATAACTCCCGATTGAAACGGAAAAGATGATGGCTGGAGAGAGCAAAAACCGGGCAGGGGAGCTTCGCCTCTGGCGCAATGCGCGCCTCGCGACCATGGCCGATAGCAGCGCCGGGTTAGGCGTCGTCGAGCACGGCGCCATCGCGGTGCGCAGCGGCCGGATCGTCTATGCCGGGCCGGAAGCCGACATGCCGGCAGCGCTCCGCCCCAGAGCACTTGGCAAAGACGCCGAGGCGACCGACTGCGAAGGCCGCTGGATCACCCCTGGCTTGATCGACTGCCACACCCATCTGGTCCATGCCGGCAACCGTGCCAATGAATTCGAGATGCGGCTGGCCGGCGCCACCTATGAGGAGGTCGCCAAGGCCGGCGGCGGTATCGTTTCCTCGGTCAAGGCTCTGCGCGCCGCGAGCGAGGACGAGCTGGTCGCCCAGTCGCTGCCACGCCTCGACGCGCTGATCGCCGAAGGCGTCACCACCATCGAGATCAAGTCGGGCTACGGTCTCGACCTCGAAAACGAGAAGAAATCGCTGCGCGCCGCGCGACGGCTGGGCGGTGGGCGGCCGGTGACGGTCAGAACCACTTTCCTCGGCGCTCATGCGCTGCCGCCCGAAGCAAAAGGCGACAAGGACGCCTTTATCGATCTTGTCGCCAACGAGATTTTGCCGGCCGTCGCTGCCGACGGGCTTGCCGATGCCGTCGACGGTTTTTGCGAGGGCATTGCCTTTTGGCCCGAGCAGATCGCACGCGTGTTCGATGCGGCCAAGGCGGCGGGCCTGCCGGTCAAGCTTCATGCGGACCAGCTGTCCAATCTGCACGGCGCGGAACTTGCGGCGCGCTATGGTGCGCTATCGGCCGACCACCTCGAATACGCCGACGAGGCAGGTGCGGTGGCAATGGCGAAGGCAGGAACCGTGGCGACCATCTTGCCCGGCGCCTACTACTTTATCCGCGAGACCAAGAAGCCGCCGATCGCCCTGTTTCGCCAGCATGGCGTCAGGATGGCCGTTGCCACCGATAACAATCCGGGCACCTCGCCGCTGACCTCGCTGCTGCTGACCATGAACATGGCGGCGACATTGTTCGGCCTGACCGTCGATGAATGCCTTGCCGGCGTTACGCGCGAGGCTGCCCGCGCGCTCGGGCTGCTTGGACAGACCGGCACGCTGGAAGCCGGAAAATCCGCCGATCTGGCGATCTGGGACGTCGAGCGCCCGGCCGAACTCATCTACCGCATGGGCTTCAATCCGCTGCATGCCCGCATCTGGAGGGGACAATGACCGAACTCAAGCTAAGGCCAGGCAATGCCACGCTGGCCGATTGGCGCGCCATCTATCGCGGCGCCGCACTGAGGCTCGACGATGCCTGCCGGTCGAAGATCAAGGCCAGCGCCGAGGCCGTCGCCAGGATCGTTGCCAAGGGCGAGCCGGTCTATGGCATCAACACCGGCTTCGGCAAGCTGGCCAGCGTGCGCATCCCCGCCGCCGACCTCGAGACGCTGCAGCGAAACATCGTGCTGTCACATGCCGCCGGCGTCGGCGAGCCGATGCCGGTGGCAATTTGCCGGCTGATGATGGCGCTGAAGCTGGCCAGCCTGGCCCAGGGCGCCTCCGGCGTGCGGCCGCAGACGATCGAGCTGCTCGAGGCGATGCTGGCCAACGACGTTATTCCCGTGGTGCCGGCGCAAGGCTCGGTTGGAGCTTCCGGCGACCTCGCGCCGCTGTCGCACATGACCGCGGTGATGATCGGCGTCGGCGAATGTTTTACCCCGCATGGTCGCTTTCCCGCCAAGGTCGCCTTCGTTTCGCACGGCCTGGAGCCGGTGACATTGGGCGCCAAGGAAGGCCTGGCGCTGCTCAACGGCACCCAGTTTTCGACCGCCTATACGCTGGCAGCTTTGTTCGAGGCGGAAGTGCTCTACCAGTCGGCACTGGTCGCCGGCGCGCTGTCGACCGATGCCGCCAAGGGCTCCGACGCGCCCTTCGATCCACGCATCCATCTGCTCAGGAAACATCGCGGCCAGATCGAGACGGCCGAGGCGTTGCGTAATTTGATGGCCGGCAGCGCCATCCGTGAATCGCACCGCGTCGGCGACGAGCGCGTGCAGGACCCATACTGCCTGCGCTGCCAGCCGCAGGTGATGGGCGCAGCACTCAGCGTGCTGCGTCAGGCCGCCGATACGCTCGGCACCGAGGCCAATGGCGTCACCGACAATCCGCTGATCTTTGCCGAGGACGACACAGCGCTTTCTGGCGGAAATTTCCACGCCGAGCCGGTGGCCTTCGCCGCCGACATGATCGCGCTCGCCGTCTGCGAGATCGGCTCGCTGTCGGAACGGCGCATCGCCATGCTGGTCGACCCGGCGCTGTCGGGCATGCCGGCCTTTCTGACGCCCAAGCCGGGTCTGAATTCCGGTTTCATGATCCCGCAAGTGACAGCCGCGGCGCTCGTCTCGGAAAACAAACAAAAAGCGTATCCGGCCAGCGTCGATTCGATCCCGACCTCGGCCAACCAGGAAGACCACGTCTCGATGGCGGCACATGGCGCGCGCCGGCTCATCGGCATGGTCGAGAATGCGACGGCCGTCATCGGCATCGAATTGCTGGCCGCGGCGCAAGGCTGCGATTTCCATGCCCCGCTGGCCTCGAGCGCGGCACTGGAGGCGGTGCGCCGGCTGGTCAGGGCAGAGGTGCCGCATCTCGACAACGACCGGCACTTCCATCCCGACATGGAGAAGGCCATCGCCATGGTACGCAGCGGCGCGGCGGTGGAAGCGGCAAGCGCGGTAAAGCTGCCGGGAGTGACGTCGTGAGACTGTACGCCGCCACAGGTCGGACGTTGGCGAAACCCTCGACGCCAGCTGATCTCCCCCCAAGTGGGGGAGATGTCCGGCAGGACAGGGGGCGGCGCTGTCCCGCCAACCTCAGCCCGGCAATACCGAAATTTTCAAAGTCAGAAACAAAAAACCCGCCTCGAGGGCGGGTCGTCGGTGACAATCATCACCATACCCATATTAGTAGCATAGCTGCCGGCACAAAGCAAGAACAAAATACGACACGGCCGGCAAAAAGCGAGGTCGGTGTTCACGGACAATTGCAAGGTCGCGTTCTGCCGCGCCCCCCTCTGCCCTGCCGGGCATCTCCCCCACGAGTGGGGAGATTGGCCGTTACACTGGCTTTCGCCAATCTCCAACGTTGCAGGACTGAGCGAGGCGCCGCAGCTGCCAATCTCCCCTCTTGTGGGGGAGATGCCCGGCAGGGCAGAGGGGGGCGCCGTAGAGCTCCAACGCGCGGAGACTTCTCATGACTTGGCTCACCGTCACCCGAGGCACGGCACCCCTGCTGGTTTCGATCCCGCATACCGGCATCGATCTGGCCGGCCTCGACAACCGACTTATCTCGCCCTGGCTCGGCCGCCGTGACGCCGACTGGTGGATCGACAAGCTTTATGATTTCGCCGAGAGCCTTGGCGCGACGGTGGTGCATACGGCGATCTCGCGCACCGTCATCGACGTCAACCGCGATCCGTCTGGCGTTTCGCTCTATCCCGGCCAGACGACGACTGGGCTCTGCCCGACCGAGACCTTCGACGGCGATCCGCTCTACCGCGAAGGCGAGGAGCCGGGGCCGTCTGAGATCGACGAACGCCGCGAAAAATTCTTCGTGCCCTATCATGCCGCGTTGCAGGCCGAGATCGACAGGCTGCGCGCTTTGCACGGGAAGATCGTCGTCTATGACTGCCACTCGATCCGTTCGGTGCTGCCGCGCCTGTTCGAAGGCAAATTGCCGGTCTTCAATCTCGGCACCAATGACGGCAAGAGCGCCGATCCGGCGTTGCAGGAGAAAGTCACGCAGATTGTCGCAGAAACCGGCGAGAGCTTTGTCGTCAACGGCCGCTTCAAGGGCGGCTGGATCACGCGTCATTTCGGCCAGCCGCAAGCCGGCGTCCACGCGCTGCAGATGGAGCTCTCCAACCGTGGCTATCTGCGCGAGCCCGAAGGCAAGGGCGAACCGGATAACTGGCCGGTGCCTTACGACGCCGAATTCGCGGCGCCGATCCGCGTCACGCTGAGAAAGATCCTGGAAACCGCGATCGCCTGGGCCGAACGCTGACGCGCGGTGCACCTCACTCGAAAGGGACAATCATGACCGATCCTCGCCACAATATCCGTGAAGTGCGCAGCCCGCGCGGCAGCGAGCTCAACGCCCGCACCTGGCTGACGGAAGCGCCGTTGCGCATGCTGATGAACAATCTCGACCCGGACGTTGCCGAAAATCCCAACGAACTGGTCGTCTATGGCGGCATCGGCCGGGCGGCGCGCACCTGGAACGATTTCGACCGCATCGTTGCCTCGCTGAAGACGCTTGGCGACGACGAGACACTGTTGGTGCAATCCGGCAAGCCGGTCGGCGTGTTCCGCACCCATGCCGATGCGCCGCGCGTGCTGATCGCCAATTCGAACCTCGTGCCGCACTGGGCGACATGGGAGAAGTTCAACGAGCTCGATAGAAAAGGCCTTATGATGTACGGCCAGATGACGGCCGGCTCATGGATCTACATCGGCACGCAAGGCATCGTGCAGGGCACCTACGAGACCTTCGTCGAGGCAGGCCGTCAGCACTATGGCGGCAATCTCAAAGGCAAATGGATCCTGACCGGCGGCCTCGGCGGCATGGGCGGTGCCCAGCCGCTCGCAGCAGTCATGGCCGGCGCCTGCTGCCTGGCGGTCGAATGCGATCCCGACCGCATCGATTTCCGGCTGCGCACCCGTTATGTCGACGAGCGCGCCGACACCCTCGACGAGGCGCTGGAGAAGATCGAGCGCTGGACCAAAGCCGGTGAGGCGAAATCGGTCGGCCTGGTCGGCAACACCGCCGACATCGTGCCGGAACTGGTGCGGCGCGGCGTACGCCCCGACATCGTCACCGACCAGACCTCGGCGCATGATCCGCTCAACGGCTATCTGCCCAAGGGCTGGTCGCTGGCCGAATGGCGCGAGAAGCGCACCAGCGACCCGAAGGCGGTCGAAAAGGCTGCCCGCGCGTCGATGCGCGAGCATGTCGAGGCGATGGTGGCGTTCTGGAACGCCGGCGTGCCGACGCTCGACTACGGCAACAACATCCGCCAGGTGGCGAAGGAGGAGGGGTTTGAGAATGCCTTTGCCTTCCCGGGTTTCGTGCCGGCTTATATCCGTCCGCTGTTTTGCCGCGGCATCGGCCCGTTCCGCTGGGCAGCACTTTCCGGCGATCCCGAGGATATCTACAGAACCGACGCCAAGGTGCGCGAGCTGACTCCTGGTAACACCCATCTGCACAACTGGCTCGACATGGCGCGTGAGCGCATCGCCTTCCAAGGGTTGCCGGCCCGCATCTGCTGGGTTGGCCTTGGCGACCGCCACCGGCTCGGCCTCGCCTTCAACGAGATGGTCGCCAGCGGCGAACTGAAGGCACCGGTGGTCATCGGCCGCGACCACCTCGATTCCGGCTCGGTCGCCTCGCCGAACCGCGAGACGGAGGCGATGAAGGACGGCTCCGATGCCGTCTCCGACTGGCCGCTGCTCAACGCCTTGCTCAACACCGCGTCCGGTGCCACCTGGGTGTCGCTGCACCATGGCGGCGGCGTCGGCATGGGCTTTTCGCAGCATGCCGGCATGGTTATCGTCGCCGACGGCACGCGTGAGGCGGCCAAGCGCCTTGAGCGGGTTCTGTGGAACGATCCGGCGACGGGCGTCATGCGTCACGCCGACGCCGGCTACGACATCGCGATCGAGTGCGCCAGGGAGAACCAGCTCAACCTGCCCGGCATATTGGGCTGAGCCGCGCCTTGCGCATCCTTCGGGCCTCGGAATACCGGTCGATGCCGTGGAAGAACGGCGGCGGCGTGACGACGGAGATTGCCGTCTCGCCGGCAGGTGCTGGGCTCGACGATTTCGACTGGCGCGTCTCGATGGCGCTGGTCGAGGGCGGCGGCCCGTTTTCCGGCTTTCCCGGCGTCGACCGGACTTTGGCCTTGCTGGAAGGCGAGGGCATGGTCCTCGATATCGCCGGCCGGCCGCCGGTCGAAATCACCAAGGCTTCCGCACCGCTTGCCTTTCCGGCCGACGTGCCAACGCAAGCGACGCTGATCGCCGGTCCGATCACCGACCTCAACGTCATGATCCGCCGGACCCGGGCGATCCACCAGGTCGAGCGCCTGTTGATTTCGGCTCCGACGAAAATCCGGTTTGGAGCCGATGAAACACTCATCCTGTCCCTCGACGGCGAGCTTAGGGTGGCCGGCGCCGCGCCCGTGCAACTGGGGCCGCTCGATGCGCTGTTGCTCGGGCCGCAAGCGCCGGAACTGCGCCTTGATCCCGTCCGGCCGGCGATGCTGTTCGTGATCCGCATCGATCGCATTGCCGGCAACGATTAACGCCTGTTTCCAAACATGATCGAGACGCCGGTCAAATATTGCGTAAGCTGGTCCCTGCATCACGAAAAAGCCTGAATCTTCCGCCGATCAGAAGCCGAAACGATGCTCGGAGGCGCTCGCCTGGAAGTTGTCGAAAGACGACACCTTGTCGTGGTGCGGAAACAAACATTCGGCCAAGTGTTGCGATGCAACCAATTGCATTTGGACCGGTTTTAGGGACATTGCCGTGGCGGTGACGCCGCACTGCGTCCCCAACACGGAACCTTAGATGAATATCCAGACCAATCTCGCACAGATCGAAAAGACGAGCGCCAGCTTCCCGGCTGTCACCGACGAGCCGATACGCTCCCATTTCCTGACGGAAGATCGGCTGCGCGCGTTGGGCGCAGCCCTTGCCAATGGCGATGCCAAGGATTTGTTCGGGCTGACGCCTTTCGATTTTCAGGCGCGCATCCGCGACAGCGCCAGGAAGATTCTCGATGTCTACCGTTCCACCAACGCTGCCCAGGCGAGGGGCGAAACGATCACGCCCGCGGCACAGTGGCTGCTCGACAACAACTACCTGGTCGAGGAGACCATTTTCCAGGTCAAGCGCGACCTGCCGCGCCGCTTCTATCGCCAGTTGCCGACGCTGAAACTGTCCGACGGATCCAGCGTGCCGCGCGCGTTGGCGGTCGCATGGACCTATGTCGCGCATTCCGACAGTTCCGTCTCGTCGGCCATGTTCAAGGCGATCGTCGAAGGCTTCCAGTCCGTCGAGCCGCTGAAGATCGGCGAACTATGGGCGCTGCCGTCGCTGCTGCGCTTTGTCCTGATCGAGAATCTTCGCCGGATCGCGGTGCGCGTCAATCGCACGCGGGAGTTGCGCCAGATCGCCAACGAGGTCGCCGACCGTGTGCTGGCGACGGACGACAGCGCCGACCGGCAGACGATACTTTCCGGCTACAGCGCCCATGCGCAGGACACCACCTTCGCAACCCAGTTGCTCTACCGGCTGCGCGACGGCTCGCAAAATGCCGGCAGGGCGCTGGAATGGCTGGAGGGCGAGCTGGAAAGGACGGGCTCCGACGCCGAGGAAATCATCCTCAGCGAGCACCGCACGCTGTCCAGCGGCAATGTGACCACCGGCAACATCATCCGCGGCCTGCGCCTCATCAATGACATCGACTGGACGGTGTGGTTCGAGGGCGTCAGCCGCATCGACACTTTGCTGCGCGAGCGCACCGATTTCGCGGCGCTCGATTTCTTTTCGCGCGACCAATACCGGACTGCGATCGAGGAACTGGCACGCCGTTCCGATCTTTCCGAATTTCGCGTTGCCGAACGGGCGATTGAACTCGCCGGCCATGCTGCCGATGCGCCGGGCTCCGAAACCGGTCCGATCGCTCACACCGACGTCGGCTTCTTTCTGGTCGGTCCGCGCCGGATGGAACTGGAGCGGTCGATCGGCTACCGGCCTACCATCGGCAAGACGATCAACCGGACGTTCCGCAAGACCGGATGGCTGGGCATCGTCGTGCCGGTGTTTGCGCTGACGGTCCTGCTTCTGGTCGTCTCCGGCAATGCGCTCGCCAATCTCGGCCTGTCAGTGCCGTCGATCGTCCTGATGCTGGCCCTGTTCGCGGTGCCGGCCAGCGAAGGCGCGCTCGCATTCTTCAACACCGTCGTCTCGCTGTTTTTGAAGCCGACGCGTCTCATCGGCTATGATTTCAGGCATGGTGTACCGCCCGAGGCACGGACGCTGGTGGTGGTGCCGTCGCTGATCGGCTCGCGCGACGACGTTGAGGAGAACATCCGCAACATCGAAGTGCATCACCTCGCCAACACGGCGGGCGAGATCCATTTCGCGCTGCTTTCCGACTGGCCGGACTCGAAGACCGAGATCGATACGGCGGATGTCGAAATCCTCGAATTCGCCCGCGCCGAAATCGCCCGACTGAACGCCCGCTATCCCTCGGATGGCGCGCCGCGCTTTTATCTGCTGCATCGGCGCCGGCTCTACAACGCCTCGCAAGGCGTCTGGATGGGCTGGGAGCGCAAGCGCGGCAAGCTGCACGAATTGAACCTCTTGCTGCGCGGCGACAGCGACACCACCTTCCTGCCGTTGGAAGTGCCCTTGCCGGAGAGCGTCGTCCACGTCATGACGCTGGACGCCGACACCCGCACAACCCGCGACGCCGTCGCTGCGCTGGCCGGCAAGCTTTGCCACCCGCTCAACCGTCCGCATTTCGACGCGGCCCGGCGCGAGGTCACGGCCGGCTATTCCATCCTGCAGCCGCGCATCACCGCGTCGCTGACCAGCGGCGACGAGGCGTCGTTCTTCCAGCGTGTCTTTTCCGCCAATCGCGGGCTCGATCCGTACGTCTTTGCCGTGTCGGACCTCTACCAGGACATCTTCGGCGACGGTTCCTTCACCGGCAAGGGTCTCTACCATGTCGATGCCTTCGAGGCGGCGCTGAAGGGCCGTATCGAGGAAAACACCATCCTCAGCCACGACCTGCTCGAAGGCGCGCTGGCGCGATCGGCCTTGGTCACTGACGTCGAACTGGTCGAGGACTATCCGACCCGCTATTCGGTCGACGCATCGCGCCACCATCGCTGGGCACGCGGCGACTGGCAGCTTCTGGGCTTCATCCTCGGCCCGCGCTCAAACGTGCCGGCGCTGTCGCGTTGGAAGATGGTGGACAATCTGCGCCGCTCGGTGACGCCGATCTTCTGGGTGATGGCCGCGATCGCCGGCTGGACGCTGCTGCCATTCACGCAGGCGGCGCAATGGCAGGCGCTGCTGATCCTCACGCTGTTCATGGCGCCCACTTTCGACATCGTCAACGCCATCCTGCCGAAGAGCGGCGACCAGACGCCGCGCGGCCATTTCTCGGCATTGGCGCGCGACGTTGCCTTCGGTACCGCCTTGGTGGCGCTGAAGATCGTGCTGATGGCGCATCTTGCCTGGATGATGGGCGACGCGACCATCCGCACGCTCTACCGCCTGTTCGTCAGCCGCCAGAACCTGCTCGAATGGCGCACCGCCTCGCAGGCACACAAGGGCGGCGACAACGATCTCGGCTCCTATTACAGCATCATGTACGGCGCGGTGATCATCGGCGTCGTCGGCCTCGCTGTGCCGGTGCTGGCCGATTCCACCGGCGCCTTCGTCGCCTTCTTCTTTGCCTTGTTCTGGATCGGCTCGCCCGCCATCGCCTGCTGGATCAGCCGTTCGGCCGAAACCGAGGATCGCCTGCGCATATCGGCCGCCGATATCCACGCGCTGCGCACCGTGGCGCGGCGAACGTGGCACTATTTCGAGACCTTCGTGACGGCCGAGCATCACCATCTGCCGCCGGACAATTTCCAGGAAAGCCCGGCCCCCGTGGTGGCGCCCCGCACCTCGCCGACCAATATCGGCGTCTACCTGCTGTCCGTGATTTCGGCACGCGATTTCGGCTGGATCAGCCTCTCCGACGCCGTCAACCGCATCGACGCGACCATGTCGACCATCGAGAGCATGCCGCGCGATCGCGGCCATCTCTTCAACTGGTACGACACCACGACGTTGAAGCCGCTCTATCCGCTGTACATTTCTGCCGTCGACAGCGGCAATCTCGCCGGCCATCTGGTGGCCGTGGCCGCTGCCTGCGCCGAATGGGCGGAAGCGCCGTCGGTGCATGTGCAGGGCGACTTCGAAGGCATCCTCGACACCGTCACCATCCTCGACGAAAGCCTTGAGGAGTTGCCCGACGACCGCCGTCAATTGCGGCCCTTGCGCCAGCGGCTCGCCGACCGTCTCGACGGCATGCGGCGGGCGGTGGAATTGATCAAGGCGCAGCCGGAGATGGCGTCGATCCGTACTATCAACCTGGCCGTCCTGGCCGGCGAGATACGCAAGCTCGCGACTGCCATCCACACCGAGGCCGCATCGACCCAGAGCGACACCATCGCCGATTGGGCGGCCAGGCTCGAAGCCACCTGCGAGGCGCATGTCCACGACGCGCACAGCGACGAAAACGCCGTCGCGGCATTGCGGGCCAAGCTTCTGACCTTGCGCGAGCGCACGCGCCGTTTCGCCTTCGAGATGGATTTCTCGTTCCTGATGCGGCCCGAACGCAAGCTCTTGTCGATCGGTTACCGGGTCGAAGAGCATCAGCTCGACGAAAGCTGCTACGACCTTTTGGCCTCCGAAGCGCGGCTGACCAGCCTGTTCGCCATCGCCAAGGGCGATTTGCCGACCGAGCACTGGTTCCGGCTCGGCCGGCCGATCGTCGAGATCGGCTTCCAGGGCGCGCTGATGTCCTGGTCCGGCTCGATGTTCGAGTATCTGATGCCGCCGTTGGTGATGAAGGAGCCGCAAGGCAGCATTCTCAACCAGACCAGCAAGCTCATCATCAAGCGCCAGATCCAGTATGGCCGGTCGAAGAACGTTCCCTGGGGGATTTCGGAAGCGGCCTACAACGCCCGCGACCGCGAACTGACCTATCAGTACACCAATTTCGGCGTGCCCGGGCTCGGGCTGAAGCGCGGCCTTGGCCAAAACACGGTGATCGCGCCCTACGCGACCGTGCTGGCAGCGCAGTTCACGCCGCATGAATCCGTGCAGAACTTGGCCAGGCTGAGGCGGCTGGGCGCACTGGGCCGGCATGGCTTTTACGACGCGGTGGATTTCACGCCGCAACGCGTCCCCGAGGGTACCGACCACGCCGTCGTGCTGAACTACATGGCCCACCACTCGGGCATGTCGATCGCCGCCGTTGCCGATGCGATCTTCGAAGGGCGCCTGCGCGACCGCTTCCACAGCGATCCGGTGATCGAGTCGGCCGAATTGCTCTTGCAGGAAAGGGCGCCGCGCGACATCCCGACGGCGACCGTCAGGACCGAGGCCGACGAGCGCTCCAAGGACGAGACCGAACTCGAGAGCCCGGATACGCGTATCGTGCTCGATCCGCTCAGGGCGCTGCGCTCGACCAGTGTCATGTCCAACGGCCGCTACTCGGTCATGGCCACCGCCACCGGCTCGGGCTACAGCCGCTGGGGCGAACTTGCCGTCACGCGCTGGCAGCCGGATCCGACCGAGGACCGCCTTGGTTCCTACATTTTCCTGCGCGACGCCAGCAATGGCGACTGGTGGTCGGCCACCGCCGAGCCGAAGCGCGCCGCCGACGAGCGTGTGCAGACGCTGTTTTCCGACGACAAGGCGAGCTTCGTCAAATCGATTGGGTCGCTGCGTTCGGAGGTCGAGTGCATCGTCATCTCGGAAGGCAATGGCGAGGGCCGGCGAGTAACGCTCTACAATGACGGCGCCGCCGACCGGCACATCGAAGTGACTTCGTATGCCGAACTGGTGCTGGGCTCCGAGCCGTCGGACAATGCGCATCCGGCCTTTTCGAAGATGTTCGTGGAAACTGAGATCGCGCCGAACAACGGCGCGATCTTCGCCACCAGGCGCAAGCGCGAAAAGGACGAGCCCGATGTCACCATGGTGCATTTCGTCACCGATCCGTCTGGATCGGCGCGGGATGCCGAGGCGGAAACCGACAGGCGCGCCTTCATCGGCCGCGGCCGCACCATCACGGACGCGGCTGCCTTTGATCCCGGCGCCAAGCTTGGCGGCCATTCCGGCTTCACCCTGGATCCGATCGCCTCGCTTCGCCGGCAGGTGCGCGTGCCGGCCAACAAGAAGATTTCGCTGACGTTCTGGACCGTCGTCGGCGCCGATCGCGCCGAATTGGATGCCGCTATCGCACGGCTCGACCATCCCGAAAGCTTCTCCCGCCAGGCGATGCTCGCCTGGACGCGCTCGCAGGTGCAGACCCGTCACCTCGGCCTCAGCCTGTCCGACGCCGCCAATGTGCAGAAGCTGGCGCGCTACCTGATCTATCCCGATCCGTTCCTGCGCCTGCCCGGCGAATCCATCGCCTCCGGGCTCGGCAGGCAGTCCAGCCTGTGGCCGACCAGCATATCCGGCGATTTTCCGATTTTCCTGGTCAGGATCGCCGATGTCGCCGATCTGGAGATCGTCGCCCAGGCGCTTCGCTTCCAGGAATACATGCGCGCCCGCGGCATGATGATCGATTTTGTTGTCGTCAACGAGCAGGCTTCGTCATACGTGCAGGACTTGCAGCGCGCGGTCGAGACGCTGTGCGAAAACAGCCGGTTGCGCGGCAAGGAGCTTGGACCCCGCCAGCACATCTTCGCGGTGCGCCGCGATCTGATGGAGGAAACGACCTACAGGACTTTGCTCGCCGTCGCCCGGGTGGTGCTGCATACGCGTAACGGCACCATCTTCGACCAGATCGAGCGCGCCGAGGCCGCGGCACTGCAGGCGCGAGACGCCGCCCTCCAGCCGGCAGACCTTGCAGCGCTTCGCGAGCCGTCCTTGCCGGTGCCGACGGCGCAAGCGTTTGCCGCCCAGGCACTGGTCGAGGCCCGCGTCGACGGCAGCGGGCTCGACCAATGGAACGGTTTCGGCGGCTTCGACGGCGGCGGACGCCACTACGTCGTGCGTCTTGCCGGCCGGCGCACGACGCCGCAACCGTGGATCAACGTCATCTCCAACCCATCGTTCGGTTTCCACATATCGGCTGAAGGCGCTGCCTTCACCTGGAGCCGCAACAGCCGCGACTATCAGTTGACGCCATGGTCGAACGATCCGGTCACCAACCGGCCGGGCGAGGCTATCTATATCTACGATCATGCCAGTGGCAAAGCGTTCTCGCCGCTGGCTGCCGTGGTGCGTGACCCGACAATGACCTACGAAACCTGGCACGGGCAGGGTTTTTCGACGTTCCGTTCAAAGCGCGGGCCGCTGTCGATGGACCTGACCCATGTCGTCGATCCCGTCGATCCGGTGAAGATATCGCGGCTGCGCATCCAGAATTCGGGTTCGGCGCCGATGCGGCTACGCGTCTACGCCTATGCCGAATGGGTTCTTGGCGGCCATCGTTCGCGCACCGCGGCAAGCATCGTTCCGTCCCGGGATGCCGCGACCGGCGCTCTGCTGGCGCAAAATCCCTATGGGCTCGATTTTGGCGAACGGATCGCCTTTCTGGCCGCCGACGGTGCGGTGCATTCGGTCACCGCCGACCGCGGCGAATTCATCGGCAGGCTGGGCTCCAGCGAGTTTCCGCATGCCGTGCTGAGCGGCGCCGGCCTGTCGGGCCGTGTCGAGGCCGGCGACGATCCCTGCGCGGCCATCGCACGCGACATCGACATCGCTGCCGGTGGCGACGTCACGCTGCTCTGGCTGCTCGGCGACGCGGCCTCGCCCGAGGAGGCCAGCGCGCTGGTGCAGACCCATCGCTCCAGGGATTTCGATCAGCGGCTGGCCGACAACGAGCGCACATGGCGCGGCTTTCTTGACACCATCCAGGTCGAGACGCCGGACAAGGCACTCGACGCCATGGTCAATCACTGGCTGCCCTATCAGAGCCTGGCCTGCCGCATCCGTGCCCGCTCTGCGTTCTATCAGGCAAGCGGTGCCTTCGGCTTCCGCGATCAGCTGCAGGACACCTTGGCCTTGCTGGCGCATGACCCCAAGTTGGCGCGTGACCAGATCCTCAATGCGGCGCGGCGGCAATTTCCCGAAGGCGACGTGCAGCATTGGTGGCTGCCGCGCACAGAGGCAGGCGTTCGCACCATGATCTCGGACGACGTGGTCTGGCTGGCCCACGCCACGGCGCGTTACCTGCTGGTGACGGGCGATACCGCGATCCTGAAGGAGCAATTGCCCTTCATCGAGGGGCAGGCGCTGGGCGAAGGCGAGCACGATGCTTTCTTCATCCCGGAAATCTCGAAGAAGACAGCCTCGCTCTATGACCATTGCGCGCGGGCGCTCGATCTTGCCGTCAAGCGCAGCAGCCCAGCCGGGCTGCCGCTGATCCTCGGCGGCGACTGGAACGACGGCATGAACCGCGTCGGCGAGCACGGCAAGGGCGAGAGCGTGTGGCTGGGCTGGTTCCTGCTGAAGACGCTGGGCGACTTTGCCGCTGTCGCCAAGGCGCAGAGCGATGCCAAGCGCGCGCAGGCCTGGACAAAGCACGCCGAGATGCTGAAGCGGGCGCTGGAAAGCACCGCCTGGGATGGCGAGTGGTATCGGCGCGGCAGCTTCGACGACGGCACGCCGCTCGGCTCGCGCAAATCGGACGAGTGCAAGATCGACTCGATCGCCCAGTCCTGGAGCGTGCTTTCGGGCGAGGGCGACCCGGCGCGGTCGACGACGGCAATGGGGCAGGCGCTGAAAACGCTCGTCGACGACGAGCTCAAGATCGTCAAGCTGTTCACCCCGCCGTTCTCGAGGACGGAAAAGGACCCGGGCTACATCAAGAGCTATCCGCCGGGGGTCCGTGAAAACGGCGGCCAATACACCCACGCGGCGACATGGTTCGTCATTGCGCTCGCCGAGATGGGTCGCACCGACGATGCCTACCGTTGCCTTTCGATGCTCAATCCAGTCAACCATGCACTCGATGAAGCCGCGGCAGAGCGCTACCGGGTGGAACCCTACGTCGTCGCGGCCGACGTTTATTCCGGGCAGGACAAGGGCGGCCGCGGCGGCTGGACCTGGTATACCGGGTCGGCGGGCTGGCTTTATCGCGCGGCGGTCGAGAGCATTCTCGGCATCGAGCGTCGCGGACAGCGCATTCAATTCACGCCGAGACTTCCCAGCCATTGGGACGGTTATTCGGCGACCCTGAAGATGCTGGGCGCCGAGATCAAGGTACGCGTCGTCCGCGACAAAAAGGCTCGGGCCATCTCACTTGAAGTGAATGGCACGAAGACCAAATCTTCGTCCTTCGAGCCAAAAGCCGGAGACAACGCCGAGGTGATCGTCAGAATACCGGCCTAGATTCAAGGGCTTGGAGCGTCCCTTGCGCTTCCCCAGGGAACGCACGGGCACTCCAAGTGCCTCTACCGGTTATATTTGCGTTTGACCTTGCTGAATGCCTGCACACGACTTTAGACGTCGTGCCCGGGGTCTTGCTGATTAAAATTGTGGCAGTGCTTTCCAGCTGCCATGATTTTGCCGCAACGCTGACATTTCACCTTTTATCTCAAACTGTTAGACGATCACGGCAAATTTCGAAGCGTCGTCATCTTTTGTTCGCGGAATGGGAACGGAAGAGGTAGACGAGCATTGTTTTGCGACGCGTCAACCGATACGAGTCAAAAAATGACGCACTGCACCATAAATAATTGGCGGAGTAGCTGAAGTGTCACTTCTGCAAATCTACTGGCGAGCCCTTGGTTATCTCGCTGCCGACAGGAAACGCGTTGCGTTTATCTGCGGGGCGAATGTCGCGCTTGCCATTATCGCCATTCTCGAGCCGATCATGTTCGGCCGGGTGATCGACGCCATTTCGGACCGCGGCTCGGTATTCTCGACGCTGGCGATGTGGGCCGGCCTCGGCGCGTTCAACATCATCGCCTTCGTGCTGGTGGCGCGCGGCGCCGACCGCTTTGCCCACCAGCGGCGCAGCGAGGTTCTTTGCCAGTCGTTCGAGCGCGTTATCACCATGCCGCTAGCCTGGCATCATCAGCGCGGCACCTCCAATTCCCTGCACACGCTCCTGCGCGCGGTCGAGACCCTGTTCAGCCTCTGGCTCGAATTCATGCGGCAGCATCTGTCGACCGCGGTCGCGCTGGTTCTGCTGGTGCCCACGGCGCTCAGCATGGATATCCGCATGTCGATGGTGCTGCTGGCGCTTGGCGCGCTCTATGTTGGCATCGGACGGCTGGTGATGCGGCGCACCAAGGAAGGCCAGGCGGCCGTCGAGCGGCATTACCACAAGGTGTTTGCGCATGTGACCGACTCGGTCAGCAACGTCGCTGTCCTGCAGAGCTACAACCGCATCGGCCACGAGACCGAGGCGCTCAAGCGCTACGTCAAGAACCTGCTCGATGCACAGAATCCGGTGCTCGACTGGTGGGCGATGGCCAACGCGCTGCACCGGCTGTCGTCGACGATTTCGATGATGGTGGTGCTCTTGATTGGCGCCTATCTGGTGACGCACGGCCAGTTGCGCATCGGCGACGTCATCGCCTTTACCGGCTTTGCCACGCTGCTGATTGCCCGGCTCGACCAGATGTCGGCTTTCGCCAACCAGATTTCCGAGGCACGCGCCAAGCTCGAGGAATTCTATCATCTCGAGGACTCCGCTTCCGATGCCGCCGAGCCCGACGGGCTGCGCGACCTCGTCAACGTCACGGGTCATGTGCGTTTCGAGAATGTCTGCTTCGAGTTCGGCAATTCCGGGCAGGGCGTCGACGACGCGTCGTTCGAGGTCCAGGCCGGCCAGACCGTCGCCATCGTCGGCCCGACGGGCGCCGGCAAGACGACGCTCATCAACCTCCTGCAGCGCGTCTTCACGCCGTCCGGCGGCCGTATCCTGATCGATGGCATCGACACCCGCACGGTGACCCGCAAGTCGCTGCGCCATTCGATCGCCACCGTGTTCCAGGATGCCGGCCTGCTCAACCGCTCGATCGAGGACAACATCCGCGTCGGCCGTGCGGAGGCGACCTATGACGAGGTCCATGCCGCTGCCAACGCCGCCGCCGCGCAGGATTTCATCCTGTCGAAGAGCGAAGGCTACGACACGGTCGTCGGCGAACGCGGCGGACAGCTGTCCGGTGGCGAGCGCCAGCGCATCGCGATTGCCCGCGCCGTGCTGAAGGACGCGCCCATCCTGGTTCTCGACGAGGCGACCAGCGCGCTCGACGTCGAGACGGAAGACCGCGTCAAGGACGCCATCGACGAATTGCGGCGCGGCCGCACCACCTTCATCATCGCCCACCGCCTGACCACCGTTCGCGATGCCGATCTGGTCGTGTTCATGGACAAGGGCCGGGTGGTCGAGATGGGCGGGTTCACCGAACTGTCGCTGCGCAACGGCCGCTTCGCCAGCCTGCTGCGTGCTGGCGGCCTGCTCAACGACGAGGAGGTTCGCCGCCTCAGCCATCCGGTGAACGAAGCCGCCTGAGTGGCACGGTTCACCTTCTCCCCTTGTTGTGGGAGAAGGTGTCACCGTAGGCGACGGATGAGGTGCGCTCCAGCTCGGCGCACACCTTCATCCAAAATCCAGACTGCGGCGCACCGAGTAGCGCCTTACTCCGTCCAGCATCCCTCATCCGTCTCGGCGCTGCGCGCCAATCCACCTTCTCCCACAGGGGAGAAGGGGAGACCGCGTCACCGCCACGGCTGCAAGCTCTCATCGCGGACCTAGGCGATAATTGTGTCGCAGACGGCGTTCAGATCCCGCAACTCCAGCTTGGCGCAAAATCTTCATCCAAAAATGGAGATGTAAGCGCACTGCAGATCAGGATGTGAACCCGTAAATCGGGATTGACCGGAAGGGCCTCGGTCTGCGTTCAGGGCGCAAGCTCGCAAAAGCGGTCGATGGAACAAGGCAGCCCCTACGCGCAGCCTCGCCGAATTGGCCCATCGCGCTATCACGACCTCTGATCGGAAGCGGCGCCCTGCAATGAAATAGGTCAAGACCGATGTCGATTTCGGGGAGGCTCATTCGTCTCACGATAGGAAGCCGAAGAAATTTGCCCAAGCAAAGAAACGGATCCGATGACAATCACTATCACATTTTGAACGATCACCCGATGGCGGCAAGGGACTGGCGCGCGATACGCGCGTTCGCTGGGCGCTCGAAGAAGTGGGTCAGCCTTATGAGGTTCGTCTTGTTTCCTTCGCAGGGATGAAGGCGCCTGACCATCTGGCAATCCATCCTTTCGGCCAGATCCCCACCTATGAGGAAGGTTCTCTCTCGCTGTTCGAGACCGGCTCGATCGTCTTTCATCTTGCCGAGCAGCATGCGGGCCTGCTGCCGAAGGATCGCGATGCCCGCGCACGCGCGATCACGTGGATGTTTGCCGCACTAAACACCGTCGAGCCGCCGATCCTGGAATTAACGACGGCAAGAATATTCGAAGGTGACAAGCCTTGGAGCGAGGAGCGCTTGCCGTTGGTAAAGGACCGTGTTCGCGCTCGGCTGGACAAACTCTCGGCTCACTTGGGCGTCGCCGACTGGCTCGATGATGCGTTCAGCGCGGGCGACCTATTGATGGTATCAGTGCTGCTGCGACTAGGAATGTCAGGCATTTTGGACGAATATCAAAACTTGGCTGCCTATGTAGCGCGCGGGGAAGCACGGCCCGCCTATATCCGGGCTTTCGCCGCGCAATTTGCGATCAACGCCCCATCAACCAACTGCCGACAGCAGGTTTGAAGTCTGCCGCCGAGCGTTTGACCAATGCTCGACGCTTCCAGCTTGACCGCTTTTGGCGTCGACTTCGGCGCGATCAAACGCCCCGATTGGGTTGTTTACCGACTGGCGGCTTTCATATTGCGATGAGTTCTGATTCAGGCTCGACATGAGCCGTCATCCGGCTCGGAGCCACGCGCCGATCCACCTTCTCCCACAAAGGAGAGAAGGAGAGACCGCCGGCTCCGTGGTTGCCGCAACTCCGCCGGCGGTCTATGTAAAGCCGCATGAGCGACACGACTTCACGCCTCTCCGGCTGGATGGACCTTGCCAACCCGACGCAGTTCGTCGGGCTGGTCGACAAGGTCGTGCCGTGGTTGGCGAGCGTGGCCGCCATCATCCTCGCTGTCGGTCTCTATATGAGCTTCACGGCGCCTGAGGATTTCCAGCAAGGCATCACCGTGCGCATCATGTATATCCACGTGCCTTTCGCCTGGCTTGCCATGATGTGCTACACGCTGATGGCGATCTCGGCGCTGGGCACGCTGGTCTGGCGCCATCCGCTGGCCGACCTGGCGCTGAAATCGGCGGCGCCCATTGGTGCCGTCTTCACCGCCCTTGCGCTGATCACCGGTTCAATCTGGGGCAAGCCGATGTGGGGCACCTGGTGGGTGTGGGACGCGCGGCTGACCTCGGTCTTCATCCTGTTCCTGATGTATCTCGGCATTATCGCGCTGACGCGCGCGCTCGACGATGCCGGGCGTGCCGCCTGGGCTGCGGCAATCATCACCCTGGTCGGCTTCATCAACATCCCGATCATCAAGTTTTCGGTCGACTGGTGGAACACGCTGCACCAGCCGGCTTCGGTGTTCCGGCTTGGCGGGCCGACCATCGATCCAAGCCTGTTGTGGCCGTTGTTGGTGATGGCGCTCGGCTTCACCGTGCTGTTCTTCGCGCTGCATCTGATGGCGATGCGCACCGAGATCCGCCGCCGCCGCGTCATTTCGATGCGCCGGGTCGCGGCAAGGCAAGCTGAACGGCAACCCGGCTGATCTTATCCGTCGAGTTTCTTCCCACCCCCCTCTGTCCTGCCGGACATCTCCCCCGCAAGGGGGGAGATCGGATGCTGCTTCTGCTTTCGCCAATTACCAACGTATCAAAGTGGGTGCGGGCGGCGGAGCTGCCAATCTCCCCCCTTGCGGGGGAGATGTCCGGCAGGACAGAGGGGGGTGCTGTCCCTCCGGCGTCCGGAAAATTCTATACATTAAAGCCTCCGCACGCGCTCCGGCCTGGTTCATCCCATCCGTCCTCGCGCCTTGACCGGCAAAGTCTCGATCACCTTGTCGCCTTCGATCAGATGCACCTCGTCGAACAGATTGGTGACGACGCAGCAATGGTCGGGCACGACGCGCACGCGCTCGCCGATGCGAAGCTCGGCGTCGCCTGACAGCGTGACGTTGCCGTGCTCTTCGCTGAGGCTGGTCACCCTTGCGCCTGAAATGCCCAGCAGCTCGCCGAAATCGGCGAGCCCCAGCGTGTCGCTGGACAGCGCCTTGCTGCCGGCGTCGAGGATGGCGCGTGTCGGCGTTGGACGGCTGACCACCGTCGACAGCACCGTCAGCGCGCAATCGTCGAGGCTGCCGACGCCTTTGGCGACTTGGTAGCGGTCGAGATAGATGTAGGTGCCAGGCCGGTATTCGGTAACGACGGAATGCTCGCCCGAGCGCCACATGTCGGGCGTGCCGCCGCTGGAGATACGCTCGCAGGCAAGGCCGGATGCGGCAAGTGCTTGCTGCGCATCGGCGAGCCACGCCTCGGTCTCTGCGGCGCGGCCCGCCCCCGGGTAGGTCATCAAGCCGCCGAAGACGAGCCCCCGGACCTTGTCGATCTCGCTCGCCAGCGCGACTGCCTCGCCGGCCGACTGCACACCGCAGCGGCCCATGCCGGTGTCGCATTCGACCAGCACCGGCAGGCGGTGGCCGGGATCGGTAAAGGTGGCGGCAAGTCCCATCAGCGTGTCCATGCTGTCCGTTGTCACCGACAGTGTTACGCGGCCGTGCAGCGCCTTGAGGCGCTCCAGCTTCGCCCGCCCGAGGATATTGTAGGGCAGAAAGATGTCGGTCAGGCCGGCGTCGGCCATGATTTCGGCCTCGCCGATCTTCTGGCAAGTGATGCCGACGGCGCCGGCCGCGATCTGCTTTTTTGCCCAGTAGGGCAGCTTGTGGGTCTTGATGTGCGGCCGGAGTTTCAGCCCGTGCCGGTCGGCATGGGCCTGCGCCCGCGCGATGTTGGCTTCGGCGCGGCCGGCATCGATCAGGATCGCCGGCGTATCGAGGTCGTCTATGCTGCGCATGGTCTCACCATCGGAAAATTGGTTGACCTTATGGCCCTGATCGGACCGCATGTCATGGGGCCAGCGACAGCAGTTTGCATCGACACCGAATTGACGTTCGGCTATTGCGTTAGCGCTCGCAAAGCGACGGGAAGGAACCACGATCATGAAACGCTCCGCCATCAACGACATCATCCGCGACGCCGACGCCTTCATCCGCTCGTTCGGCTACATCATGCCGCCCTTCGCCTACTGGAGCCCCGAAGAGATGAAGGCGCGCCGGCAGGATTCGTCGGCGATCTTCTCCTCCCGGCTCGGCTGGGACATCACCGATTATGGCCAGGAGAAGTTCGACGAGCTCGGCCTGTTCCTGTTCACCGTCCGCAACGGCCGCTACGAAGACATGAAGAAGGGCATGGGCATGCTCTATGCCGAGAAGATCATGATCTCGCGCAAGGACCAGCTGTCGCCGATGCATCGCCACAACATCAAGGCCGAAGACATCATCAACCGTGGCGGCGGCAAGCTGGTGCTGGAGCTGTTCATGCATGACCGCGATGGCGGCATCGACCCGAAGGCCGAAGTAACGGTGCCTGTCGACGGAACCATCCACAGGCTGCCTGCGGGTGGGCTGCTGAAGCTCGACCCAGGCCAGAGCGTGACGCTGCTGCCGGGCGTCTGGCACGCCTTCTGGGCCGAAGGCAAGGACGTGCTGATCGGCGAGGTTTCGACGGTCAACGACGATCTCACCGACAATGTCTTTCGCGAACCAATCGGCCGCTTCGCAGACATCGACGAGGACACAGCACCGCTGCACCTGTTGGTGTCCGACTACGAGAAGTGGGTGGGATAGGGCAGGGTGGCGAGGAACACTTACGCTCGAGAGTGAAGGTCCTCGGCAATCAGCCGCTTCTGTCGCAAGTCGACCCGAGTCGTTGTGCACAGCTGATCCAGCGGCATTTTGACGTGGGCCTCGTCAAGCGGGATTAGCGCGTAGTAATTGCCCTCGCCGGGCTGTGGGATTGGCGCCGGGGCCGACTTGTCATCGTCAGGATCGACTCGTGAGGCGGCAATGATGACGCCGCGGGAATCGTATACCGCGTGAAGCACTGTTGGCATGTCTTGGCTCCTCAGGGAGAACTTATCGCCGCGAATCTTATTTGCATATCGTCTGATACGTTCGTCTGTATCACCTCGGTCTGGCCTGTCTCGTCGATGTAGGTATACAGGCTTTCCCAGCGCAAAGTGGCCGTGCGAAGGACGACCGCCGCACGTACCGAGTACCCCCAGTAGGCATCGCCTGTTCCGAGTTTCCAAAACCACACCATTTGGCTGCCAGCTCGTTGGAAAGTGGATTGAGTGACGAAAGTGGCCAAGGAAGTCTCCTTGCAGCTTGATTTCCGTAGAACCTGGAACTCTCGAGGAGTTTTCTTGCAACATCCGCTTGCGACTGCGAGGGAACACGAGCACCCTCGGACGGATAGGCATTTCAACCCCGCGAGACTGAATTTGCGGGAGAAGATGGCACCGGTCAAGCATCAATCTTCGGTGGCAATGGGCTGCTGCGCACGCTTTTCGTGCATTCCCACGCCTGATCTAACGCTGGTGCTTGTTTTCCCTGCGGTTGCCCAGCAGGAGCTTGCGTTCGAGATGTGCCCGCAACTCCCCGTAGTAGGCCGTCAGGAACGCGCGCGCGTCATGGGCTTGGGGTGCCGCGCCGATCTTGCGTCCGATCGTCTCGGCAACCGTCCGCAGGGCGAAATAGTCGTCGCGGCGCAACACCTCCTCCAGCTTGTGGAGTTCGGCAATTCCGTAGGCGTCGAGCTGGGCGTGGCTGAACCGGAACGCGCCAGCGCCGGCATCCTGCCGGGCCGACAGATCTTCCAGCAAGGCGCGCTTCGGTGCCTCGACCACCCAGGTCCCCGCCAACAGGTCGCCGATCCGCATGCGGTCTCGATTGAAGAGCGGGAACAAGGCAAACAGCAGCGTCCACACCAGTCCGAACACCGTCGTCAGCGTGTCGGCAAGGTCGGTCCCGCTGCGTCCGACGATGATCGACAGCGGCAGGAACACCTCGATCTCGCGCATCAGGTTGCGGGCGATGACCTGGTCGATGGACAGGCCGTCTCCGCTGCGCGATGCGACCCGGATGCCGACGATCCGCTTGCCGGGCGTCGCCGCGCGCCGGCCCGCTTCGAAGACGATGAAGTAGGCGTTGCGCAGAAAGAAGATCAGGATGATCCAGACGACGAAGAGCGGCTGAAACCCCTCGCTGCCAAGGCCTCCCACCCCGAACAGTGCGACGATCGTGATCACGATTGCAGCCACCGCGATGAACACGATGTCGAGGAGGAAGGCGGCAGCCCGCGTGCCGGCGTCGGCCAGCTTTATCCGAAGATCGACGCCCTCGGGCGTGATCAGCGGCCGTATAGCCGCAAAGGCGGCGCGTCTACCGATCGCCATGCCGCACCATCCGGAACAGGTAGAAGTAAGCGATCCACAGCGCCAGCATGCCACCGCCAATGGCGTAGCGCGTGACGTCGCTGGTGATGGTCTGCCTGCCAATGCCCTCGAGCAGCCCGGCAAACAGCAGCATGACCGAGACCCCGACCATAGCATTCGCGGCGATGCGTCCGGCACGAGCCGCTGCCGCCATGCGTGTCAATTCGCCGGGAAAGGCGATGCTGGTGCCGATGCGCATGCCGGCCGCGCCGGCCAAAGCGATCGCGAACAATTCGGTGGTGCCGTGGATGGCCAGCCAGCCGCCGAGCTCCATGCCAAGTCCCTTGGACCAGTACACTTGGAACAACGCGCCGATCATGCAGCCGTTGAACAGCATCAGCAACACCGTCGGCACGGCGAAGGCAAAGCCGAGGGCGAAGGCCAGGATCGCGACCTGGACGTTGTGCGTGAACAGATAGGCGGCAAAGCCTGAGAGAAAGCCATTGTCGCCATCATAAAGCATGTTGCGCAGCAGTTCGGCCGAGGCATCGGGACCGCGGCCCCCCGCCAGGCTGGACGGGATGATCGCGTCGAACCAGCTCTTGTCGGATGCCACCAGCCAGGCGCCTGCACCAATGCCGATCACCATCAGCGCGACCGAAACCAATGTCTCGCGCCACAGATCGCGAATGGCTTCGGGCCAGTCGTGCAGGAAGAAATCGGCAAGGCGCTGCCGCAGCCCGCGACGTGCGCCATAGAGATAGAAATAACCGCGCAGCGACAGCGCTTCGAGATAGGCGACCAGCGCGTTGTCGAGCGAGGTCGCCCGTGCCACGGAAAGAGAAGACAGCGCCGATCGATAGAGCAGCGGCAGCGACAGCAGCTCCTCTTCGGAAAGCGTGCGCGGCGCACGCTTTTCGACACGCGCGAGAAGCGCCTCGAATGCTCTCCAGTCGGCCTCGCGCTCGCGGCGGAAGCTGGCCAGCGACTGGCGCACAGCATCGCCGCGTACCGCATTGCCGGCGACTGGCGCCGTCACAGCAGATCCTCCTGCTTGAACTGCAGATAACGCTCGACCAGCGCGGGACCCAGCCGGTTGTGGTTGGCTTCGACGACATGCGCCCCGAGCAGCCGCAGCCGGCCGATGACGACCTGCCTTTCGCGCAAGAGCCCTCCGGCAACGACCGCGCGGGCAACGTCCTCGCCGGAGCGTGGCGGCAGGTCGGCCAGGCCCTCCAGTTCGGTGTCCTTCATCAGCATGAACAGCACGAGATGCCGTTCGGTGAGCTGGCCCACCGTGCGCAGCATCAATTCCGCGCTGATCGGGTCGACGAAATCGGTGAAAATGATGACCAGCGAACGGCGGTCGAGCCGTGCCGAAAGCGTGGTCAGCGCAAGGGTGAAATTGGTCTCCTCGCTGGAATAGTCGATCTCGGCTGCCCGTTTCTGGATCATCGCGAAGCTGGCGGAGCCGCGCACGGCGCCGCTCGAAACGCGCGGCCTTGCATCGAAGCCGAACAGGCTGACCATGTCGCCGCCCTTCAGCGCGATGAATGCCGACAGCAAGGCGGCCGTCACCGCCCGGTCCACCTTCGGCACACCGTCGACCGGCTCGCACATCAGGCGTCCGCTATCGATGGCCAGCACGACATTGTTGTTCTCCTCGATGCGGAACTCGCGCGCCAAAAGCTTGCCGTGGCGGGCGCTGCGCTTCCAGTCGATCATCCGCCGGCCCATGCCCGGCTGGTAATCCTTGAGCGCGTCGAACTCGCGGCCTTGACCGGCGCGGCGCTGCGCATGGCCTTCGGCAAGCGCCGCATGTTGCAGCAGGGTGATCGCCTCGCCGCGGGCGCTGCTGACGTCGGGCAGCACCGCAACCTTGCTTTCCACCGGCAGCACCACCTGGTTCCAGACCAGCCCGAACGGCCCGCGCCAGCGCACCCAGAGACGGTCGAAGCTGGCGACGCCGCGTCGCAGCGCCTGGAAGCGAAGGTCGAGCGACCCGCCTCCGGCCGTCGGCCGCAAAGTCCCACCGCTGCCGTCCACCGGCGCCAGCCGCGCATCGTGGCCGACGCGAGCCTCCGCGGCGCGCGGCCGGCCCGAATGACGGGCTGCAATTTGCACGCTGAACTCGCCGCCGACACCGACCTGCTGCGGCGCATCGATGCTGGCATTCAGCGATGCCCGTCCGCGTCCGGCCGCGGCATCCACCGCCAGGAAGGCAAGCAGCAGGCAACTCCACAGCAATCCCAGATACCAGAATGACGGCAGCGCCAGCGCGACCAGGAAGGCCGGCACCGCGCCGGCCGCTGCTGCCCACACCGCTCGGCCGCTGGGATAGATCAACGTGGTGCTTCCGTCTGGTCGACCAGGTCGGAGACGATCTGCTCGACCAGGCGGCCATCGATCTGGGCGGCAGGCGAAAGGATGACGCGGTGGCGCAGCGCCGGTATCGCCAGCGCCTTGACGTCGTCGGGGATCACATAGGCGCGTCCGTCCAGCGCCGCCCGGGCACGAGCCGCCCGCGCCAGCATGGCGCCCGCGCGCGGGCTGGCCCCCACTTCCAGATCGGCATTTTCGCGCGTAGCCCGAACCAGCGCCGCTATATAGCCGACGACATCGTCGACGAGGGTGACGGAGCCGACGGTTGCAAGTGCCTCCTGCAGCGTCTCGCGGTCCGTCTGCGCCTCGATGCCATATTGCGCGATGTCGTGCGAGGCGGAGCCGCCGCCGTGATGGACGATGATGGCTCGTTCTTCCTCGGGGCCGGGATAGCTGACGCGGTGCTTGAACAGGAAGCGGTCGAGCTGCGCCTCGGGCAGGGGGTAGACGCCCTGGTGCTCGATCGGATTCTGGGTCGCGACGACCATGAAGTTGCGGCCGAGCGAATGCGTGGTGCCGTCGAACGTGACCGCATGTTCCTGCATCGCCTCGAGCAGTGCGGCTTGCGTCTTGGGTGGCGTGCGGTTGATTTCGTCGGCAAGCAGGAGATCGCAGAAGATCGGGCCGCGCGTCAGCGTGAACTGCCCGGTCTGGAAGTTGTAGATGTTCGACCCGACGATGTCGCCGGGCATCAGGTCCGGTGTGAACTGGATCCGCCCGTAGGCGACCCCAAGCGCTTGGGCGAAGCAGCGCGCGGTCATTGTCTTGGCCGTGCCGGGAGGGCCTTCGAGCAGGATATGCCCGCCTGCAAACAAGGCGGTCAGCATCAGGTCGACCGTATCGTGCTGCCCGCTAATCGCCTTGGCCACTTCTTCCCTGATCCGTGTCGCCAGGGCCTTCACATCATCGACGTTCACCGAGCCTCCTTGCTGTCCAGTCGTGCAGCCGCTCAGCTGCCTGTTGCATCTGCGCCAAGTTCTTGGCCTCGCCGGCGGCTTGCGAGCGCATCGTGAAGCCGCCAGCTTGCTCCTTATCGCGAGAGTCGAGCCAGTGGTCGAGCGCTGTGCCTTGCAACCCTTGCGGTGCCCCGAGCAGCGCGCCGGCGCGCACCCGCATCAAGGCCGCATAGCGGCTTCCCAGCTCGTCCAGCCGGCCGGCACGCCGCATGAGCATCGCCGTCGTATCGACCAGCGCACGCTTGCCGAAAGCAATTGCACGCTGGTCGGCACGCGGCGGGCCGAATCGGCCGAGGCCATGCAGGAACGCCAGCGCCGCAGCGACCAGGATCGTCAGTGTCAGCGCCAGGAAGGGCGGCTCGACCAGAAGCTTGGCCAGATCATACTTCCGCCCCGCGCCGTGCAGCGTCAGATCGAACATCACCGGCCCGTCGTCCGGCTGGAGCAAGGCGATCAGCCCGAGCGCCGCTGCCGCCTTGTCGGGATCCTTGAGGGCGGCGTTGTTGATCAGGTCGGGGTCGGTCAGGATATAGAACGGCTTGTTCTCCACTTGCGTCAGGACGGCCTGGCCTTTGCCGGCTGCAATGACCGGGTGTTCGTCCGCTACCCACTGCAATTCGTCCGGGGTGTTGACGAGCTGGCCCTCGATGTCGAGTTGCTTTGGCGTACTCTGGCCAGCACCGATCTTTGCATCGGCGATCCGGCCAAGCCATTCGTTCACCACCGAACCGGGCAATCGCCCGAATTTCATATTCCAGCCTTCGTGCTCCTGCAGCGGCAGGATCTGCCATTTGGGCAGCACGAAGAGCGTGTTCTGGTCCTGACGAAGGTTGAGGATGTGGTCGAGAGCCTCCGGATCGCTGTCGGGCGAGATGGTGACGATCAGCAGCATGTCGGTGCCGAGATCGTCCTCGGTCCGCGCCATGAAGGGCGGTTCGCCGGTCAGCTTCTGCCATTCCGCCAGACCGGCGTAGCCGACGCCGCTTTTCGACAGCGGCGTGGCGCCGCCATTGCCGGGTTGCCGGAAATCGGGGGCATAGGTGGACAGCAGGAAGAAACCGGCAGCCGCAAGCAGGCTGGCGAAAATCCCCCAAAACAGTGTCTTTCGATTGAACGGCTCCTGCGCCTCGACCGCCGGTGCGCTCACGTCCAGGCATCCCGGAAGGCGAAACGTTCATAGGCGCCGCGTGCTTGCCGCCAGCCTTCCGCGCCGACCGGCCGGCGCGCGAACAGCGCCGCCTCGACAATGCGGGCGATCTCGGTAAACGCATGGCGTGCCCTTCCCGGCAGGGAAGGGGCATTGGCGATGTCGCGCGCGGTGAGCGACGGGCGGAGGAAGTCCGGCAGCCGGCCGGCAATATCGGCGACGCTGCGCCGAAGCAGCAAGTGAACCGCCTCGTCATAGTCGCCGCGCGCGGCCAGCGTGTCGGCTTCCGACAGCAGGACCTGCGCGGCGCCGGCGTCGGGGCGCCAGGTCTCTTCGGCCTCGGCCTCGGGCCGCGCGCGCTGCCACGGCAGGCGCCAGGCGATGCCTTTCACCTCGAGGAAGACCACAAGCAGGATGATTGCGGCGCCTGATATCACCGCCCCCCAGAACAGATAGATCATGTAGGGACCGAGCGATGACAAAAGATCCAGCAGCGGCTTCAGCCAGTCGGGCGGCTGGGGCGGCACATAGGCCGGCAGGTCGAACTGGATCGACTCATCGGCGATCAGCTGCTTGTGCAGATTGGTCAGCCATTCGGCTTCCGCTGTGCCTGGCTGTGCCACCGTCACCCGCTCCCCTGCAACCTGCAGTTCCCAGCCGACACTGACAATGCAGCACAAGAATTGCAAGTGGGCTGGACGCCCACGGTTAATCTTGGCAGAATTGCTATTAGGGCGCCGTGATACTGTTACGGCGAAACACGGGGGGAATCATGGCTTCAACGACACTGGAACGGCCTGAGAAATTCGAGATCGGCAGAGTGTTCAACAACAGCTTCGCCGTGATCGGCCGCAACATCGGCTTATGCCTTGGGCTCGCGCTGCTGTTTTCAGGCTTGCCGGCGATTATTCTTCGGCTGTGGAGCCAACCGCAACTAGATGCGGTTCTGCAGGGCGACCCCGGCGCCGCGGCCGATCCCTCGATGATGTTTCGGAATTCATGGATTACGGTTATTGCGGGATTGCTATCCTTCGTTTTCGCGCTGCTGCTCCAGTCGGCGCTGGTGCGGGCAACGATCGAGGACTTGAACGGCAAGCGGCCGACCTTTGGCGACTGTATTCAGATAGCCATCCGCAATTTGCTGCCGACCCTTGGTATTGGCCTGCTCGTCGGCCTGGGTGCGGGCCTGGCGTCGATAGCCTTGCTGGTTCCCGGCATCATCTTATGGCTCGGATGGTGCGTGGCGGTGCCGGTTCTGATCCAGGAGCGGCTTGGCGTGTTCGGTTCGATGTCGCGCAGCCGTGTCCTGACCAAGGGCAACCGCTGGCCGCTATTTGGCCTCTTCTTGATCCTGATGGTCATCGCCATGGTCATCCAGTGGGTGATGCTGGCAGTCATCGTCATGTTTGGCGGGATCATTGCCGATGTGGCGGCAGCCTTGGTGTCGACCGTGCTGTCGATGGTGCTGTCGGTCGCCACGGCGGTCAGCTATGTCGAGCTGCGGCAGGTCAAGGAAGGCACCAGCGTCGAAGAACTGTCGCAAATCTTCTCCTGAGGACGGTGGAGGCTTTTCACCGGCTGGCATCTTGCGTTGCGGTCGAGCAGCCGAGCTCGGTCACAACGCCTTTGTCTGTGCCGGCAACGCTGCTGCCAGGCGGTGCGCCCATTCCTCGATGCCGGAGCGGCCCGCCAGCAAATCCTGCCTGATCTCGATGAGGACGGCGGGAATGCCGCGATCGTCGCCATGGACCGGTATGGCGTAGTCGCCGTCGCGGCTGATCACATAGGGCTCGTTTGCCGCGACGTTAAGCCCGCTGCCGCGCAGGCCGGCAAGCACTGCCTGGCCGAAATCGACTGCCCGGTCGTAAAGCACACCGGCGTGCCAGGGCCTGCCAACACCGAGGTAGACCGGCGTGAAGGAGTGGATCGTCGCGATCCGCGTCGGTCTGCCCTGCTTCGCCCGGCCGTCGAGATGGGCGGCGACGCGGTCATGAAACGGCGCGAACATGATTTCGGCACGCCGGCTTCGTTCCCCCAGATCGAGGCCGACATTGCCGGGAATGCCGGTGTCCTCCGACAGCACCGGAATGCTGCCGCTGGAACCCAGCGGCCGGTTGAGATCGATCAAAAGCCGCGAATAGGAGCTGAGGAAAGCCGGAGCATCGAGCAGCTTCGACAGAGCGCGGGTCACTTCGGCGGCGCCGATGTCCCAGGCGATATGGCGCTGCAAATGGCTGCTGTCGAGACCGAGCCGCGCATACTCGGCCGGGATGTGATTGGACGCGTGCTCGCATATCAGAACGATATCGGAACGCCCCGTTTCGTTTATCGCTTCGACCGCGGGTGGCCAACCCTGAGGCTGGATGGCGTTGGCAAGCGGCTCAGCCATCAATAGAGCGTCCGGTAGAGATCGCAGACCGCCACTGGATCGAGACCGGCGAGGCGCCCGGTCTCATGCCGCTTGAGGCCGACAAAGGTCTCGACGAACACCGGCGCGAACCATCCGGTGACCGTCTTGTCGGCAACGAGCGCGTCGAGTGCCGCCGGCAGCGTTTCCGGCAGCCGTACGAGGCCAAGCTTCTTGCGTTCGGCGGCGCTCATCTGCGTCGGGTCGCCGGTGACCAGCGGCGGCGCCGGCAGCTTGGCCTTCAGCCCTTCCAGCCCGGCGCGCACGATCGCCGCCAGCGACAAATAGGGATTGCCGGTGGCGTCGGCTGCCCGGTATTCGATGTTGTACTGCCGCGCCGGATCGCGCCCGCCGATGGTCACCGTCGGGCAGATGCGTAAGGACGCCTCGCGGTCGCGATCGGCAAGCCAGGTGTAGGACGAACTCCAGCTATGCGGCTTCAGCCGGTAGTAGGACGACACACTCGCCGCCGTCATGGCGGTGATCGCGGGCAGGTGGCGCAGCACGCCGGCGCAGAACGAAGCGGTCCGGCTGGAAAGACCGCCCGGCTGGGCCGGATCGTAGGTCGCCGGCTTGCCGGCCTCGTCGACGAAACTGAAATGGATGTGGACGCCGTTGCCGACGGCATCCGGCGCGATCTTGGGCGCGAAGCTCGCCCGCCAGCCGGCACATCGCGCGACTTCGCGCGTGATCTCACGGATGGCGACCGCGCGATCGGCCGCGGCGACCGCATCGGCTGGCTCGCATGTCACCTCGAATTGGTCGGTGCCGAATTCGGCGATCACCACTTCGGGCGCGACGCCGGCTTCCGCTAGCGCCGCCATCAGATTGGCGGCAAACGGATCGGCGCGGCGCAATGCGGCCAACGACATCGAATGAGCCGGCCCAAAGTCGCCCTCGATATGGAATTCATGCTCGAACGCGGCGATGACGGAAAGCCCGGTCGCCGCCTTCAACTCCGCCAGCGCATCGCTCAGCATGGTCCGCGTACAGCCGACCCACGGGCTGCCGTCCAGTTCGACGATGTTGCCGGCGACCATGTCGAACGGTGTCGGCGATCCGGTCAGCGCCGTGCGAAACCGCGCGTTGAGATCGGGAATGAGCCGCACATCGCCGGACGAGCCCCAGGGATTGGGGTCGACGATGGAATTGAAGGGCGTCAGCGACAGATTGGCCTGCAGCCAGCCGACGCCGGTCGCGGCGATCTTCTGCAGCTTGCTTTCGACGACGGAGCGGCCGCGCGTGATCGCCGAAAGGTCGGTGGTGACGACGGCAACGAGCGGTTCGACGGTCGATGTCATGTAGCTTTTCCCAAGGCTTCGAAACGGGCAGTAATGATGGCGGTGTCGGCGATCCAGCAATAGCCGCCGAACGCCTCGAGCGCGCCATCATGGCGCTCCTGCGAGGCGGCGGCGCAAGCGTCCGATACGCAGGTGACGAGGTAGCCGCGATCGGCGGCATCGCGCACCGCCATGTCGACGCACTGGTCGGTCATAATGCCGGCGACGATCAGGTAACGCACGCCGAGGTTTTTCAGGACATAGTCGATGTTGGTTGAGTTGAAGACGCCCGACGATGTCTTCGGCAGCATGATCTCGTCGCCGACCGGCGCCAGCGACGGCACCGGCAGGCCCTCCGGCCGGCTCGGCGCGATATGGATCGGCGTCAGCTTGTGGTCGAGCGAGCGGTCGCGGCCGTCTTGGGTCAGGCTCTGGATGATGGTGTGGATCACCTCGACGCCGTTGGCCCGCGCCGCCGCCAGCAGGCGCTCCTGGTTGGGGATCGTTTGCGACGCCGTCTGCCGGTAGAAATAGTGATCGGGGCCGCGCTCCGGATGGGCCGGATCGGCGCCGGGCTCCAGCCAGACGCGCTGCATGTCGACTAGCAGCAGCGCGGTTTCGCCGGCCCGGAACGGCTCGTTTCGTTTCGGCAATGCTTGCGTCATGCTTTCTGGTCCTGCTTCGCTGATCAAAGTCTGGCTGATTTAGCTGATTTTGGTCCAGGCGTCCTGCGTGGCGGACGCGCTTATTGGGATATTCGAAGTCGCTAATTTAAGGTAAGCTTTGTTTTCGGGCGTGGAGACGGGGGGTCTCTGTCATGATCGATTCAGACGTGTTCGACTTTGTCGAACGTTGCAGGAAACACACAGCTACCGGGCCGCTGCTGGGCGACCTGCTCGAAACCGTGCGAAATCTCGGCTTCGAGCACCTGATCCTGAGCGGGGTGCCGCTCGGTGGCCAGAAGCTTGCACCCATGGTTGAACTGAATGGCTGGCCGGCCGGCTGGTTCGAACGCTATGTCGAGGCCGAGCATGCCGCCGTCGACGGCGTTTGCATTTACTCGGCAAAGACCCTGAAGCCGTTCCTTTGGTCGGAAGTCCCGGCAAAGTGGTCGAATACGGAGGGCTCACGACGCGTCGCCGGCGAGGCGACGGAGTTCGGCATCTGTAGCGGCTTCGCTGTGCCGATGCTCAGCGTTCATCACTGGCAATCCGTGCTTTCGTTTGCGTCTTCCGCGAAGTGCTGCGCCCTCTCGCCGCGCCATCAGGTGCAACTGGTGACCATGGCGGTATACGCGGGCATGTCGATCCAGGCGTTGTCGAATGACAATGACGACGATGAAGGCGTGCTGACCGACCGCGAAAAAGAGGTGCTGCTCTGGGCTGCGGCCGGCAAGACCTCGTCGGAAACATCCCAAATCCTCGGGCTGACCGAGCGAACGGTCAAATGGCATTCGACAAGAGCCCGCGAGGCTTTTGGCGTCGCCACGACCACGCAAGCGGTCGTCGAAGCAGTGCGCCGGCGCCTGATCCATCCCTAAAAACGCGTCAACTGTCCCATCGGACAGGTGACGTATATTAGCGCGACTGCAAATATCCCTGCGAGAAACGATCGGGGGATCGCGCCATGATAACGGCCCACGTAGTCAATGCGCATAACAAGCATCTCTATGAAAACGAATTCGACGAGTTTCTGCGCCGCCGGCACGACTTCTTCGTGCACCAGAAACATTGGCGCCCTCCGAGCCCGGACGGTCGCGAGCTAGACCAATTCGATACCGACGCGGCGACTTACCTGCTTGGTATTGAAGACGGTCGCGTGGTGACCTCGGCTCGATTGATCCCAACGAGCGAGCCGCACATGGTCTCGGAGGTCTTTTCTCACATGTGCGAAAAATCGGGTGTGCCCAGGCGACCCGATTGGGCCGAATGGACCCGCACATTCGTCGTTCCCGACAAACGCACTGCTGGACTGAGGGGCACGCTGACGCAGCTGTGCTGCGCGGTGATGGAATACGCTCTCGACGAGGGCCTCAGCGCCGTCGGCGGCATCCAGGAAACCTACTTCATGCCGCACCATGGCGCTCTCAAATGGCGGGCCGAGCCGATGGGGATGGCCAGGGAAGAAAACGGCGAATGGTACATCGTCGCGTATATCGATGTGAATGAGGCGGCGCTGGCGAGTGTTCGGAGGATACTTGGGATCGAGCATTCGTTGCTGGTTCGGCGGGGGACGCAATTGCCGTTCCTCCAGAAAACCTACGATATCGCTGAGTTGCTCACCGGACGCTTGAGTGGCCAGAGATATGGAGAGCGCACCTGAAAGAGGGACAATAGCGCTAGTCAAGTATTGGATTCTGAACGCTAAGTGGAGGAAACAAATGAGGTATTTACTTGCAACGGCGGCTATTTTGGTGGCTATGCCGGCTCAAGCTGACATCAGAACATTCATGGATAACTGGGTTCGCCTCGAACGACTTGAGATACGACAGGGAAATAACAGCGACTGCGGGGCGAATGATCTGAAGTATGATACCGGGGTTGACCGGGGTTGGGAAAAGACTTGGCCGGGAACGGGGACCACCGGCGATAGCATTTGTTACCGCCGCGGACGTGAGCCGGACAATCCGACATCGCCGTGGGGGGCTTGGGTGGTTTGCACAGTCGATGGTGACTGCGAAATAGAATGAACTCTGGGAGGAAGAGATGTTGTTGCGAGTTTTCGCTGCGCCGACCTTGCTACTTTTGCTCAGCAGTTTGGCCTGGGCGGAGGGATCGGCGATCAAGTCCGATGGCGAGTTTGTCATAAAGGATCCTGCAAATCCAAACGGAAAGCCCTTGCCCGACACGCCGGACACGACAGGAGAATTCGGCCAAGGAGGTATGTTCCTCAGTTCGACACCTCCGGCCTACGTCAAAACCACCAATTTGGTTTACGAGCGCCGGCTTGGCAGTTGGACCGACCCGCTAACATTGCCGCACAGTCGAGCGGTCTGCGTAAAATGGGCAAAAGGCAACTGGCCGTGGGGCGGTTCATGGAAAACCTGCGTTGGCTGGAAAACTCAGTTTCAATTTATGCAGGTTACATTGAATCTCCGGGTATCTGTAGAATATCCGGATATTACGCTGGAGAGCATCCGCAATGCTTCGAATGAGTGTCTTGCTACCGGCGCGGTAGCTGCTGCGCTGTCGGCTTACTATTCCGGAGGCACAGCGGCCAGCGGCGCGTTTGTGGAAACCTACAGGATTTGCATGGAGGTCCACTTCACAAACGCAACCATACGAGTGGAGACGCCAACCTCCGCTCGCTGGGGCAACTGGACCTGAAGGACGAAACTGGAAGAACGAGCCTGGCTTTTAGCGGCCGGGCTCTCGGCCCCCGGGTGCATCGAAAAACGCGACATCGGCGACGCGGCAATACTCGATGAGCAGTTCTTGTGGAACACATAGTCTTCGGACGTGAAAACACTTTGGCTTGCTGGGGATGCGGCAGACCGGGAACGCGGGCAAGGTGCCCATGCGGCCGGGGGCGACATGGTAAAAGTGCACTGTCACCGTAATTCAAAAGTGACGACGAGTGGTCGCAGACGACGCGTTGGAAATTGTAGCGCCCTGTTTCTCACGGAATTAAATTGCAGACGAGACTCGCGTCTCGCTATATCGATCCAGCCGACAAACTGAGGCAGTAAAATGAGCGAAGAACTGAAGCCATATATATAAATATGTATCACATAGTAACGTAGACAATGTCTTCGCTGATGCGGAGAAGGCCACACTGAAATTCTCGCTGCCAAGTGAGTTCAATGACCCATACGAATTATTTTTAACTATTGATTTCAATCGTGATCCGGAAGAACTTGCATTCTATTTGGATCTAATTGGAGAAAATTTACAACATCCTACTACCTGTTTTTCAATATCGCCTATTGTTGTTCCCATGTGGGCGCACTATACGCAGAATCATAGTGGCTTTGTAATCGATTTTTCGGAGAAAAAGTTAAAAGATTTGTTCCCTGAGGCGCGCTTTGGAAGCGTCGAATACTCGGATACGCCGAATCACGATCTGTCTGATCTGCTCATGAGAGCTCATCAGATCAAGAAATTCCGATATAATATATGGTTAATGAGTGCAGTATTCTCCTCGGCTTACTTCACGAAAACCTTGTGTTGGAGCTATGAGCAAGAGCGTAGAATGATTGTCGACAAGTCAGATACCCGAGCTGCCGGCGATCTTATGCTCTTAGATGTTCCTCGCGAGGCGATTACGAGTATCATCTGCGGAGCAAGGGCGACTGACGAGACTAAGGCAAAGCTTAAAGAGATAGCTAGAGATATCGAATGTAGATACTTAGAGCTTCGCATTGGCAGGAGTTCGGCGATACCCTTTATGGTCGATCAAAGCGGACATCCCTTCGGGTTCGACGAGGGCCAAATCCATGCGATCGAATATTTTTGCGAAGAATGCCAGGAACCAACTGCCAAGGGCGTCCTCCGCTGCTCGTGGTGTGACATCGATGATGATGTAAGACAACGTGCCGCGATGAGCAATTCGTTTAGAATACTCGATCATTATGGACTGCTCGAATCTTATCTTAAGAGCGCACCATAACCGGCCGCCGGGGCGTCAATCCGGCGGTCTACAAGCTTGGCGGGCCGCAGACAACGACGCTCCCGGCATCCTGCCACGGTCAAATGCCATGTGGATCATCCGGTTGAGTGTAACACTTAGCATTTTCTAAAGTGCGCTAAGTATCTAAAAAATATGAAAAAAGAGACGATGGCTGGGGAACCTGGATTCGAACCAGGACTAACGGAGTCAGAGGCAGAGTTTGCCGCTGTTTTTACTGCGTAATTCGGGCTCGTGTTGCAGACGTGTTGCAAGCGGGCCGGTTACTGCATAAGCCGGGCTTCGATCTCCGCCACCGCGACCTGGTCTGCGTCGGCGTCATCGAAAAGGTGCCCGTAGGTGTCGAATGTGACGGTGATCGAGCTATGCCCCATGATCGCCTGGACGCGTTTCGGCGAGAGCTTTTGCTCAATGAACAGGCTGGCAGCCGCGTGACGCAGAGCGTGGAAATTGTACTTTCCGATCGGGACCGGATTGCCGTCCTCGTCGCGTTTCGTGCGATGGAACTTGACCAGGCCGGCGGCGATCAGCAGAGGTGTCCACACGCGATTGAGAATGTTCTTGTGGTCAAGTGGCGTCCCCTCATCGGAAGGGAAGACGAGACCGTCCGGCCCGTTCGCGATGGCCAGCCTTTGTTGCTTGAGCGCGGTGACAGCCATAGGCGCCAAGGGAACGTCGCGTTCGCCGGCCGACGTCTTTGGTAGGCCGAATTCTCCCCAGGC
Organism: Mesorhizobium sp. M1217; assembly: GCF_040318275.1. NCBI lineage: Bacteria > Pseudomonadati > Pseudomonadota > Alphaproteobacteria > Hyphomicrobiales > Phyllobacteriaceae > Mesorhizobium > Mesorhizobium sp. M1217. Next base: position 12,848 of record NZ_JAMYMA010000027.1, on the reverse strand, counting down.
GTCGACGCGGCCCTTGACCGACAGCACGCCGCCTTTTAGGTCCACGCAATTCCATCGCAGCCCGCGCAGCTCGGAAGCGCGCAGTCCGCTAAAGAGGGCGGTCACGATCAGCGCTCGGTGCTTGCCTTGCGCGGCCGAGAGGATGGCGCGCAGTTCTGCTTTGGTGGGAATGTCTGGCCGCTTCGATTTGCGGCGGTCGCCGACCTTGATCTTGGCGTCGGCAACCGGATTGGTGTTAACCAGGCCGCGGCGGCGTGCCTCGACGAAGATGGCACCGAGCGATCGCACGATGCGCTTCACCATTGCGGCCGAACGCGTGAGCTTCAACTCGTCGGCAAAGGCGTGAACAGACGGCGTGGTCATTTGCGACAACTTCTTGGCGCCGATCAGCGGCACGATGTGAAGGTCGACGTGTTGGCGATAGGCGTCGCGGGTCGATCGCTCGAGGCCGGCATCGGCGCATTTGGAAAGCCAGTCCTTAGCGGCTTCGCGCACCGTGATCGACGCGCTGTCGGCTACGTGGAGGCCGAGCTGCAGATCTCTTCTGACGCGGACGAGATAGGCATCCGCATCCTTGCGCTTTTCGAACTGTTTAGACCGTCGTTCGCCTGAGCCGTCGACGTAATCGGCCAGCCAGCGGATCTCGCCGGAGGGAAGGATGCGCTTACGAACCTTAGCCATCAGAGTGGTTCCTTTTCATCAAAAAAGTGCTTGCCCTCTGCGATCATCGCTGTCGCGATTTCTCTCTCAGCTTGTGCAAATAGCGCGCCTTGAGCTTTGCCAAATTCCATCCAAGCTTGCTCGTCCGAACCGAGGGGAGGTCTGTCAAGTTGGGCCATCAATTCACGGTAGCGAAGGCGCAGCCTCTCTTCGAATTCGGCGCGGTGCACGTCGGCTCGCGGAAAAATATCTTCCAGATCGTTTCGAATATGGCGTAGCCGATCCAGGGGGGCTGATGCCTCATGAACTGATAGCCACAGGTCGGCAGCCACTTTTCTGGCGGTCGCATACTGCGCAGACATATTCCTTGGTCCATCGTTGTTTGATGGAGGCCGCGCCCGCTCTAAGAATTGCTGGATGTTCTCCAATGCTTGGTCAAATGTGCTTGCGTCGTCTAGCCACGAGCTGCCCGTTGCCTGTTCCGCCCGTTCGATCGCAAAGCTGACGAGCTGCAACATGCGGTAGTTTTTCTGACTACCGAACCGTCGGTCGATCTCGCGCTCTTCGGAAAGGCTCTGATCTAGACGCCCGTTGATTATCTTCGAAATTGGCTTTCCGGCTTGAAGGGCCAATCGGTCAAGTTCCTCGCGAATTGCGGGGTCCAAACGGACTGACAGCACCTGCGCGCCGCTTGCTCTAGGTCCACGTTTTCCCAAAATCTGCCCTCCAAAAACTCGTACTACGTTTGTGGTCGATAATTCTTCCGCGGTCAATCGTATTCGCGTACAAATCAGGACAAATCGCAACGCAAGGAGATTGCCATGCATAAGCCGATCACCACGCATCCTGATGCGCTCGTCCTCACGATCCGCGAGGCTGGGCTGAAGCTCGGGCTGTCCAAAAGTGCCGCATACGCAGCGGCCGCCAAGGGCGAGATTCCTACGGTTCGAATCGGCACCCGAATTCGGGTTCCGAAAGACGCGCTAAACCGGATGCTAAGCCGAGAGACTGCCTGATCCTCGCCGGAAAGCGTCGTTATGCAGCCATATCTCGAATGCCAGGCAGACCTTTTTGGTTTCTCGCCTCCTGGAAACCCAAGAAGTCATCGGCACCGAAATCGTGGTGATGCCGGCCATCCCGCGGCGTCGATCGATGATTTCCGAAGCGTTGTGGACGATGCGCTGCAGGATCTCGGCAGACAAATTGACAGAGCCGTCGAGACGCTGAGAGACGCCCTTGGTGCTGTTGAAGACAACGAAACCCGAGAAGCAATCACAGAAGCCATCGAAGAGCTCGACACCGAACTGACGTCGGTCCTGGACCTAGCGAAAATCGAGATCGGGCTCTGAAGCGTGGCGAGGCGGGGAAAGACGATGCCGGCCGAAGTTGCCGCCATGCTTGAGGAGGCGGCCCGCCAAGCCGCGGTGGTATCCAGGACGCCACTGGACGTACAAGGCCATGAGAAGTCGTTCCTGCCTGTCGAGGATGCACCTGCCGATGACTTCGACCTGGCGCAGCTGCCTCAAACCGACCTTGGCAATGCCGAGCGCTTCGCACGGCGGTTCAAGCAAAAGTTCCTGCACAATTCGGCTCTCGGCTGGCTTGATTGGGACGGCACGCGATGGCGGCGGGAGGATGCCGACAACGCCGTCAGCCTGGCCGTCCACAGGACCGTCCGCCTCATACAGGTCGAAGCGAAGGTGCTGCGTGAAAGCGACGAGGATCATGTCGTCGAGACCAAACGCGACGGCAGAGTTATCCGACGGTCCGACAGGCTGGCCGGCTGGGGCAGGGCGTCTGAAGCCTCGCCGAAGATGAGCGCTATTCCCAAGCATGGCGCGCCTTACCTGGCCGTCGCGACGGACGATCTGGATTCTGACCCGTGGAAAATCAACGTGGCCAATGGCACGCTGGTCGTCAGGCGGGACGCCGGCGACGAGGATCCTATCGTCTTTCGTCCGCACGATCCGCATGATCGCATCACCAAGCGCTCCCCCGTGTTCTATGACCCGCACGCCAGCTGTCCGATCTACGATCGGTTTCTCGACCAGGTGCAGCATGATCCACAGATGCGGGCCTTTCTGCATCGCTGGTTTGGGTACAGTCTTACTGGCGACACATCCGAGCAGAAACTCGTATTCTTCTACGGCAAGGGCAAGAACGGCAAATCGACCCTTGTCGATGTGTGGGGCCATGTCGCCGGTGACTATGGCGAAATATCGCCAATCGAGACGTTTCTCGACCAGGGCAAAGGGCGCAATGCGGGAGCTGCAACACCTGATGTAGCAATTCTCCAGAGCGTCCGGATGTTACGCACTTCGGAGCCCGAGAAGAACGCCAAGCTGGGCGAATCTTTCATCAAACTGGTGACCGGTGGCGAGCCGATTCAGGCGAGGCATCTCAACAAGGACTATTTTCGCTTTCGGCCGGCCTTCAAGCTTACCATGCAAGGGAACTATCGGCCGCAGATCAGCGGCACCGACGAGGGCATCTGGCGCCGGGTCGTGCTCGTACCTTGGCTGGTGACAGTGGACAAGCCCGATGGGGACCTGCCAGCCAAGCTCGCGGCCGAGGCGAGTGGCATTCTCAATCGTGCGTTGGACGGGCTGCGGAGCTATCTCGAGGACGGCCTGAAACTGCCGGAGCCCGTCACGGACGCGACCGCGAAATATCGCGCAGATTCCGATCCGCTCGGCCGCTTCCTCGCCGAAGCCGTCGTCGGAGAGGTTGGAGCCCGGGAGCAATCCTCCACGTTCCACAGGGTGTTCGTCGCATGGGCAAAGGCTTCCGGTGAGCGTGAGTGGAGCCCGAAAGGCCTTGGCAATGCAATGAAGGAGCGAGGCTATCAGTCCATGAGGTCTGACGGAATGTGGTGGATTGATATCCGTCTTCGCCTCCACGAAGCGGACTTCTCGTCGGCCTCCCCGCACCCCTCGCAGGGGGCAGACGACGATGAGTAGAAGGCCTCTTATCCTTCCGATTGGAAGCTTGCGAAAACGATCCTTCCGCCTTCAGACCCTTGGAACACAAGGGGTCGGAAGCTTTTGGAAGCTTGGAAGGGACGTCTATATACACATATGTGGGTGCGCAGGCGTGCATACATGCACGAGAAATAACCTTCCAATCCTTCCAAAACCTTCCGATCTATTCGTTTACAAGAGCTTAGCTCTGGAACGAAGGGTGTTTAGCATCCTTCCGCACGGAAGGATGGCCCGGGCGGCGCCGTTCCGCGTTGCATTTTTCTGCAAACCGGATGCGCGGTGGCCACAACGGCGGGATTCTGTCGGCAATAACGCGACACAATCGGGCGGGGCGCGCAGCACGGAGACAGGACGATGAGTGATCGATTTGAGCGGTCAGTGTCCGGCCGGGTCATCGGCACGAGGAGGCTGAGACAGAGCCTCTGGTTGGAGGAGCCTGACTTCGCGAAGGATCCTACGCGGATCATCCGGCTGCGTCTCGCCTTACAGGCTGAGGCTGTCCGTCTATTGGTGTCAGAACGCGGATGGAGCGTAGATGATCTGGCGTCCTGCCTTGGTGTTCGAGCCAAGAAGGTTCGTGAGTTGATGCGATATTTCCCGCCCGCGATCCGCGATCGGGTCACCCCACCCCCCGGCATAGGGACCGTATCGGGCGCCTCTGACTGTACGGGCCCGGGGGAGCCCGGGATTTTTCTAGTAGGCGCGTCGGAAAGCGGTACACGCATGAATGTGTGTGCACGCGTGCCGCACGCATCACGCAACCTAAAGGAGAACCGTAATGGCTAACAACACGATCGAGGCGATACTGCGCCTGTCGGCGAAGCTCGGCCCGATGGGCGCCTTCGGCCAGTTGTCGAGCAAGCTCAACCAGGTCAACCAGAAGGCGCAAGCATTCAACAAGACGCAAGGTGTCATGGCGCGCAACAGCATGCTTGCCGCGAACGCCGTGCGCGGGCTTGTTGCCTATGGTCTGGTGCGCGGCGCCGGCCAGATGGTGACCAACTTCGCCGATGCCGAACGTCGGCTGACTAGGATCGCTGTCAACGCCGATGCCGGAAAGGACAAGCTTGGTGAGATGTTCCGAACGGTCGACCGCGCCGCGCTCGATTATTCGATGACGCAGGACGGCATCACGGACGGCCTCGAAGCGCTTGTCGCTTCCGGCCGCAGCCTCGACGATGCGCTTTCCTTCCTGCCGGCTGTCTCTGCCACGGCGCAGGCCGCCGGCGCCGATATTGCCGACATCGCCACTACGGCGGATGCGATCGGCAGCTCGTTCAAGTTTACCGGCGACAACATGCAGCGGGCCTTCGACATCCTGGTGACGTCGGGCAAGCAGGGAAAATTCGAACTGAAGGACATGGCCCAATACCTGCCGTCGCTGGCGCCGGCCATGGCCGCGCTCGGCTACGAGGGCGAGAAGGGCTTGGGCAAGCTGGCTTCGATGCTGCAGACGGTGCGCCTGCAAACCGGTGATGCCAGCTCGGCCGCGACCAATTTGCAGAACGTGCTGCAGAAGATGGAATCGAACGAGACGGCGAAGAGCTTTTCGAAGTTCGGCGTCGACCTGCGCAAGGAAATGGCCAAGGCGCGCAAGGAAGGCCGCGACCTGCTCGACGTTTTTATCGAACTGACCGAGCGGGCGCTCAAGGGCGACCTGTCGAAGATCCCGCAGCTGTTCACCGATGCCCAGTTCATGCAAGGCATGCGCGCCCTGCTGCAAGGCCGCGACGCCATGGAGGGTTACCAGAAGGCGCTCGAAAATGTCGACGGTTCGACGATGCGCGATCTCGGTGTGATCCTCGACGGGAACAAGTCGAAGATCGATCGAATGGCCGCTTCATGGGAACGGATGAGCAGAGCCATCGGCGGTGTCGTGGCACCGCCGGCGACAGCCGCAATGGATTTCGTCAGCTCCAACATGAACAAGGCGCAGTTCATCAATGCCGAGCTCGACAAGCAAGGCATGGGCTTCTGGGAAAAGCGCATGTGGTGGCTGCGCAACGGCTTTGACAACCAGGACCAGGGGCTGACCGCATTCAAGGGCGGATGGCGGTCGCCAGAAGGGCTGATCGCCGCTAAGGGGCCGATGAGCGCCAGCCCGGAACTGCCGTCAAGGCGCCAAGACCAGCCGGGACGCATTCCGGTACCGACCGCGCGCCCGGTGGCTCCAAGCAGGGCCGAGCAATACCGGCTCTACGGTCGCGGGCACGCCGCCGCCGTTCGCAACAGCGTTCAGGTCGAGAAGCCGGCCGCCGGCTATTTTGGCAACGAAATCGATTTCAGCGCGATGGACCGGGCCACAGCGGCTGCTGCCGCGGATCTCAAGGGAGCCTTCGACGACGGCGGCCGGTCGATCACCGATTCCGCGCGGTCGATCAATGAGGCCGCCAGAGAAGGCGGCAGTACATTCGCTTCGATGTTGGCGGGTGTTGGCAAGCAGCTCGGCGTTGACGCCGCTGCCGCGTTCAACGCGAATGTGCGGCCGGTGCCGATCTCTCAGCCGTCCGTCAGGGCAAACACCGGCCGGTCTGACGCCGGCCGCATGATGGGGCCGCGTTAGTGGGTATCGACGGCGAATTTCTATCTCAGCGGTTTAAGCATCTCGGCGATGAGCACACAGAGCTGGTCAGGATCGCTTGCGCCATGGCCGAGATCGACGACCGGGATGACCGGCTGTTTCGCCGGCTGATGATCGCCGAAGCAAGCAATCGCATCGCCGACCTGTGGCAGGAAATCGCCGCTCACGTAGCGAACGGAGGTGCGGGGATCGATGCGTAAGAAGACTATCTCATTGGCCGGCCGCGCCTCACCGTCGTTTCAGTGCTCTTCCCGTGAAACAGTCCCGTCGTTTCACGCTCGCGCCACACCCTTGCTGCCGGCGTTGAGCCTCGCCACGGCACAAGCCGCTGCTACGCGGCGAGCCACGGCACGCGGCCATGCAATGGGCGCCTGGCGCGGTGAGAAGGGCGAATGGCGCTCGACTTGCAATCGATGCGGGGAATCTCTTGACCTGGCCATAGGCGCGCTCAGCGCGGCCGGCATAGCTGCCATCAGGGCGCAGAACGGCGTTGCCGGTGAATTGGATGGTGCGGTTATTTATGCGTTGGGCGCGGCGCTTGAGCCGTGCGCCGGCGGCGCTGGTGAGGATTGAGCGATGGGCGCGCCGCTCAAGGGTTCTTTCGAGGCTGCGGCAAGCTTCCGCCGCTTCAGTGACGTGATCGAAACCGGCGCGCCGCTCGACCTGAGTGAAGCGACGAGGCTGATGCTGACCCTGGCCGAACTGATCACGCCGCCCGCTTCAGATCGCTTGATCCTCCGCAAGGCAGTCTTACGGCGTATCCGCGCAAGTTTTTATCCCGGTTTGGCCTTTACTGCTGCCGCTCGGTTGATCGCGACGGAATGGCGGTCCGTTGCTGCTCACGACAGCCAAATACCGGGCAGCAAGTCGGACTATTTCGCGCGGCTTACGCGTGCCGGTGTCCGACCGATCGCATGGCGAACCATCGCCGAAGATCTCGACTATGAACTCGATCTCAACTGATCCCGCTACTGCAACTTTCTGCAAACTTGCTGCCGGCTCGTTTCATCCGGCGCACAGTGCGCTGGCATTCTCATCGCGTTTTGACGGGCCGCGGATGAGAATAGAGGCCTCCCCTGTCGTTTTTGTTTTGTGGAATTCTCAAAAACATCGGGGAGGCCTCGTCCCCACAAAAAGGAAAAGGTTCCGATGCAGAAATTTTCAGTTGATCCGGAAAGGCTGGCTGCAAGCATTGCAGCTGCGGAAGGCGCCAATGCGGCCTGTATTGCAGCAAGCAGGGACGAGATGGAAGCTCGATCAAAGTTGCAAAAAGTTCTGGCCAAGATTTCGGCAGGTGAGAGGTTCGGAGATCCCCGAAGGCACATGGATTCGCATGACGATCTCGCAAAAAATCAACAAAAAGAGGTCGCCGATTTGGAGACCGAAATTCAACGACTTAAGGTCAGGAAAGATATTTTGACGGAGAAGTGGATACACCTCGGCTCAATCGCTGAGCGGTGCCAGGAATATGCGACACGTCATCCATCCAGGCCCCTGATGGGCAGGGGACTACCAGGTCAACCGGTACAATTCCGGATTGGAGAATCCAAATGAAGGGTGCCATAAAAAATGCACTTGCGCTGCTCCAGCGCGCCAGTCGCACTGCTCGTTCCGATCTGGATGCGATCCGCGATCGGCTAGAGGATCTCCAGGCGGAGCGCAAACGCGTCGAGACAGCGCCGGACGATATTGCCACGATCGAAAGGCAAATTGACCGGCAGATTGAAGCAGCAATAAAGGCCGAGCCCCTACATTTCCCGATCTTGGTGCGCGGCAATCCAGTGCACCTGAGTGTTGCCGGCGATCTGAAACGGTCGATCGAGAGTAACCCTTTTGCAGTGCTCGCAGCGCTGGACCCGCCGCGCCTGAAGGCGGCTATGCTCGCCACGATGCCCAGAGACGGGCTGACGCCGGAAGTGCGTTCGGCGCGCCTGGCTCAAATTGATGCCGATATACTTTCGTCCGAAGTCGCTGAGGAAGTGGCTTGCCGTGAAGTGGAACGAGCACTGGGCACGGACCTACCTCGTCGCCCTGATGCCAACCCGGCAATCATCCTCGCCCCGGATGGGGAACTCGGCATAGCGGATAATCCCGACAGCGAGACTGACTGACACCAAAGCCGGAGGAAGTAGTAACAATGGCAAAAAGCATGTTAGCCGCGGTGCGAGAAGCAATGACGGCGCAAGACGAGAGCGCAGTCCACCACGAAGCTCTGAGTTCGCCCGATGGTGCCCGGATAATGGCCGCTTTCCGGCGCGCCGACAACAATTTGGCATTCGAGACTGCGCTTAAGGGCGGCTCCCGAGATGATCATGGCAGTCTTGCGCGCGCCGGAACGTCTCGGAGCGCGACTGCCGTTAAACCGTGGAAATTAGTCGCCGATGGCCTGAACGCAAACTTTGAAATGGATTCCTCGCCGCTGTCCGCCGGCAACAGCTCTGTCGATCGCGATGGGGCTTCCCCAGGCGCGGTCGCCGGTAAGCCTTGGAAAGCTGTCTCCGACCGCCTGAATGCGAATTTTGACGAGAAGTAGAGCGACAGCCTTCGATTTTTTTCACCCTCTCTCGCGGACCTTCAGCGGGGGGAAATCAGGATGGTCGCCCCCTTTCGTCATGGCAAGGGTAAAGTCGTCCTGCTGCCGTCATCGGCTTTATGTCGATGACATAGCTCCTCCCCGCCGACAATCTGTCGGCCATGTCGACCGACATCGCAAGTGCGGCCACCACCGATCTCGGTGATGCCACCGGGATCAATGTCCGCATCACCGGTGCCGACGCGATCTCGTCCTTCGGCTCGGCGCCATCCGGCGCCATCCGCCGCCTGACCTTTGCCGCAGCACTGACGCTGACCCATAACGCCACCAGCATGATCCTGATCGGCGGCGCTAATCTTGCGACCGAGGCCGGTGATACCGCATGGATGCAGTCGCTCGGCTCCGGCAACTGGCGCATGCTCGGCTTTTTCAGGGCCAGCGGCGCTTCTCTCAGCAGCATCCTACGGCAAGGCTCAAACCCGCTGCCGACCGCCGAAGGCGACGCGCGCTGGGATACCGACGACAACATCCTGGTCATCGGCGACGGCACCGGGCAAAGGCTGTTCCTGCCGGCGCCGGCTGGCCTGTTGGCGGGCGACGTGCTCTATGCGACGGCGCCGAAGGTACTGGCGCGCCTGCCCAAGGGCGCGGCCCGGCGCACGCTGCGCATGAATGCCGCCGCGACCGCGCCGGAATATGGGGGCGGCAACGGCCTGCCCGATGCCATCCTCGAGGACCAGAAGGCTTCCGGCGTCAGCGGCGGCTCTTCGGCGCCCGGCAATGGCGCCTGGGTGACGCACATCCTCAACACCAAGGTGCGCGACCCCTACAATCTGATGGCGCTGGCCAGCAATGTCTTCACGCCGGCGGCCGATGGCCAGGTCGAATGGCAGGTCGCTGCCTATGCGATCCCGTTGCAGGCGCGCCTGTTCAATGTGACCAATGGCGTCGAAGTCGCGACAGGCATCGGCGGCGTGGGCAACAGTTCCCCCAATACTGGCTGCATCGCAATCGGCGGCGGCCCGGTTGAGGCAGGCAAAGCCTACCGGCTGGAATATAGGACCACGGCAGGCGCTACTAACGGCCTCGGCCTCGCCTTCGGCTTCGGCTCAATCGAGGTCTACGCCCGCCTTAAGTATTGGGCAGACGGGTGAACGCGGAATTTAAAGGTTGGACCGGGGGTAATCGGAGAGGTTCGGCTAACCTTCAGGTAGCCGGAGTATCCTCGTCCTCTTTCCAATGGTAGTCACCCGCTATTTCATGCAGAGCCCGCTTCACGTTTCGGACAGCGGTCGTTTGCTTGGCTCCCCAGGGGATGTCTTTCTCGGCGTACTTGGCGCGGACCTTCGCCTCGATCGATTCGAGATCGATGCCGTCAAGCAATCCTTTCGCCCGAACCACTTCGAGTAGAAACATCTCGCGAATGTTCGACATGTTCGTTGATGCCGGATGAAGGAACTTCGCCAGCGTCTCAGTTTGGCTCTTCATCACTGGCAAATCGGCCCGTCGAATATCTGATTCTAGGTTTGACACGCGCTTTTCTAAGCCCGTCAAAAAACGCTGAAGATCGAGGTCTACCATGATTCTCTCCTGCCAAGCGGGCTGCATAAAAGCACTGTGCTTGATTCGAGTCTAATCATTGTCCCTTTGCCGCGCCCGGCCTCTGCCTAGGGCTTTTCACCGCTTTTCTAAGCCGGTGTTCCATTCTCATATAGGGGGAGAAAATGTCCGATCCCTCATAGTAGAACTGGGTGATCTCCATCGAAAAACGCGATTTCAGCTCTATCTGCCTTCTCCGCTCCTCGCCTTCTGTCCCTTCAATCATCGCGGACGCCGCGCCCAGCCTGACGAACCGTTCCCACATCTTATCGAGATAGTCGCGAACGTCTTGGCCGAATAGGAACTCCGCAGAATTCATGGCTCCGAGGAGATCAAATTCGGCCTCGCGGCTCGTCCTTCCATGGGTATTGACGAATGATACTGCCTTCCTCGTCTGTTCGTAGACAGCGAGGCGCTTTTCAAAAAGGTCGAGTACCAATCGGCTGTGAGCGGTGCGCCATTGCCGATACGCAATGAACCCTACTGCCAAAGCGATCACTGGAGTTAGCAGCGCCTGAAGAATTTGGGCCCATTGCGGCCAATTAGTCATCGCGCTTTCCTCAATCTCACACCTGGGCCTTCGCCGTTCTCGTCGACGAAGATCACGCCAGCCACCTCGAGGGCTGCTCTGACATCCTCCAACGTGCGATCGTAGGGGGTGCGTTTCCCACGCTCGAAATCCGCAAGGGTTTTAGTGGCGACCTTCGCCGCATCCGCGAGCTGCGCTTGCGACCAGTCTACTAGACCTCTCGCCGCGCGGCATTGCGCCGGGGTAAGTGACATGTTTTTGGAAACCTTACATAAAATGAGTTGACTTTAAACCGGTAACATTACATGAAATGGGTTATCGCACAATGCGAACCTAGGAGCAAATGCAATGCCGAACGCACTCGTTGCGGCAGCCACCGAAGGCTTGCCGTCAATCAACCGCCGCCAGGTCCTTCATAGCCTGGCAGCATCGTCAGCCGCCGCCGCTGTCTTGGTATCGGCTATTCCGGCCGCGCCTGCCGCCGAGCATCCTGACATTGACCTGTTCTGGCTTGATCAGGAAATGGCGGAAGCCGAGACCCAGATGAAGTTGGCGAACAAGGCCTGCTGCCGGGCCGGCAAGATCGCCGACAAGCTCTATCCGCCGCAGCCTGCCGCATGGGCGGAACCGCGCATGCCGGACGACGTCCACGAAATGGTTGCATCCATGCTTGTTCGGGACCTTGCAATTCCGGAGAAACAGCCGGCGCCTTTGCGTGATTTCCACAGGTCTCGTGATGAGCAGCGGGCCGCGCAAAGGGCCCTGCAGGATGCCTTCCTCGACAGGGTGGACGAGATAAATCGCGAGGCCGGCGTTGATGCCGCAGAAGCCGCCTACCGCGCGCGCTCGGCCGAGTTTTACAAGGTCGGCGACCGCATTTTGGCAACGCCGGCCAACACGTTGCAGGGGATCATCGTCAAGCTCCGGGCGGCCGACAAAATTGACGCCAAGAGCGAGGCCTTGATTTCGATCGCCGCCGATATCAGGCGCCTGGCAGGTGGGGCGTGATGGGAAAAGCCGCCACGCGCAGCCCAGACGCCAGGCTCCTCCGGCTCGAGGCTAAATTCAACGCCGCGAGCGATCGATGGAACGCGGCGACGGATCGAACGGCGAAGCTCGAGGAGGAGCTCGAAGAGCGCCTCAGGTCGCTCAGGTCGCGTCTCATGTCGCGCATCGCGAAGGCGGAAAAGAAGGAGGAGAATAGGGCCGCAGCTTTCAGCCGCGCGCTCGATAAGGTCATGAAGACGCGGGCCAAAACTATCGAGGGCCTCGCCGCTAAGGTGCGAGTTCGCGAGCGCGACTACTGTGACGACGAGGATCTGGAAATCACCATACTCCGAAGCTTGGTCGACGATATCAAGGCGATGGCCGACGGCGCCGGCTGAATTGGGATAAAGGCTAGGGCGAAGGGTGGGCGGGCAGAAATGCTCGCCATTTTTTTGCCGGAACATTAGTGGCACAAACCGCTCGATCCGTGTTGCAACGGTGTTGCATAGACTTAACGGGACCAGACCGGAAAGCCTTGGAAAATAAGGACTTGGACCGGAATACACCGGAAACGGCCTGCAACACGGTTTTAGAGAGGTGTTGGGCTTGTAAGCTGTTGTTTCTTAAGAGAAAATCGTTGGCTGGGGAACCTGGATTCGAACCAGGACTAACGGAGTCAGAGTCCGTGGGTCTACCGTTAACCTATTCCCCAGCAGGCGCGGCAGTTGAAAAACCGCGCGGGCAGGGCGGCGATGTCGCCGCGCGTGCCTTGTAGCCGCCGCCGGAAAATAGTCAACCCTGCCGTAGGCATTTCAATCGGCGCGGTTGCTTCAGATTTGCCCTGTCGTCACTCCTGCCGCCGTTTGCGCTGCCCCTCACCCTTACCCTCTCCCCGTTGTGGGGGGGGGGGGGGGGGGGGCGCGGGGGGGGGGCGACCCGAAACCCCCCCGGTCAAGGGGGGGGACTGACGGGGTGGGA
>NZ_JAMYMA010000026.1:0-66422 GCF_040318275.1 Mesorhizobium sp. M1217 | reverse complement strand
CTCCGCCAAGCTCAACTGGCCCGTCTGCTTCACTGCCATCGCGATTCCCTCAGACCGTCCACCTCAGAGAATCACAATCAGCGAATTACGCAACAGGCCCACAAGGGGAGAAGGAAAGGGGCGCCGCGCGAGGCCCCAATCCGACGCATTGTCTTATCTGGCGGGAAACCCGGCGCAATCATTCGCCAAATTGCGCGCCGATCGGGAAGATCGACAAGAAATTTCGCCGACATATCTGCATCTTGTCTGTCGGGGTAGCCAACGTCGGCGGCAGGGAAGCCTCGGCCAACGAATTGGCACTGGTCCGGCCGGTGTGCAAGTATCGCGCCGGGCAACAGTGGAGGACCGAGATCATGGCCGATGCCGGAATGTTGCGCTTCCATGTTCCGGAGCCGGAGGTGCGGCCGGGCGGCACGCCGGATTTTTCAGACGTGACCATCCCCAAGGCCGGCTCGGTGCCGCGCCCCGAGATCGACGTCGATCCGCGCACCATCCGCGATCTGGCGTTCTCGATCATTCGTGTGCTCAACCGCGCCGGCGAGGCGGTCGGGCCGTGGGCCGGCCTGCTTTCCGACGAGGAACTGCTGGAAGGGTTGCGCCATATGGTGACGCTGCGCAGCTTCGATGCGCGCATGCAGATGGCGCAGCGCCAGGGCAAGACCTCCTTCTACATGCAGCATCTCGGCGAAGAGGCGGTGAGCTGCGCCTTCCGCAAGGCGCTGGCGCCGGGCGACATGAATTTTCCGACCTATCGGCAGGCCGGCCTGCTCATCGCCGACGGCTATCCGATGGTCACGATGATGAACCAGATCTATTCGAACGAGGCCGATCCGCTGAAGGGCCGGCAGCTGCCGATCATGTATTCGTCGAAAGAGCACGGCTTCTTCTCGATCTCCGGCAATCTGGCGACGCAGTACATCCAGGCGGTCGGCTGGGCGATGGCTTCGGCGATCAGCAATGACCAGAAGATCGCCGCCGCCTGGATCGGCGACGGCTCGACCGCCGAGTCCGACTTCCATTCGGCGCTGGTGTTCGCCTCGACCTACAAGGCGCCGGTCGTGCTCAACGTCGTCAACAACCAGTGGGCGATTTCGACCTTCCAGGGGATCGCCCGGGGCGGCTCCGGCACTTTTGCTGCCCGCGGACTGGGCTTCGGCATCCCGTCGCTGCGCGTCGACGGCAACGACTATCTCGCCGTCCATGCGGTGGCCAAATGGGCGGCGGAGCGGGCGCGCAACAATCTCGGGCCGACGCTGGTCGAATATGTCACTTACCGCGTCGGCGCCCATTCCAGCTCCGATGACCCGTCGGCCTACCGGCCGAAGGCCGAGTCCGACGCGTGGCCGCTCGGCGACCCGATCGTCAGGCTGAAGAACCACCTCATCCAGCGCGGCGTCTGGTCGGACGAACGCCACGCCCAGGCCGAGGCGGAAATCCTCGACACGGTGATTTCGGCGCAGCGGGAGGCCGAGCGCCACGGCACGCTGCATGCCGGCGGCAAGCCCTCGGCGCGCGATATGTTCGAGGGCGTCTATGCCGAGATGCCGCCGCACCTCAGGCGCCAGCGCCAGCAGGCGGGAGTCTAACCATGCCGCGACGGACCATGATCGAGGCAATCCGCGACGCCATGGACGTGTCGATGGCGCGCGACGGGCGTGTCATCGTCTTCGGCGAAGATGTCGGCTTCTTCGGCGGCGTCTTCCGCTGTACGCAAGGCCTGCAGGCGAAATACGGCAAGAGCCGCTGCTTCGATGCGCCGATCAGCGAATCCGGCATTGTCGGCGCGGCCATCGGCATGGCCGCCTACGGGCTGAAGCCTTGCGTCGAGGTGCAGTTTGCCGACTATGTTTATCCGGCCTATGACCAGATCGTCTCGGAAGCGGCGCGGCTGCGCTATCGATCGAACGGCGACTTCACCTGCCCGATCGTGGTCAGGATGCCCACCGGCGGCGGCATTTTTGGTGGCCAGACCCACAGCCAGAGCCCGGAGGCGCTGTTCACCCACGTCTCCGGGCTGAAAGTCGTGGTGCCCTCGAACCCGCATGACGCCAAGGGCTTGCTGATCGCCGCGATAGAGGATCCCGACCCAGTGATCTTCCTGGAACCGAAGCGGCTTTATAACGGACCCTTCGACGGTCATCACGAGCGGCCGGTAACACCATGGTCGAAACACGAGCTTGGCGAAGTCGCCGACGGCCATTACACGGTGCCGCTAGGCAAGGCGGTGATCCGCAGACAGGGCGCTGAGGTCACCGTACTTGCCTACGGCACGATGGTCTATGTCGCCCAGGCGGCGGCCGAGGAGACCGGCATCGATGCCGAGATCATCGATCTGAGAACGCTGCTGCCGCTCGACCTCGAGACGATCGTCGCCTCGGTCAACAAGACCGGGCGCTGCGTGGTCGTGCACGAGGCGACGCTGACATCGGGGTTCGGCGCCGAACTTTCGGCGCTGGTTCAGGAGAACTGCTTCCACCATCTGGAGGCGCCGGTGGCGCGGGTCACCGGCTGGGACACGCCCTATCCACATGCGCAGGAGTGGGACTATTTTCCCGGTCCTGCGCGGCTAGGCCGCGCGCTCGTCGAAACGATGGAAGCCTGAGGGGGAAGACGATGGGCGAATATGTCATCAAGCTACCCGATGTCGGTGAAGGCGTCGCCGAGGCCGAACTGGTCGAATGGCAGGTCAAGGTCGGCGATCTCGTGCGCGAGGACGCCGTGCTGGCCGCTGTGATGACCGACAAGGCGACGGTCGAGATTCCCTCGCCCGTCGATGGTGAGATCCTCTGGCTGGGTGCGGAGATCGGCGACACGGTGGCGATCGGCTCGCCCATCGTGCGCCTGAAGGTGGCCGGCGAGGGTAACGTCAAGCCGCCACGGGACGTTGAGGCGGGCGCCAAGCGTACCCCCACCCCTAACCTTGCCGGGGCGAGCCACGGGTCTCGCCCGTCCTTCGGACCCCCACAAGGGGGAGGGGGACGAGCTTCGGCTCCCAAGGCCGACGCCAAACCAGTCCCACCTCCGTCAGGAAGCGCTTCTGTGCGCGAAAGTGAGCCGGCAACGGAATTCCCCTCCGGCGGGGGTACTGCGCCGATCTCCGGCGCGCGGCGTCCGGAGGGCGAGAAGCCGTTGGCCTCGCCGGCCGTCCGCCTCAGGGCGAAAGAGGCCGGCATCGACCTGCGGCAAATTGTGGGGAGTGGCCCGGCCGGCCGTATCCAGCATGAGGACATCGAAGCTTTCCTGGCGCGCGGACCCGGGCCCGCCAAGATTTCCGGGCTTGTCCGCAACGAGGCGGTCGAGGATATCAAAATAGTCGGGCTCAGGCGAAAGATCGCCGAGAAGATGACGCTGGCCAAATCGCGCATCCCGCACATCACCTATGTCGAAGAGATCGACGTCACCGCGCTCGAGGATTTGCGCGCCGCGCTCAACAAGGAGAAGCGGCCGGGCGCGGACAGGCCGAAGCTGACGCTGCTGCCGTTTCTGATGCGGGCGATGGTCAAGGCGATCGCCGACCAGCCAAACCTCAACGCGCTGTTCGACGACGAGGCGGGCATAATCCACCAGCATGGCGGGGTCCATATCGGCATCGCCGCGCAGACCCCGTCGGGGCTGGTGGTGCCGGTGGTCAAGCACGCCGAGGCGCGCGACATCTGGGATTGCGCAGCCGAGGTTGTCAGGCTGGCTGAGGCGGCAAAATCCGGCACGGCGACGCGCGACGAGCTCTCTGGATCGACCATCACCATCACTTCGCTCGGGGCCATGGGCGGTGTGGCGACGACGCCGGTGATCAATCATCCGGAAGTGGCGATCCTCGGCGTCAACAAGATGATGATGCGGCCGGTGTGGGACGGCACCCAGTTCATCCCGCGCAAGATGATGAACCTGTCCTCCAGCTTCGACCACCGCGTCATCGACGGCTGGGACGCTGCGGTGTTCATCCAGCGGATAAAGGCGCTGCTGGAAACGCCAGCGCTGATTTTTGTGGATTGAGGAGATGAATAGAATGTTGCGGCGGTGCGGAACGATCGGGAGGCTGGAGGGACAGCGCCCCCCTCTGCCTTGCCAGGCATCTCCCCCACAAGGGGGGAGATTGGCAGTTTCCGCGCTCCGACCGCTCCTGCGACGGCGGCGATTGGCGAAGGCGGAGGCGAGATCCAATCTCCCTTGTGGGGGAGATGTCCGGCAGGACAGAGGGGGGCGCGAAGGATCGCCACAGAGCGCCTTTTTCCGAGCCGCTGCATGGGGCACGACATGAAGGAAATCTCCTGCAAGCTGCTCGTCATCGGCGCCGGTCCCGGCGGCTATGTCTGCGCCATCCGCGCCGGGCAGCTTGGCATCGACACGGTTATCGTCGAGTTCGGTAAACCGGGCGGCACCTGTCTCAATGTCGGCTGCATCCCGTCCAAGGCGCTGATCCATGCGGCCGAAGAGTTCGAAAAGGCGTCGCACTTGGCCGGCGGCAAGAGCCCGCTCGGCATTTCAATCGCAACACCATCGATTGATCTCGAAACGACCATCGCCTGGAAGGACGGCATCGTTAGCCGGCTTAACAGCGGCGTTGCCGGCCTGTTGAAGAAGGCCGGGGTCAAGACCGTGCACGGCTGGGCGAAATTCCGTGACGGCAAGACCGTCGAGGTCCAGACCGAAACCGGGATGCAGGTGGTCCGCGCCGAGACGGTGGTGATCGCCACGGGCTCGGCGTCGGTCGAATTGCCGTCGCTGCCCTTCGGTGGCCTGGTGATCTCGTCCACCGAAGCGCTGGCGCTGAGCGAAGTGCCGGAAAGGCTTGCCGTCGTCGGTGGCGGCTACATCGGGCTGGAGCTCGGCATCGCCTTCGCGAAGATGGGCGCCAGGGTGACCGTGGTCGAGGCTTTGCCGCGCGTACTGGCGCAATATGATGCCGAACTGACCCGGCCGGTCGTGAAGCGGCTCGCCGAGCTCGGTATCGAGGTGCTTGTGGGCGCCAAGGCCAAGGGGTTGTCGACCAAGGGCGATGCGCTGCTGGTCGAGACGAAGGACGGCAAGAATGCCAAGATCGTTGCCGACAGGATTCTGGTCACCGTCGGGCGCAAGCCGGTGGTCGAAGACTGGGGGCTGGAGCAGATCGATCTCGACATGGCGGGAAAATTCATCCGCATCGACGACCAGTGCCGCACCTCGATGCGCGGCATCTTTGCCGTTGGCGACGTCACCGGCGAGCCGATGCTGGCGCACCGGGCGATGGCGCAAGGCGAAATGGTCGCCGAGATCGTCGCCGGCCACAAGTGCAGCTGGGACAAACGCTGCATTCCCGCTATCTGCTTCACCGATCCGGAGCTGATCACCGCAGGCCTGTCGCCGGAGGAGGCAAAGGGGCTCGGCGGCGAAATCAAGGTCGGATTGTTCCCCTTCGCCGCCAATGGCCGGGCGATGACGAAGATGGGTGAGGAGGGCTTTGTCCGGGTCGTTGCCCGCGCCGACAACCATCTGGTGCTCGGCATCCAGGCGGTCGGCCAAGGCGTGTCGGAACTGTCGACGGCCTTCGGCCTGGCCCTGGAAATGGGCGCGCGTCTGGAGGACATTGCCGGCACCATCCACGCCCACCCGACGCAAGGGGAGGGTTTT
This sequence comes from Mesorhizobium sp. M1217, assembly GCF_040318275.1. Classification (NCBI taxonomy): domain Bacteria; kingdom Pseudomonadati; phylum Pseudomonadota; class Alphaproteobacteria; order Hyphomicrobiales; family Phyllobacteriaceae; genus Mesorhizobium; species Mesorhizobium sp. M1217. The sequence continues at coordinate 60,815 of NZ_JAMYMA010000026.1, read as the reverse complement.
CAGGAAGCGGCGCTGAAGGCGCTCGGGCGGGCGGTGCATATTTGAGGGCAGGGTGATCTCCCCTCTTGAGGGCGAGATAGCCGGCAGGCCAGAGGGGGTCGGTTCGACTGGATTCGACCTCCCTTACGACAGTCGGAGGTTAGCGCTCTACGCGAGGCGACCCCCTCTGTCGCCTTCGCCGACATCTCCCCCCTCAAGGGGGGAGATTACGCAGCTCAACCCGCCAGTCGGCTAACCATCTCGTGCTGCGCGTAGGCGCGGCCGAAGCGGTTGGCCAGGAAGGCGTCGAGCGCGATGTCCTCCTGCTTGATGAAGCCCTTTGCCGGCAAGGTGCCATCGGCCAGCATGTCGAGCACGGCGCAGATGGCGGAGGCAGTGGTGATCTGGATGGCGCTGCGTACCGTATCGCCGACACGCCTGGCGTAGATCTTGTTGGCGTAGGTCTCCTGCAGCAGGCGGCCGTTCTTGCGGCCGCTGACGGTGACGAAGACGATGACGACGTCCTGCAGCGTCGCCGGCAGGGCGCTTTCGAAAATGTCCTTCAGCACGTCGCGGCGGTGGCGCAGGCCGAGGTCGTTGAGCAGCGCCTTCATGATCGCGGCGTGGCCGGGGTAGCGGATGGTGCGGTAGTTCAGCGTCCGCACCTTGCCTTTCAGCGTTTCGGCCAGCGTGCCCAGCCCGCCCGAGGTGTTGAATGCCTCGTAGGTGACGCCGTCGAGCGAGAATTCTTCACGCTCCTCCAGCGGCGGCACTTCGACCAGCTCGCCTTCGACGATCGCCTCACAAGGCTCGCAATATTCGTTGATGACGCCGTCGGTGCTCCAGGTCAGATTGTAGTTCAGCGCATTCGACGGGTATTGCGGCAGCGCGCCAACCCGCATGCGCACGCTTTCCAGCGTGTCGAAGCGGCTGGCGAGATCGTTGGCAACGATCGAGATGAAGCCCGGCGCCAGCCCGCATTGCGGGATGAAGGCGCTGTTGCCGGAGCGCGCCAATTCCTTGACGCGCCTGGTGCTGACGACGTCCTCTGTCAGATCGAGATAGTGCACGCCGGCGCTGGCCGCCGCTTCGGCGATGCGCGTGGTCAGATGGAAGGGCGCAGCGCTGAGCACCGCGAACTTGCCGGCCAGGGCGGCTTCGAGGGTGCCGACGGCCTCGATATCGAGTTCCAGCGTCTCTACGCCGGCCGGCAGTTCGGCCGCGCCGAGCTGCGCAGCCGAGCGGTCGACCAGGGTGACATGGTAGTCGCCCGTGGATGCCAGCATCTCGGCTATGGTCGAGCCGATCTTGCCGGCGCCGACGACGATGATTTCCTTCATGACCGGTCCCTCGCACCAATATTAAATAGACGGCTAGAATCGCAGCTTGCCTGTCGAAAGGAAGCGTGGGATTGTGCAAAACGCAGTCTCTGTTTGATCAATGCGCCGGCAAGGTTCGTCGAAATGCTTAGTGATGCCGACCAGGCGCTGCTTTCCCTGCTGCGCATCAATGCACGCGCCTCGACCGCCGAACTGGCGCGGCGGCTGGGCGTCTCACGGACGACGGTGCAGAGCCGGATCGAGCGGCTGGAGCAGCGCGGCACCATCACCGGCTACGGCGTCAGGCTTTCGCCGGATTACGAACAGGGACTGGTGCGGGCGCATGTCCTGCTCACCGTCACGCCCAAGCTTGCCGACAAGGTGGTGCGCAGCCTGCAGGCGCTGCCGCCGGTGCGGACGCTGCATTCGGTCAGCGGCAATTTCGACATGATCGTCATCGTCGAGGCGCCGTCGATCAGGGATCTCGACACGCTTCTCGACCAGATCGGCGCCATGGACGGGGTCGAGCGGACGTCGTCGTCGATCATCCTGTCGACGCGGATCGATCGCTGAGCGGGCTGGTGTCGCGGGTCAAGACGCTGGCGGGACAGCGCCCCCCTCTGCCCTGCCGGGCATCTCCCCCTTTTGGGGGGAGATCGGCAGCTTCGCTGGCAGCGCACCTTTTGCAAGGTCGGTGGTTGGCGAAATCAGTGATGACGGCCAATCTCCCTCCTTGTGGGGGAGATGCCAAGTAGTGGGAAAGAGGGCAGGACAGAGGGGGGCGCGAAGGGTCACCGAGCGTGGTGACCAAGCTGGCGCTCCCGCAGCAAAGCGATATAGCTTCCAAAATGTTGGATGAGAACCGCGGTGGCAGGCATAAGGGCGGTCACGCAAGATTTCCAGAGGAGGCCTCCTTGCCCAAGCAGTGTTTCGGAAAATCCCATGTGCCGTTGTCGCCGGCGGTCAGGGCCGGCGATTTCGTCTATGTCTCCGGCCAGGTGCCGGTCGGCGGCGACGGGCTGGTGGTCAAGGGCGGCATCGCCGAGCAGACCGAACAGGTGCTGTCGAACATCAAGGCGGCACTGGCGCTGGCCGGCTGCACGCTGGACGATGTGATCAAGACCACGGTCTGGCTCGAGGACGCGCGCGACTTCGGCATCTTCAACACGGTCTATGCCCGGCATTTCCCGAAAGATCCGCCGGCACGCACGACTGTGGAGTCACGGCTTATGATCGACATCAAGATCGAGGTCGAAGCCGTCGCCTACAGGCCGGCCTGACGGAAAAGCGGAGACAGGCGCAATGCAATTCGATCTCCTGATAAAAGGCGGCCGCCTCATCGATCCGGCGTCCGGCCTCGACGCACAACGCGATCTGGCGATTGCCGACGGCCGTATCGCCGCGATCGACACCGAAATCCCCTTCGAACGTGCAGCCCGCGTCATCGACGCCACGGGCTCCATCGTCGCGCCCGGCCTGATCGACCTGCACAGCCATGTCTATTGGGGCGGCACGTCGCTCGGCGTCGATGCCGACCGGCTTGCGGCGAAGAGCGGCACCACCACCTTCATCGATGCCGGAAGCGCCGGCGCCGGCAATTTCCTCGGCTTTCGCCGCCACGTCATAGAGCGCTCGAAAGTCCGCATCCTGGCCTACGTCAACATTTCCTTTGCCGGCATATTCGGCTTCTCGCAGACCGTGGCGGTCGGCGAGTGCAGCGACCTCCGGCTCTGCGAACCGCGCGAAACGGTGGCGGCGGCGCGCGAGCACGCGGACGTGGTTGTCGGTGTCAAGGTCCGCTCGGGTCGCCATGCCGGTGGCACCAGCGGCATCGCGCCGGTCGATCTCGCGCTCGAAGCCGCCGACAAGGCCGGCCTGCCGCTGATGGCGCATATAGACGAGCCGCCGCCCGGCCGCTCGGAAGTGCTGCCGCGGCTGCGCAAGGGCGACATCCTCACCCACTGCTTCCGGCCGTTTCCCAACGCGCCGGTCTTCGCCTCGGGGGCGGTGCGGCCGGATATGCGGCTGGCGCGCGAGCGCGGCGTCATCTTCGACATCGGCCACGGCATGGGCTCGTTCGATTTCGAGGTGGCCAAAGCGATGCTCAGCGAGGGTCTGGCGCCGGACGTGATCAGCAGCGACGTGCATCTCTACTGCGTCGACGGGCCGGCCTTCGACATCCTGGTCTGCATGTCGAAACTGCTGGCGCTCGGCATGCCACTGGTCGAGGTGCTGCGCGCCGCAACGCAGCGGCCAGCGGAAGCGATCGCCAGGCCAGATCTCGGCAGGCTGGCGATTGGCGTGGTCGGTGACGTCGCGGTGCTGCGTCTGCGTCCAGGCCACTTCACCTTTGTCGATTCGGTCGGCGCCTCGCTGGTCGCCGAGCAAAGGCTGGTCTCGGACGGCATCGTGGTCGGCGGCACCTGGTGGCCGAACGAGGCGGTGGACGATCTCGGCGAGACCGAGCGCTTCGAAGCGCATGCGCACGACACGCATGTCGAGGTGGCGAGCCGGCATTTCGGACATAGCCACGATTGACGGCGATGTGGCTCCCCTTCTCCCCTTGTGGGAGAAGGTGTCGCCGAAGGCGACGGATGAGGGGTGCTCCAGCTTGGCACCCACGGCGATCCGTCCAACACCCCTCATCCGTCTCGGCGCTACGCGCCGATCCACCTTCTCCCACAAGGGGAGAAGGGAAAGGCGGCCCTATCGCACCGGCGCTCCATAGACTGGCGTCGGAATGCCTTCCATGCGCGCCTTGATCTGCAGCGCCACGAATTTTGAATAGAAGCGCGACAGCGCAAGATTGCCGCCGTGGAACCACAGCGCTTCCTGCGCTGTCGGCTTCCACATGTTGCGCAACTCGCCTTGCCACGGACCCGGGTCGCCTTTCACGCCCGAGCCAATCCCCCAGCACGGCCCGACCTTGTCGGCGACTTCGCGCGAAACGATCGCCGCCACTGTCTCGTTCATCGAGAGATAGCCGGTGCAGGCGATGATTGCGTCGGCCGCCAGTTCCGTGCCGTCGTCGAAGAGGATGCCTGTCGGCGTCAGCGACTTGATCCCGACGCCGCTACGGATGCCGATCTCGCCGTCGATGATCAGATCGCAGGCGCCGACGTCGATGTAGAAGCCCGAGCCGGTGCGGTAGGCCTTCATCAGGAGCCCAGTCTCGTCGTCGCCGAAATCGATGGCGAAGCCGGCGCTGCGCAAGCGGTCGTAGAAGGCAGCATCGCGCGCCTTGATGACGTCGTAAAGCGCCCGCTGGCCTTGCGGCAGCAGCGCGAACGGCGTCGAGGCGACGATCATGTCGGCCTTTTCAGTGGTGATGCCGCGGGCCAGCGCCTTTTCCGAGAAGATCTCGAAGCCGATCTCCATCAGCGTGTCCGACTTGACCACCGTCGTCGGCGACCGCTGGACCATGGTCACCTCGGCGCCGCTCTCCCAGAGATCGACGCCGACGTCATGGCCGGAACTTGCCGCGCCGATGACGGCGACCCTTTTGCCGCGGAATTTCTCGCCGTTGGAATACTGGCTGGAATGCAGGATCTCGCCCTGAAAGACCTCGGCACCCGGCAGGTCGATGCGCCTGGGCGGGCCATAAGCACCGGTCGCGAAGACGATGTGCCTGGGCTTCAGCGTGATGCGCTCGCCGGCGCGGTCGAGCTCGACCGTCCAGACCTTTTCGGTCTCGTCATAGGAGGCACTGACGCATGCCGTAGAGGTCCAGTAATTGAGCTCCATGACGCGCGTATACATCTCCAGCCAGTCGCCCATCTTGTCCTTGGGGGTGAACACCGGCCAGTTTTCCGGAAACGGGATGTAGGGCAGATGGTCGTACCAGACCGGGTCGTGCAGCACGAGCGAGCGATAGCGGCTGCGCCAGGAATCGCCGGCCTGGGCGTTCTTCTCGATGACGATGGCCGGCACGCCCAATTGCCTGAGCCGCGCCCCCAGCATGATGCCGCCCTGGCCGCCGCCGATGACCAGGCAATAGGGCTGCTGGCTAACGCCGAGGTCACGCGCCTCGCGGCGCCTTGCCTCCAGCCAGGTTTCGCGTTCCGGATCGGCCTTGTGGCGGACGCCCAGCGGCCGCGCCGGGCCTTTGCGCTCTTCAAACCCCTTGAGATCGCTCATCGCCGTGAACAGCGTCCGGCACTTGCCGTCCCTGAGGCGCATGATGCCTTGGCCCCACGCCGATGACGTCTCGAAAGAAAACCAGGCTTCGATGGTGCCTTCGTCCGAGGTGGCTTCGCCGCTGAGCTGCCATTGAGCAGGCCTTGTGGTTGCCAGCGTCGCCGCCAGCATCTCGCGGATCGCGGCCGCCCCCTCCATCGTCTTGATGTTCCAGGTGAAGGTCAAAAGATCGCGCCAGTAGCAATCCTCGACGAACAGATTGGTTGCGGCCTCGACGTCGCCCGCTTCGAGCGCTCGCGCAAAAGAACCGAGCCAGGTGGCCGCCTGTTTCGACGGTGAAATGTCGAGCATCTGTCTTCCCTATCTTCCAGTGACGTTTGCGCTGCCGCCATTCTTACCCTGTCCCGGTTCTTTGCGGGAGAGGGTGAGGGCAGCGCAAACAGTCCGGAAGCTATGGCGCAGCGCAAGGTTGAAGCGACTGCCGCTGCTGTCAGGCCCGCGCGCGGGCCTGATCCGAACCGCTATCCAGCCATGCAAGATCGTCCGGCGAAAGTGAGATGTCGAGCGCCTGGAGGCTGTCTTCCAATTCGTCGAGCGAGCGGGGCCCGATCAGCGGGACGGACGGGAAGGGCTGCGCCAGGACGTAGGCGAGCGCGACGTGGATCGGGCTTTTGTCCAGCCGCTTGGCGAGCTCGATGGCACGGTCGCGACGGCCGAAATTCTTGTCCGAGTACCAGACCCGGACCAACTCCTCATTGTCGCGCCGGTCGCGGCCGGCGCGGTCGGTGAAGAAGCCGCGGCCCTGGCTCGACCAGGCGAAATTCGGCATCTGCCGGGCGGTAAGCCAGGTCTTCCACGCGTCGCTGGAGGAGGTGACGCAGCCTGCCCAGATCGGCACCAGCATCTCGGCCAATGAGAAATTGTTGGAAAGTGCGCCGGGCTTCTGCTTGCCGGTGCGCTCGGCATAGGCAATCGCCTCGTCCATGCGTTCCATCGTCCAGTTCGAGCCGCCGAACGGACCGCGGATGCGGCCGGCCTTGACCTCGCGGTCCATTGCATCGACGAATTCGTCGACCGGCACATCCGGATTGTCGCGATGCATGAAATAGACGTCGATATGGTCCGTCTGCAACCGCTCGAGCGACTGGGTGAGCTGCTTGCCGATGACGTCGGGATAGCAGAGCGGCGAGTGCGCGCCCTTGCCAATAACCACCGATTGCTCGCGCACGCCGCGGTTCTTCAGCCATTGGCCAAGCAGCGTCTCGGTATAGCCGGAGCCATAGACGAAGGCGGTGTCGAACAGATTGCCGCCGGCTTCGAAATAGGCGTCGAGCAGGATGGCGCCCGACGAAAAGGTGCGGAAATCCTCGAAGCCGAGCGCCAGGCATGAGGCCGGCCGCGGCAGGCCCGGGATGCCGCGCTTGGGGATCGCGGTCCCGCCGGAGCGCAGCTTCCGTCCGGAGATCGTGTTGACGCGCTTTGCCGGTTTCTCGATGTCGTATTCGAGCCCGATTGCGGATCGCCATTTATCGAGCACGCGCAGATTGCCGAGACTGTCGGCCCAGTCCATGCCGGGCCAGGCGAACTCCTGCTTCCCGCCGAGAATGGCCTCGCCGGCGGCGTCGACCTCGAACGCGTAAAGCCAGCCGTCCTCCTTGACCTCGACCACCTCGGTGTTACCCGGACGGATGATGCGGATTTCGCCGGTGCCGCCTTGCTGGCCGCCGGCATACCAGAAGTCCGCCACCTCGATGCGGCCTTTGCTGCCGAGAATGCGCAAGACATTGTCCTGAGCGAGCGAGATGCTGCAGGAGACTTCCGCGACGATGCCGCCTGGAAAATGCAACAGCGCCGACGCCCATTCGTCGACACCGGATTGGCCGAGATGCGCAGTACCCACCACTTTGTCCGGCTCGGCGAAGGGCTTTCCCGCCGCGGCGCCGGCAATCAGCCGCGCCATCGACACGGGATAGCCGCCGACATCGAGGATGCCGCCGCCGGCAAGATCCTTGGCGTAAAGCCGGTGCTCCGGCATGAAGCCCGGCATGGCGAAGCCGAAGCTGGATTTGATCATCTTGATCTCGCCGATCGCGCCGGCACCGATCAGCTCGACCAGCTTGGCCGTCTGCGGATGCAGCCGGTACATGAAGGCTTCGCCGAGAAAGGTGCCGGCCTTGCGCGCCGCATGGATCATCGCGTCGGCCTCGAAGGCGGTCAGGCCAAGCGGCTTTTCGCAAAGCACATGCTTTCCGGCCTCGGCTGCCTTGATCGCCCATTCGGCATGGCTCGGATGCGGCGTCGAAATATAGATCGCGTCGACATCCGGATCGCCAAGCAAAGCCTCGTAGCCGTCGAGGATGCGGGCGCCGGGGAAAGCCTCGGTGAGCCCGGCCTTGCCGGGATTGCGCGCCCCTAAGGCGACCAAGGTGCCGGTGCGCGAATGGGCGACGCCGCCGGCAAAGGCCTTGGCGATGTTGCCGGGCCCGAGAATGCCCCAGCGAATTTTTTCTGGTTTGGAAGTCATGTCAAATCTCCGTGGGGTGGCCGCGAGCAATCGCGATCGGACAAAAGAAAGATGGGTTAGCGAATGCGTGCGCCGGTGGCGTCGAAGAGAAGCGAGCGGTCGGCCTTGATCGACACCACCAGGTCGTCGCCGTTGGCGCGATGCCGTGAGGCCTCGCGCTCGATGATCAGTTCTTCGCGCCCGCCCCCGGTCCCGGAATTGGCATAGACATAGCTCACCGATCCCAAGTGCTCGGCGACGTCGGCCTTGAGGGTAAGGTCGCAATCGCCCTGGCCGGCGTCGAAGAAATGCTCCGGCCGCACGCCAACCACGACATCGCCGCCTATCGCAGGCAAGGCATCGGAAAGCGGCTTGCGCAGTCGCACGCCGCGATGGTTGACCAGCTCCACGATCGCCGCGCTGTTGTCGGTTCCGACCACTTTCGCCGCCAGAAAATTCATCTTCGGCGAGCCGACGAAGCCGGCAACGAAGCGGTTGGCGGGGTCGTCGTAGAGATCGAGCGGCGCGCCGATCTGCTCGATATTACCGGCGTTGAGCACGACGATCCTGTCGGCCAGCGTCATCGCCTCGGTCTGGTCGTGCGTCACATAGACCATGGTAACGCCAAGCTCCTTGTGAAGGCGCGATATCTCGACGCGCATCTGCACCCGGAGCTCGGCATCGAGATTGCTGAGCGGTTCGTCGAACAGGAACACTTGCGGCTCGCGCACGATGGCGCGGCCGATGGCGACGCGCTGGCGCTGGCCGCCCGACAATTGCCGCGGCCGCCGCTTCATCAGCTCGGCGATGCGCAGGATTTCGGAAGCCCGCTTCACCCGCCGCTCGGTATCTGCCTTGGGGTTGCCGGTCATTCTCAGGCCGAAGCTCAGATTCTGCTCAACCGTCATGTGCGGATAGAGCGCGTAGGACTGGAACACCATGGCGATGCCGCGATCGGCCGCCTCGACGTCGTTCACCACCTTGCCGCCAATGGCGATCTCGCCGTCGCTGATGTCCTCGAGCCCGGCGATCATCCGGAGCAGCGTGGACTTGCCGCAGCCGGAAGGGCCGACGAAGACGACGAATTCGCCGTCATCGATATCGATATTGGCGCCGTGGACGATCTCGAAGACGCCGAAGCGCTTGATGACGTTTTTGAGTGTGACTGCCGCCATGCTGATCCTTACTTGATAGCGCCGGCGGCGATGCCGGCGACGAAATGGCGCTGCAGAAGCACGAACACGACGAGCATTGGCGCCGTCAGCATCACCGCGCCCGCCATGATGCCGCCCCAGGACACCTTGGTGAGACCGATCAGCGTGCCGAGCGCCACGGGCGCGGTCATTGCGCCCGGCTTGGAATTGATCAGCAGCGGCCAGAGATAGTTGTTCCAGGAGGCAAGGAACAGGATGATGGCGAGCGCTGCCAGCATCGGCCGCGCCAGAGGCAGTGCGACGAACAGGAATATCCGCCATTCCTTGACGCCCTCGACCTTGGCGGCGTCGAACAGTTCGTGCGGCATCATCGAAAAGCTCTGCCGCATGAAGAGCACGCCCAGCGAATTGAACAGCGGCGGCACGATCAGCGCCACCCAGGTGTTGGCGAGCTTGAAGTCGCGCGCCACCATGATGAATTGCGGGATCAGCACGACCGCATAGGGCAGCGTGATGGTGCCGAAGATGATGGCGACGACCATGCCCTTGCCGAAGAAGTTGTAACGCGCCAGCGCCCAGCCGGCCATCGAGGTCAGCATCACCGACAGGAAGGTGTAGGTCACCGCCACCGAGACGGAGATGCCGATGGCACCGATGAAATTGGTGCCGCGCTGCAGATTGCTGACATTGTCGAGGAAATTGCCGTGCGGCAAAAGCTCGATGTCGGGGCTGAAGATGCCGTTGTCGGGCATCGTGGAAAAGACCACCATCATCCACAGCGGAAACAGCCAGACCAGCGCCAGCGGCGTCAGGAACAGATGCAGCGCGATGCTGCGGCCCAATCTGGCCTGGGAACGGCCGACCCGGGAATGGCTGATTGGGGAGCGCGAGGTCATTTCGGTTCCCTCGTCAGCCATATCTGCACCAGCGAAATGGCAATCGCCAGTCCGGCCATGGTGTAGGCGATGGCCGAAGCGTAGCCGAAATTGAGCGACCGGAAGCCCTGGCGATAAAGCAGCAGCCCGAGCGTTTCGGTGCCGCCGCCCGGCCCGCCGCGCTCGGTGATTAGGAAGGGCTCGGTGAACAGCTGCATGGTGCCGATGATCGACAGCACGGCGCAGAACACGATGATCGGCTTGAGCAGCGGCAGCGTGATGTAGAAGAACTGTTTGACCTTGCTGACCCGGTCCAGGGTCGCCGCCTCGTAAACATCCTCGGGGATGGACTGCAGGCCGGCGAGCAGGATGATGGCGTTGTAGCCGGCCCAGCGCCACGTCACCGCCATCATGATGACCGCCATCGCCGGGGTGACGTTGGTAAACCAGTCGACGTTGGGCAGGCCGATGCTGTTCAGCAATTTGTTGATGATGCCGTAGTCCAGATTGAACATCAGCCGGAAAACCGCCGAATAGGCGACCTCGCCGACCACGACCGGCGCGAAGAAGGCAAAGCGGAACAGGCCACGCGCCTTGAGCAGCGGCGAGTTCAAAAGCACCGCCATCACAATCGCTAGCGAAATCATCACCGGCACCTGGATGACAAGGATCAGCAATGTGTTCTTCAAGGCATTGAAGAAGGCCGGATCGCCGATCAGCCGGCCCCAGTTGAAGGTCGGCGCGAACCGCCACGGCACGGTGCGCGTCGCCTGGAACGAGATCAGGAAGGAATCGATGATCGGCCACAGCCAGAAGATCGAGAAGATCAGCAGATAGGGCGCAAGGAAGCGATACGCCGTGGCGTTCTGGTAGCGCATCGTTCTCCTCCTTTCTGCTTTCGCCTGCTGGGGCGCGCGGTGTTGATGTTTCAGGTGATGCGGCGCCGCAAACGGCGGCTTGTTCGAAGGCCGGTGCCGCCCCTCATCCGCCTGCCGGCACCTTCTCCCCGTAAGTGACGGGGAGAAGGGGCTGGGCCGCAACGCTGGTGACCCCCTCTCCCCGTTCTTCACGGGGAGAGGGTAAGGGTGAGGGGCAGCGCAAGCGCCCGGTAACTGACTCTGGGATCATTCCGTGTCAGATCACGACTTGACCGGCAGGCCGGTCGCCGCGGCGATCTGGCTTGCGGCATCGTCGAGCGCTGCCTTGGCGTCGGGATAGCCCCCGGCCAGATATTTGGTCTGCACCGCGCGGATGATGATTTCGGCGTCGCTCTGGAACGGCGTACCGCGGCTGGGGACGACCTTGGGCAGGGTGCCGAGGATGTCCTTCCACACGGCTTGGCCACCCCAATAGGGCAGGCCCTCGGAGACATAAGGGTCGTTGAGCGCCGAAATCAGCGACGGCACCAGGCCGAAGCCTTTCAGCATGGTGATCTGGCCCTCATTCGTCCCTAGCGTGTATTTCAGATAGGCGTAGGCGGCTTCCTTGTTCTTCGACACCGAGGTGATGGCGAGCGAGGAGCCGCCGAGATTGGCGGCGCGCGGACCGTCGGCGGTCAGGCTCGGCATCAAATAGACGCCCCATTTGCCTGTCCCATCGGGCGATTCGGTGCGCACAGTGCCTTCATACCAGCCGCCATACATCTGCGTGGCGACCTTGCCGGCGGTGTTGTTGGTGATCTTGGTGCTCCAGTCGGCAGAGGAAATGATGCCGGCGTCCTTCATCTCCTTGATCTTGGTCATGGCATCGACGCATTTGGGCTGGTTGACCGTGATCGATTGACCATCGGCGGAGAAGTAGGCGCAGCCCTGCTCGTTGGAGATCATGCGGAAGAATTCGGAATCGCCGTTGAAATCGGCGTTGGTCATCGTGACGCCGGGATTGGCGGCCTGGATCTTCTTGGCGGCAGCGATGAAATCGTCCCAGGTCTTGATCGAGGACGGATCGACGCCGGCCTTCTCGTAGAAGTCGCGTCGGTAGAACATCGCCACCGGCCCCGAATCCCACGGCATCGCATAGGCCTTGTCGTCCACCTCGAGCTCGGTGCGCTTGAAGTCGGGGAATTTTGCCTGGTCTTCCGCGGTGTAGCCGAGCGTGTGCAGGTCGACGAAGCAATCCGGGAACTGGCTCCAGTAGTTTTCCGCTTCGCCGTTCTCGATCGTCACGATGTCCGGCAGGCCCTCGCCACCGGCGGCACAGCCGGCGATCGACTTGTCGTAGGTCGGCTGGTTGCCGAGGTCCTCGACCGTGACCTTGATGTCGGGAAACTGCTTGTTGAAGCCCGCTATGGTGGCCTTCAGCGACGAAGCGGCGATATTCCAGCTCCAGATCGTGATTTCACCGGACTGCGCAAAGGCCGGGCTGGAGCCCAAGGCAAGCGCGAGCGCGGCGCAGGTCAATTTTATGCGCATTGAAATCCTCCCATTTCAGTTGCTCTCTGTTTGCGAGCGTGGCTAGACTAGGCCTCGGGAAAGCCTTGTCCGCGACAAAGGGAATAAGAAATGAGCGGAAAGTAAGATGCCGGAAAGGCCGTTTTACCAGCCTGGCGCCAGCAGCGTGGAGGGCCTGCCGCTGCTGCTGCAGATGTTTCACACCCAGCCCCTGGTGATGCTCAAGCCGCATTGGCACGCCCAGGTCGAGGTGAATTTCATCGTGCGCGGGGCCGTGCATTACCGCATGGACGGGCACGAGCTTTCGCTCTCTGCTGGCGACATGTGTCTGTTCTGGGGTGGCCTGCCGCACCAGATGGACGAAGCCTCCGACGATGCCATCTATGCCGGCGCGCATCTGCCGCTGGTGCATTTCTTCCGGCTGCATTTGCCGGTCGACGTCCGCAACAGGCTGATGACGGGCGCGACGCTGGTAACCGACGCCACCGACCGGTCGGACGACCACAATTTCGAGCGCTGGAACCGCTATGCCCGCTCCGGCGACCCGGTCAAGGCCGAGCATGCCGTCAACGAGCTTTTGCTGCGGCTGGAGCGGGTGCGCTTCGAGCCTTACCGGCTCGTGCCCGAAACTCCGGTCGAACAGGAGATAGGCAGTCCCTTCGATCAGCAATCGCTGCGCAATGTCGGGCGCATGTGCGACTTCATCGCCGAGAATTTCCTCTACGAGATCGATTGCGTCGACATTGCCGCGGCGGCCGACATCCATCCCAAATACGCCATGAGCATCTTCAAGAAATCGACCGGCATGACGCTCAACGAATATGTGAATTTGCTGCGCCTCAGCTACGCGCAGGCGCTGCTGATGCATCAGGATGCCAATGTACTGCGCGTCGCCATGGAATCGGGTTTCGGCTCGCTCAGCGCCTTCAACAAGTCGTTCCGCAAGCTTTCCGGCATGTCGCCGTCGGATTTCCGCAGGGGCGTGGCCGGCGCCAGATAAGGGGCCGGCTGGATTCAGCCTACAGTCTCCAGGCGCCTCGGCAAGCGGTTCATCGGCAGCGGCCCGTTCGCGGTGATCAGGAACTGGTCTTCGAGATTGAAGCTGGCGAGACCGTCGATGTAGAGCGGGATCTCGAATGCCAGCACCATGCCGGCTTCGATCACGACATCGCTGTCGGCCGAGATGAACGGCCATTGCTCGGAAAACACGGAATGGCCGACGCTGTGGCCGAAATGGCCGCGGCGATAGGAACGCAGGCCCTGGCGCGCCAGGCTTTCGCTGGCGGCGCGATGAACGGCGGCGAACGACTTTCCGGGCATAAGCGCGGCAAGCCCATCGGCGAAGGCGCGTTCGGCTATCGCATGCAATTCGGCCTGTTCGGGCGACGGCGGCCCGAAGGTGAAATTCCGCGACATGTCCGAAGCATAGCCGTTCACGCTGCAGACCATGTCGGCCTTCAGCGGATCGCCGGCGGCGGCGACCGCATCGGCGCTTTTTGGGCGAGCGCCCAGCGTGACGTATTCGGCCGTCGCGATTTGTTGCGATAACCCGGCGGCTGCATCGGCGATGCCTTGCCGGTAGAGCGCGACCAGATCCGACTGACGCATGCCGACCGCTGCATGCTGCTGCAGCCGCGACAGGCCGGCTTCCGACAGGACGATGCCCTGCTGCAGAAGGTCGATCTCGCTTTGCGATTTGATTGCCCGCAGCCTGTCGAGGATCGGCGAGCCGTTGACCAGGGCCGTGCCGGGCAACATCGCCTGCATCGCGGACAAATCGCTGGCCGAGACAAAATCCAGCTCGATGCCGAGCGTTGCACGCTCCAGCCCGAATTCGGCGAGCATCGTCTTCAGCTCGCGGACAGAGCGGGCAAGCTCAAAGGTCGCTGGACGTGCAAAACCGGGGGCGCGGCCAACCAGGCCGGCCTCGATGCGCTGCGCAACGGGCCGGCCGGCCGTCGCCGGCTCAAGCGACGCGGATTCGATCCAGATCGGATGCGTGCGCACCACGGCATCCGCCACCGCCGCCCGGAGCTGGGCAGCCTGGAAATCGGCAACCACTACGCCGATCGGCAGGTCGTCTCGTCTCGGGATGACCACGAAACCGGCGCCGGCCCGGCGGAACAGGCCGGCCGGGCCGATCCAGGCGCCGGTGGCATATTGGAATGCCTCAGGCTCGCAAAGCACCAATGCCTCGATATTGGCACGCTGCATCAGGTCTGTTGCGCGTTCTCGGTCGACAAAGCCGGTCACGGGATCTCCTCGCATGCAATCGAATCCGACGCCGATGCGGCGGCGTTTGGCCTCAGCGTAGCTTCAGTGCCGCTGTGGAGCAGCTTTTTTCTGGAAGCGCTGTTGACCTGCCGACCCTAAAAGCGCGTTGCGTTCGACCGGCCTCATGCGACGCGCTTCAGGTTCTTGTTTCATGCATGTCGGTGTCGCAAAACCGCTGCACAGTTTTGCGCGACATGCATCAAAGGCCTTGAGAGTTCGAACGCCAGGCGGGGAAACGAAAAAAAGCCGCGGCGAACCACGGCTTTCAACGCGACAAGTTGTCAGTTTCGAATGCTTACTCGGTTTCGTCAGAGGTGTCGTCGGCAGTGTTTGCCGCGTCTTTCGCGGCCTTCCTATCCAGCGCTGCCTGCAAGGCCAGGGTGGCCTGCGGTGAGGCCGGTGTCGTGGCAACGACCGCCATTGCATGAGCAACTCCGGTCGTCGACTTGTCCTTGGCCGCGGCCGAGGTGGCGGCTCCGTGTCCCTGCGAGCCGGCCCCAGCCGAGTTTCCGCCGTTGCCGTGGCTGCCGCCATTGCCGTTCCCGCCGCCATTGCCGCCGGGGGCAGCGAGGACCGGAGACGCGACAAGGGTGAGAGCGGCCGCCGCTGCGAATAGATAGGTGCGCGTTTTCATAATTCCTCCTTCGAGTGGCCCTCCCGCCAGGATGGGTTCCAGTGAGAAACGTGAGGACTTTCCAAAGTGGAGCCCGCTGTCCAACAAGTTCCGTTCAAATAGAGCATTCTGCAAGACGGACCTTGGTCCGAGGACGACACGCAAAAGTCCTGAATTCTATCTGCAGCGTACTTGGCGCGACCGCAGCGCCTGCTGGCAAGTGCGTCCTGTGCCGCCCAAATGCGAAAAAGCCGCGGCGGACCGCGGCTTTTCGATGCTTGATTTCCCTTGAGAGAAACTGGAGCGGGTGAAGCGATTCGAACGCTCGACCCCAACCTTGGCAAGGTTGTGCTCTACCCCTGAGCTACACCCGCTCGCGCGGCTTTCGGGCCGCAAGCCGCGCCTATATGGCTGAAGAGCGCGGCGATTGCAACAGGGAATTCGCAGGCTTTTTGCTTCGCCGGCAATGCGGACAAGCCGTCCCGCGACACGTCGCAAGGCAATCACCCCTGCATTGCGCGACGGGCTTGTCTTGGCCGCATCATTGGCCGTAAACGGCGTAGGCCGAACAAGCCGTTGAAAGCGGGCCATCAGAAGAAAGACCGATGCCGAAGACCGAAGCCGACCTTTTCGCCTTTCTTGCCGGACTCGGGATCGAGGTATCGACACAGCGGCATCCGCCGCTGTTCACTGTCGCCGATTCGCAGGTGCTGCGCGGCGAGATCGCCGGCGGCCACACCAAGAACCTGTTCCTCAAGGACAAGAAAGATAATTTCTTCCTGGTCAGCGTCGGCGAGGAGGCGGTGGTCGATCTAAAGCAGATCCATCATCTGATCGGCGCCGCGGGCCGCGTGTCTTTCGGCCGGCCGGAGATGCTGATGGAGCTTCTCGGCGTCGTCCCGGGCGCGGTCACCGTTTTCGGGCTGATCAACGACACGGAGCGAAGGGTCAAGGTCGTTCTCGACGAGGAGCTGATGAGCCATGCTGTGGTCAACGCCCACCCGCTGACCAATGAGGCGACGACTTCCATCGCCGCCACGGACCTGGTCAAATTCGTCGAGGCAACCGGACATGATGCTGTTATCTTGAAAGTCTCGGCATGATCGCCACATGGGTGACTGAAACCGGGTTCTGAAGAAGGATGTTGCGCCTGTCCCTTGGCCGGCGGCGCGACCGAAAGGGCGACGAGATGAGCGATAGCAACCCCTTTGGCCGCCCATTTGGCAGCAATGGCGGTCAGTATGCCACCACCATGCAGTATGGCGGCACCGATGCCGCGCGTGAGAAGGTCGCACTTGCGGAGGTGCCGGCCGACGTCATCAAGGACACCACGACCGCTGGATTTGCCGCCGACGTCATCCAGGAATCGCGCCGCCAGCCGGTGCTGGTCGATTTCTGGGCGCCATGGTGCGGCCCCTGCAAGCAATTGACCCCGCTGCTGGAAAAGGCGGTGAAAGCCGCCGGCGGCAAGGTCAAGCTGGTCAAGATGAACATCGACGACCATCCATCGATCGCCGGCCAGCTCGGCATCCAGTCGATACCGGCGGTCATTGCCTTCAAGGACGGCCAGCCGGTCGACGGCTTCATGGGCGCCATTCCCGAGAGCCAGATCACGCAATTCATCCAGAAGGTCGGCGGCAAGGATGGTGGCGCACCGCAAGTGGCCGAGGCGCTGGCCGCGGCCGCCGAGGCGCGCGAGGCCGGTGACGTGCAGACCGCGGCCGACATCTACGACGCTATCCTGGAACAGGCGCCGGAGACGATCGAGGCGATCGCCGGCTTGGGCGATCTGCTGTTCGAGGCCGGCGATACCGAAGGTGCCGATGCGATGCTGGCGCGGGCGCCGGAGGCAAAGAAGGATGCGCCGCAGTTCGCCGCGCTGCGCGCCAAGATGGCGCTCGCCGCGCAAGCAGCAGTGCTCGGCAATCCGGCGGAACTGGAACGGCGGCTGGCCGAAAATCCCGGGGATCACCAGGCGCGGTTCGAGCTTGCGATGATCCAGAACGCCAAGGGTGATCGCATGGCGGCGGCCGACAATCTGCTGGCGATCATCAAGGCCGACCGCTCGTGGAACGACGATGGCGCCAGAACCCAGTTGCTGCAGCTCTTCGAGGCATGGGGCATGACCGACGAGGCAACGCTGTCGGCACGGCGCAAACTGTCGTCGCTGCTGTTTTCCTGAGCCGGCGCAGACTGTTTTGTCCGGCGGGCTTGCGGTCGGCGGCGGCTGCGCCAGATTAGGTTTTCGGACGGCATTCGATTTCGGGTTTCCGGTGTCGCGCCTTGTGCCGGCCGGGAGGAGACGGGTTTGGTGCGCTTCCTGACGAAGCGATCGGAGGATTGAGGTGCAGGCGGGAAACGCGCATTACCGACTCGCTGCGGACTTACCGTCGACCATGCCGATCTTTCCGCTTGAGGGCGCATTGCTGCTGCCGGGAGGCCGCATGCCGCTCAACATCTTCGAGCCGCGCTATCTGCAGATGGTCGATGAGGCGATCGCCGGGGCGCGGCTGATCGGCATGATCCAGCCCAGCCTCGACGGTGCGCTGCGTCCCGACGGCGAGCCGGAACTCTGCAATGTCGGCTGTGCCGGGCGCATCATCGCGCTGTCCGAGAGCGGCGACGGTCGTTATCTGATTTCGCTGCAGGGCGTGTGCCGGTTCCGCATTGTCCAGGAACTCACCGTCAGGACGCCGTTTCGCCAGTGCCGGTTGGCACCCTTTCTCACCGATCTCGACGACGACCAGGCGGAAGCCGAGATCGACCGGCCGGCGCTGCTCAAAGCGTTTCGCGCCTATCTGCAGGCCAACGATCTGGAGGCCGACTGGGAAAGCGTCAGCCGCGCCGAAAACGCCATGCTGGTCAACGCGCTGTCGATGATGGCGCCCTACGGGCCGGCCGAGAAACAGGCGCTGCTCGAAGCGGCCGATCTAAAGACACGTGCCGAAACGCTGATCGCCATCACCGAAATGGCGCTGGCGCGCGACAATGAGGATTTCGGTTCGAGTTTGCAGTAGGCTCTTGCCTTCTCCCCTTGTGGGAGAAGGTGGATCGGCGCGTAGCGCCGAGACGGTTGAGGGGTGCTGGACGGAGTGCCGTCGGTGCCAAGCTGGAACACCCCTCATCCGACCGAGATTCGCTCGGCCACCTTCTCCTACAAGGGGAGAAGGGAAGTCCGCGCGCGAAACCCCGAAGCGGTTGCCTTGTGGAAGGACGGATCGAATGGCGGATGGACGTGACGGGAACAGGACTGTCGATCCCAAGCTGCTGGAACTGCTGGCCTGCCCGCTGACCAAGGGGCCGCTTGCCTGGGATCCGGAGCGCGGCGAGCTTGTCTCGCGGGTGGCAAAGCTTGCCTATCCGGTGCGGGACGGCATTCCTATCATGCTGCCATCGGAGGCGCGGGTCATCGCCATAGACGATGCCATGCCACCGCCGCGCCTGGGTGGCTCGGAATAAGGGCCGCTCCGCAGCGATCCTTCGCGCCCCCCTCTGTCCTGCCGTCATCAAATTCCGCACCGCAGCAATGCTCTGACGAAGACAGGGGGCCTATTGAAAATTGCGTCCCTTGGGCATGACCTTCTCCGCCTTTCCCAATAATTCCGTTTGCGCGATGCTGCCCGGCCGAGCCTCGTCTGTACGGCTCGAAGGCTCAGGTCCTGCCTCTTCCAGCAGCACCGACAGCCACGGCGTCAGATCCTCGACCTTCTCGGCGACGATATGGATGACGTCCGATTCCGATTGCAGCTTGCCGGTGACGCGGATGAGACGTGCGCCCATGACGATGGGGCGGAAGCGGTCGAAAGTCCTTTCCCAGAAAATGATGTTGGCGACCGCATGCTCGTCTTCCAGCGTCAGGAAAATCGCCTTGCCATTGCCGGGCCGCTGCCGCACCAGCACGAGGCCGGCGACCGAAACGCGCCGGCCGTCCCGCACCTGGCCGAGCCGCGCATTGGGCGTGACGCCGGACCGATCCAGCCTTTGACGCAGGAAGGCGACCGGGTGCGCCTTCAGCGACAGGCCGAGCGAGCGGTAGTCGTGGACGACGTGCTCGCCGAGCGGCATTGTCGGGAGCCGGGTTTCAGGCTCGAGATCGCGCAAGCGGATCGCCGGCTGATCGAACAGCGGCAGCTTTTCGGCGGCACTCTTGCCGTCGAGCGCGCGGACCGCCCATAGAGCGTCGCGGCGGTTCAATCCAAGCGAGCGGAAGGCGTCGGCATGCGCCAGCTTTTCGATCTCGTCGACGTTGAGGCCCGAGCGCAGCCAGACATCGCGCACGGATGTGTAGCCGTCGCCGCGCCTCACCACAAATGCTTCCATGCGCTCCTTCGACAGGCCTTTGACCTGGCGAAAGCCAAGCCGGACGGCATGGCTTGTCCGGATGACACCGCGCATTTGGATATGGCGGTCGAGAATGCGGGCCAGATCGAAAGGCGATTGCTCCAAGGCGCAATCCCAACCGGAAAAGTTGACGTCGACCTCTCGGATCTCGACGCCATGATCATGCGCGTCGCGGACAAGCTGAGCCGGCTGGTAAAAACCCATCGGCTGGGAATTCAGAATCCCGGCGCAGAACACGTCGGGATAGAAGGTCTTGAACCAGCAGGAGGCATAGACCAGCAGGGCGAAGGAGGCGGCATGGCTTTCGGGAAAGCCGTATTCGCCAAAGCCCTCGATCTGCTTGAAGCAGCGCTCGGCGAAGTCTTTTTCGTAGCCCTTGGCAACCATGCCGTCGACCATCCTCTTGCGGTAATTGCCGATCGTGCCGGTGCGCTTGAAGGTGGCCATGGCGCGGCGCAATTCATCGGCCTCGCCCGGCCTGAAGCCGCCGGCAACGATGGCAATCTTCATTGCCTGTTCCTGGAACAGCGGCACGCCCAGCGTCCTGCCGAGTATTTTTTCCAGTTCCGGCTTCGGGTATTCGGGCTTTTCCTTGCCTTGCCGGCGGCGCAGATAAGGGTGGACCATGTCACCCTGGATCGGGCCGGGCCGCACGATTGCCACCTCGATGACGAGATCGTAGAAGTTTTTCGGCCGCAGCCGCGGCAGCATCGACATCTGCGCGCGCGATTCGATCTGGAAGACGCCGATCGTGTCGGCGCGGCAGATCATGTCGTAGACATGTTTGTCCTCGGCCGGGAGAGTGGCCAACACATAGGGTTGGCCATATGCGTCCCGCGCCTCGGGATAATGATCCTGGAGCAGGGTGAAGGCGCGCTGCAGACAGGTCAGCATGCCGAGCGCCAGCACGTCCACTTTAAGGATTTTCACCGCGTCGAGGTCGTCCTTGTCCCACTCGACCATCTTGCGCTCGTCCATCGCCGTCTTGACGATGGGTACGATCTCGTCGAGCCGGTCCCTTGTGATGACGAAACCGCCGACATGCTGCGACAAATGGCGGGGAAAGCCCATGATCTCGTTGGCGCATTCGATCACATGCCTTGTCGAGGGATCGGTCTGATCGAGGCCGCCGGCTTTTGTCTCCTTTTCGCCGAGCTCCGAGGTCGACCAGCCCCAGATCGAACTGGACAGCGCGCTCCGGACGTCGTCCGACAGGCCCATCGCCTTGGCCACTTCGCGCATTGCCGAGCGGCCGCGGTAGCTGACGACGGCGGCGGCCAGCGCGGTGCGCTTGGTGCTGTATTTGGAATAGATGTACTGGATGACCTCCTCGCGCTTTTCATGCTCGAAATCGACGTCGATGTCGGGCGGCTCGTTTCTTTCTTCGGAAATGAAGCGCTCGAAAAGCGTGTCGATCTTGTCCGGGCCAACTTCGGTGATGCCGATGCAGAAGCAGACGATCGAGTTGGCGGCGGAGCCGCGCCCCTGGCAGAGAATGTTCTGGTTGCGGGCGAATTTGACGATGTCGTAGACAGTCAGGAAATAGCGCGCGTAGTTCAGGCGCTCGATCAGAGCGAGCTCCTCCTCGATGCGCTGCGTCACAAAAGCGGGCACGCCCGAGGGGTAGCGGATGGCGGCCCCCTCCTTGGCCAGCCTTTCCAGCTCGGCCTGTGGCCCGAGGCCCGATTCCGTCGGCTCGTCGGGGTAGTTGTATTGCAGGTCACTGAGCGAGAAGCTCAGCTCGCCGGCAAAACGCAGCGTTTCCGCCAGCGCTTGCGGATGCCTGCGGAAAAGCCGTGCCATCTCCAGCGGTAGCTTTAAATGACGCTCGGCATTGGCCGCCAGTTCCAGCCCCACCTCGGCGACGGGCACATTGAGGCGGATCGCCGTCAGCACGTCCTGCAGCGGGCGCCGTTCCGACGTATGGTAGAGCACATCGTTGGTCGCCATCAGCGGGATGCCGGCCAGTTCGGCCATCGCCGCCGCCTGCTCGATACGGAAGCGGTCGCTGCCGCGGTAATCCGGCGAAACCGCAAACCGCAGGCTTTCGCCGAAGCGATCCCTGAGCCGGCTAAGCACAGCAAGGCTATCGGCCGCGCCCGTCGACACATCCGGCAGGATGGCCAGCGACAAGAGATCGCCCCATTCGAGAAGATCGCTTTGTTTGAGAAGCGTTGCTCCCTTTTCGTTTTCGTCGCGCAAATTGGCCTGCGTCAGCATGCGGCAGAGATGGCCCCAGCCCTTGCGGTTCTGCGGGTAAGCGAGAATGTCCGGCGTGCCGTCGCAAAATACCAGGCGGCAGCCGGGATGATAGGAAACACCCTCCACCTTGGCCTGCTGCCAGGCGCGCACGACGCCCGCCACCGTATTGCGGTCGGCGAGCCCGATCGCTGAAAACCCCATGAATTTCGCCGCGACCACCAGCTCCTCCGGTTTCGAGGCGCCGCGCAGGAACGAGAAGTTCGACTGGATGCCGAATTCGGCATAGGGAACGGCTGTCAGCGCATTCATGCGAAGACTCCATGCATGAACCAGCGCGGAGCGGGCTGCGAGGCGCCGTAGAGGCCTTGGCGGTAAAGCCAGTAACGGCGGCCGTCGGCATCCTCGATGCGGAAATAGTCCCGGGTCGGCGCATCTTCCCGTCCCGCCGCCTCTCGCCACCATTCAGGCGCAATGCGCTCCGGCCCTTCGGCGCGCGCGACCCGGTAGAGCGCGCGCCGCCAGCGGAAGTTCAAAGGTGGGCCTTCCGGCATTTCGGTGGCCGGCACCTCGATCGGCTCGGGCGAACGGAAAAGCCGGATCGGCCGTTCCGGCTGGAAGACGGTCGTGGGAGCATCCTTCACCTTGTCCGGCTGCTTCGGCGGCGAGCTTCTCTGCGGCGCTTCGGCGAAGGGAATGGCGGCGACGGCGCGCTCCGGCAGATGGCTCTCGACGGCGACCGGCTTCAAGACCGCGCCTTCGCCGAGCCGGGCGCGGATGCGGTCGGCAAAAAGCGCGATGTCGGCGCCCCCGTCGTTCGTCTCGCCGGCAAGGTCTGCCTGCTGCATGTCGAAGGCGGCGGCGGTCAGCACCGAGAGGCGCACGAGATCGAAACCATAGCCGGCGTCGATATCCTGTTCGAGCGCGGCAAGCCTTTCGTGAAACAATTTCTGGATCAGCAGCGGCTCGCGCAAAGGTCGCGAGGTGCCGACGGCGATGCGGCTGACGCCGCCATCGACGCGAAAGAGCAGCAGCGCCAGCCGCCTTGCGCCCTCGCCGCGACGCTCGAGGTCCTTCTTCAATGTGGCCGCCAGCATGCCTGTCAGCCGCTCGATGTCCTCGGTCAGCATGATCGGCTCGGCGAGGTGGCGTTCGACCGAAAGCGGCGCGACCGGCAGGCGCGGCGACACGGCTTCGTCGAGGCGGCCGAGCGCCTGGTCGAGGCGCAATAGCAGCGATGCGCCGAAGCGGCGGGCCAGCGGCGCGCGCGGTGCCGCCATGACGGCGCCCGCCGTGCGCAGGCCGACGCTTTCGAGGCTGGCGCGGACCTCTGGATCGATGCGCAGTGCCGCCAACGGCAAGGGCGCGAGAAGCGCTTCCTCCTCACCATCGGGAACGATGCGGTCGCCGGCAAACCGCGCCGCCGCCCAGGCCGAGCCCGGCGTGGCGGCAAGCCCGGTGCGGACATCGAAGCCCTGATGGAAAAAACGCGACAGGATGTCGTCCAGCATCGAGCGTTCGCCGCCGAAAAGATGGGTGCAGCCGGTGACGTCGAGATAGAGGCCATCGGCCCCGTCGAGCGCCATCAGCGGGGTATAGCGGTCGCACCAGTCGGCGAGGCCTTCGAGCAGGCGCCGGTCGGCTTCCGGATCGGCCTCCACGATGTCGATCGAGGGATGCATGGCGCGTGCATCGGCTATGCCCATGCCGCGTTTCAGGTTAAGCGCCTCGGCCCGCTCGTCGAGGGCGGCGATGCGCTGGGCGTTCCGGTCGCGGTGACTGATCACCAGCGGCAGGTGATCCGACGGCCGGGAACGCCAGGACCGCCCCAGGCGCTGCCGCAGGATCCTCTCGGCGGCGAGATGTGGAAACCACAGGGACAGGATTCTTTGCCCATTCCTCGCCCCGTCTTTCTTCGAATATGCGTTCATCGGGGTTCCACTCCAGTGTGAATTTTCCGGGCAAGGCAGTGCGGCTCTTGCCGATGGTGATGGTGAAGGCGGGCCGGCCGATCGAGCCGGCGAGCGGCCCGGCGATCGTCTCGCGCGCTGCCGCCGGTGCCGCCGACAGGATGAGGCGGACGGGCGCTGCCGTCGGCTCGGGCTCGCCGGCCTGGCGCAGCAGGAACAGCGGCCGGCCGGCACTCTGCGCCCGGGCGTGCAGCCGCCGCGTCGCGGTGAGATCCAGCCGCTGCGGGTTGCCACGGATTTCGAGGATGACTGCGGCCAGCGCCGTCATCCTGGCGGCCTCCTCGGCGACCCACAGCGCATCGAGCAGCCTTGGCGCCTCGGAAAACAGCAATTGCTCCGGCTCGATGCCGAAGAAGGCGTGAAGCCCCCCGGCATAGGGAAAGCCGGCCTCGCGGAAAACCTCGGATGTGCCGATCCACAGCACCGGCAGTCGCGGCCCCTGGCTGAGGATCAGGCTGATGAGCGACAGGACAAAACCGGCGACTGCTCCGGCATCGCGGGTCGCGGCGCCATGAAACTCGCTCAGCGCCGCCTTCGGCAGGCCGCCGCTCAGCGCAGCATCGAGGCGCTCGGCACCGGTGCGCAAAAACGCATCGGGCGGCGCCACGGCGAGGCCGCGACGGACAATCGTCAGATTCCGAGCGGGTGTCGGATTCCGAGAGGATGCCAGACTCTGGCGAGGCACATCCGCGTCAAACGACGAACCGGCCGGCGCTTCCAGGCGCTCGGACAAGGTCCCTTCGATCTTCGCGATCTGGCGGCGCAGGGCAAAAACAGTCTCCCGCGCCACGGCGCTTGTCGCCATGACGGTCAGCTTCCACTCACAATTGTTCCTGTTATGTTCCTATAGATTCCAGAGGGCGGCCAAAGAGTCAAGCGGAGTCATGGGGAATTTATTCCCAATTATATACTTGAGAAAGTATGGGAATATGTCCTATGATTCGAGCCGACAGGCCGGCACTGAAAAGACTGAGGAAATTGAGGTCACGCCCGCTATGATTAAGGCGGGTGAAGAGGAGTTCCGTAGGTTTTGGGCCTCTGGCGGCCCTGACGAAGTTAGCAGCACCGACTTTATCGTGACACTGTTCAGAACGATGTCACGTGCTGGATATAACCGTACCGTTTGATATGCTTTAGGAGCACGGCATTCACATTCCCGATCCTATCGCGCAATGCAGTCAGAGCCGGCTCAGAGCGCGAGGGTGGTAGGTTCTGATGTTTGCCTCGGAAGACGATGGTATCGGTCGCCGCACCGAACGGCGTCTCGGAAACTGCGAGTGAGTGCAGGTAAACATTCCTGAGTGCTAAGATTTCCGGGATCTCGGCAAGCGCCTTGGCAAGTTCTTCGTCTTGGGCTGCTTTGATACAGCGTTCGGTCTTCCGGCGCGTGTCTTCGGGCAGGACGTTTTTGGTGACCTCATCATAGGGTAAGCTACGGTTGCTGCCGTCCAGAATACTCACAAAAAAGTCTAGGGCCGCACATTCCAATGCGATTACCCCAGTGAAATATATGATCCGCTCTGGCAATCCTGGGTGTATGAATGCGGGGTCCAAGGAGCTTTGCATGGCTGACAATCCAAACGTGGACGAAAAGAAATTCAACGAGACTCTGAAGCGGATGCTGAAGACGCCGCCCGACCCTCATACTAAGTCTAAGGACACGCACGGGAACGCGGCTGAGAAAAATAAATCCCCTAAATCAGAACGAAACGGGGACGAAACGGTTTGCAAATAATGGCGAATACGGCCAAGATTCGTTTGTCAAAAAAAGACCCCGCAAGAGCGGGGCCAGTTGGCACTTGGGAGGTTTCCGCCTTAGAAGGACGGATAGCTCCTGCAATGCTCGCGGACGAACTCTAGTCGTCCAAAACGTATACGCACATAGAAGGTGACGTATACGGACTTCGGCCATGAACATGTGACCATGTTCGTGTCCTCCGCCGGGATGGTCCCCGGTTAACCGGAACGCGGGATAGCGCCCCGCCCGTTCAGGGCGCGTCCCGCAGCCGGTCTGGAGTTAGACCGAATCAGACATTAGTTGATCCGAATACGCGCGACGACTCCTACAAGCCGCCATGCCCGGTTTTCACAGGGGCTTCTTCCTTCGCTTCCGAAGTAGCTTTTGCGCCTTTTGCTTAAGCGTTCGGGCTTTCACCAATCCGCCGATAGGTAAGGCGCTTGCCTTCGATCTTGGCAAGCAACTGATCATGACGTTCCGTATCCGAAACGTTCAAGGCAGTACGGCGGTTATAGCGGAAATCGAACTCGGCAAGATAGCGATGCAGATGAGCCTCGCCGCAGTGCTGATAAGTTCCGACCATGCCGCGTTTGAAGACTGAGAACACGCTTTCGATGGTGTTCGTATGCACGTCGCCGCGAGCGTATTCGCCGGCGGAATGCTTCACGGTATCGTGCTTGGAGAACTCGCGGCGAGTAACTGGATAGAGGGCGCTTTCGTCGGTGTAGAGCGTCGATTGACGGTCGGCGTTGCGGACCAAAATATCGCGCACGGCGACCTTGGTAGCGTGCTGGACATGGAACATGCGAGCCTTGCCGCCACGCTCGACCAGACCGATGACGGCATTCTTCATGGGCTTCTTGCGCTTCAGATAAGGACGGCCTTTGCGCTCCGGCGAAACATAGCCATCTTCGCGGCGTCCATAGTATGTTTCGTCGGCTTCGACGGTCTTGCCTTCGCCGCCCAACGGGCCAGATGACTGAACGTCCTCGTTCATGGCCTCGCGAATGCGGTGCGCCATGAACCAAGCCGTCTTATAGGTGACGCCAAGCATACGGTGCAGCTGGTGAGCGCTCATGCCCTTCTTTGACGAAGCCATAAGGAACGTCGCCAGAAGCCACTTGTTCAAGGCGATCTTGGAGCGCTCGAACACGGTGCCGACAGTGACGGTGAACTGCTCACGGCATTCCATGCAGTTGTACAGGCCGGGACGATGAGCCTTGCCTTCCATCTTGGTGATGCGGTCGGGATTGGCATTGCCGCAATGCGGGCAGTTCGGGCCATACGGCCAGCGCTGCGCTTCCAGATGGATGCGGGCGGCGTCGGCGTCTTGGAAGATCGGGCTGTCGAGGCGCATTGGGCTAACTCCTTGGAATCATTTATCCCAAGAGGCGCTTACTTTGTCAAGTATATAATTAGGAATTTATTCCTGCCTTGATGGCATGGTCCGGGCGCTCCAGCCCGACCATTTGCCGAGTCCGGCCCGAAAGCCTATATGCCGGGATCAAAGGACAAAGCATGGCTCGCATCTACCAAACACGCATCTGGCACGACCAGCTTTCGCCAACGATGGAGGAAATCGAGCTCCTGGCGCTGGAGGCCTATGCCCATCTGCCGGAGGAGTTTCGCAAGCTGACCGGCGAGATCGTCATTCAGATCGCCGAATTCCCGACCGACGAGATCATGGACGACCTTTCGCTGGAAACGCCCTTCGACCTGCTCGGCCTGTTCGAGGGGCGCGGCATCGCCGAGCGCTGGAATCCGCAGACCGGCGAAGGCCCGAACCGGATCACGCTCTACCGCCGCGCCATCCTCGACTACTGGGCCGAGAACGAGGAGACGCTGGGCGACATCGTCACCCATGTGCTGATCCATGAGATCGGTCACCATTTCGGCCTGTCGGACGATGATATGGAGAAGATCGAAGAGGCAGCGGAGTGACGTCGTTTTGACTGGAGAGCGCAGCGTTCCTTCGCGCCAGCGTCCAGAAATGTCCCGCATTCGCGGGCACCCGAAGCGATGTCAGCGCTACCAGTCGCTGAGCTTGGTGTCGGGGCCGTATTCCTGGCCTTCGATGTCCTTCACCACCGCCTGGCCGCAGCGCATGGTCTTGGCATTCTTGTCATAGGCATAGGTCGGCGAGCCGAACAGGTGCCAGCCCTTGTTGAGCGCCGCCGTCACCTTGTGGCAGAAGCTGGCGTCGTCCGGGCCGGACAAAAAGCGGTAGAGTTTCATTTTCAATCCCGTCGTGAGTTGCAATCATGCGCGAACAGCGGCGGCCTTCGCCAGCAGTTTTTCGGCCTGCGCCAAATGCAGCTGCTCGACCATCTTTCCGTTCAGCGCAATCACCGCCTTGCCGGTATTTTCGGCAAGCGCGAAGGCATCCTTGATCGCGCCCGCCTCGGCTATCGCTTCAGGCGACGGCGCAAAGGCCCGGTTTGCGGCCTCGATCTGGGCCGGATGGATCAGCGATTTGCCGTCGAAGCCCATGGCGGCCGCTTCCGTGCACTCGCGCGCAAACCCGTCCATATCGCTAAAATCATTGAAGACGCCGTCGAGCAGGTCGAGGCTGCCGGCGCGCGCGGCGAGCACCATCTGCATCAGCCACGGCACGAGATAGCGCCGGTCGGGCGTGGTGAGAATTCCGGTGTCCTTGACCAGATCATTCGTTCCGGCAACGAAACAAACCAGTCGAGAGGCTGGGTCGCGGCCAAGCTCGGCGATCGGGCCGATGTTGAGCAGCGCCTTGGGTGTCTCCATCATCGCCCATAGCTTGACCTCGTCCGGCGCAAAATTGTCGTCGAGAACGTCACCGGCCTCGAGAATGTCGCGCGGCGTGTCGACCTTGGGCAGCAGGATGGCGTCGGGAGCGCATTTTGCCGCAGCCAGCAGATCGTCGGCGCCCCATTCGCTCGACAGCGCATTGATGCGCACAACCATCTCGCAGCGCCGGTTGGAACGGCCGGCGAAAATCCCCGCCAGTTTTTCGCGCGCGGAAAGCTTGTCGGCCGGGGCGACGGCGTCCTCGAGATCGATGACGACGGCATCGCAGGCCAGCGACCGGATCTTGGCCAATGCCTTGTCGTTCGAAGCCGGGACGTAAAGCACCGAGCGGCGCGGGCGGGAGGGTTCGGCAGTCATGTCCGATCTATGCCGCCTGCAGACGGCCGAGGCAAGCCGTGCATAAAAACTGCACGCAATTTCGGAAAATCTCCTCGTCTCCGCCCCGCTTGCCACCCGACAGAATGCGACAAGGGCGGCATGCAAGAGCAAACAAATTGCCGTTGGTCCCTGCCATACCGGCTTCGCCGCGACAGCTGGTGGCTTGTCGATCCGCCCCCGGCAAACCTCCTCCCTTTCGTCCGCAAATCCCCGCCCAGATATTCCGGCCGCATCAAAGCGGCCGAGAAAGCCCGATCATGACAGCGTTCCTCACGCCGGCGCCGAGCTATTGCAGCCGCTTCGGCGTTGCCGTCCTGCTCGTCGCGCTGGCCGATTTTTTCTTCTATAGCCAACCGGCCGGCATCACGCTTTTCCTGTTCGGCGTTGCGATTGCCACCACGAGCATGGCTGTCCATCCTCTCGGCTCCTTCAATGATGGCAGGCCCTGGTTCAAGCCAGTTGCGCTGCTTGTGGCGCTGCTGCCGGTCGCGGAAAATGTCAGTGCGCTGTCCGTCTCGATCGGGCTGGCGGCGCTGGCCGTCTTCGCGCTTTCGCTGGCCGGGCGGTTGAACCACGGGGTTGCCCGCATTGCCGGCCAACTCTCGCTATTCCTGCTTGCAACGCCCTTTCGGTTCGTCCTGGATTTCTTTCGCTGGCGCAAGGCGGCCCGGCAGCTTGGCCGACGGCGCGTGCGCCTTGCGACGATTGCCGTCTGGGTCATGCCGCTAAGCCTCGGCGCGGTGTTTCTCGCGCTGTTCGGCGCCGCCAATCCGGTCGTCGAATACTGGCTGTCGCTGATCGACCTAATGGCACTGCTCGAGCTCATCCAGCTGCCGCGTCTCGCCTTCTGGCTGTTCGTGCTGGTCGGCGTCTGGGCCTTTCTGCGCCCGCGCCTACCGCGCTTTCTCCGCTCCATTCCGCGTGTGCTGTCGCCTGTGCCTGTCGGCCGGGCGACGACAAAACCCGCCAAGGCGATCGAGGACATCATCTTCGGCAAGGCCGCGATTCTTCGTGCGCTGGTCGTCTTCAACATCCTTTTCGCGATGCAGACCGCGCTCGACGCCACCTATCTGTGGGGCGGCATCGCGCTTCCCGACGGGCTGACCTACGCCGCCTATGCGCATCGCGGCGCCTATCCCTTGATCATCACAGCGCTGCTCGCAGCTGGCTTCGTCCTAGCGGCGCTGCGGCCGGGCAGCACGACCTCCAGCGATCCGCTCATCCGCCGGCTGGTCTACGTCTGGGTGGCGCAGAACATCGTGCTGGTCATCTCGTCGATCCTGCGGCTCGACCTCTATATCGGCATCTACGCGCTGACCTACTGGCGCATCGCCGCCTTCGTCTGGATGGGACTGGTGGCGGCGGGCCTTGCCCTGATCATCGCCCGCATCGCGTTCGAAAAATCCAATGAATGGCTGCTTTCCGCCAATCTTCTGACGCTTTCAATGACGCTCTATGCCTGCTGCTTCGTGAACTTCGCGGCGCTGATCGCCAACTACAATGTCGAGCACTCATTCGAAATGACCGGCCAAGGCACCGAACTCGATTTCTGGTATCTGCGTACGCTCGGTCCCAGCGCCTGGCCGGCGCTCGACCGTTTCCTCGAGCATCAGGGCAGGACGAATGCGGCCAGCGTTTCCTCGTACCGCGAACTCGCCCGTTTGCTTGGGCAGGACGAGGCCCGCTACCGCGTCGGCCTAGAAAACTGGCGCGCCTGGAGCTTTCGCGACTGGCGGCGCCTTCGTGCTCTCGACACACGTATCCCGTTCGTGGTTCCTCCGATGTCCGAACCCTTCATGCCGGGCCGCTGATTTGATGCCGCACCACATACTGGTCGCCGACGACGATCCGCACATTCGCGAAATCATCTGCTTCGCGCTCGAAAAGGCCGGCATGAAGACGCTGGCGGTGCCGGACGGCGCGGCTGCCTTGCAGGCGATCGAACGCCGCGCGCCCGATCTCGTCGTGCTCGACATCGGCATGCCGGAAATGGACGGGCTGGAAGTGTGCCGGCGGCTGCGCCACACATCCGACGTGCCGGTGCTGTTCCTGTCAGCGCGGGATGAAGAGATCGACCGCATCCTCGGGCTGGAAATGGGCGGCGACGACTATGTCACCAAGCCGTTCAGCCCGCGCGAGCTGGTCGCCCGCGTCAACGTCATCCTGCGCCGCGCCCGGCCTGCGCCCGAACATGCCGACGATCGGCAATTCTCGCATGGCAGACTGGCCTTAGTGCCGGCAAGCCATACAGCCAGCTTCGACGGCAAGCCGCTGGTGCTGACGGGCATCGAATTCGCGATCCTGAAAGGGTTTTTGGCGCGTCCCGCGCATGTGCTCGGCCGCGACATGGTGATGGCTAATGCCTATGCTGCCAATATCCACGTCGCCGACCGCACCGTCGACAGCCATGTCCGCAACATCCGCGCCAAGCTGGCGGCGGTCGGCTGCGTCGATGCAATCGAGACCGTGCATGGCGTCGGCTTCCGGCTCGGCAAATGCGGCGCGTGAGCGCCCAAGAACGGATTGGCAGCAAATGGCGGCCACGGCTTGCCACGGTCGTCATTGCCATCCTGATCATGGTGATGGCACTGCCGCTGGCCGGCCTGTTCTTCTTCCGGCTGTACGAGAACCAGCTGATCCGCCAGACCGAGGCCGAGCTGATCGCGCAAGGTGCCGCCCTTGCCGCGATCTATGCGCTAGAGGTCCGTGAGGCCGGCCTTGCCCCGGAAAAGCTCGGCACACCCATGCCTCCACCCAGTACAAGGGATCGGGCTTCTGCCTACCAGCCGATCGAACCGCGCCTCGATCTTGCGTCCGACAGGATACTGCCGACCCGGCCCGCGGCCACAGCGGCCAGCGTCGATCCTGCCTTCGCGGCAATCGGCGCGCGGCTGTCGGGCATTCTTGCCGAGACGCAGAAAACCA
Organism: Mesorhizobium sp. M1217; assembly: GCF_040318275.1. NCBI lineage: Bacteria > Pseudomonadati > Pseudomonadota > Alphaproteobacteria > Hyphomicrobiales > Phyllobacteriaceae > Mesorhizobium > Mesorhizobium sp. M1217. The sequence goes on along the minus strand of NZ_JAMYMA010000026.1, from coordinate 29,236 downwards.
CGCTGGCCGGCTTTCGGCTGCTCGATCCCAGCGGCGTGGTCATTGCCGGCCGCGAGGAGGCCGGCCTGTCGCTCGCCGCGGTCGAAGAGGTTCGCGCAGCGCTTGCCGGCCGCTACGCCAGCGCGCTCAGGCTGCGGGTTCCCGACCAGCCATCGCCGCCGCTCTATTCGGTCAGCCGCGGCACCAAAGTCCGCGTCTTCGTCGCCATACCAGTTGCGGTCTCCGGCAAGGTCGCCGGCGTGGTCTATCTGTCGCGGACGCCGAACAACATCGTCAAGCATCTCTTTGGCGAGCGCGGCAAGGTGGCGCTGGCGGCAATCGCCATCCTCGGCGGCACGCTGCTGATCGGGCTGGTCTTCCTGCGCACCGTCAGCCGGCCGATCTATGCACTGATCGAGCGCACCGAGCGCATCGCCGCCGGCGACCGTGAGGCGATCAGGCCGCTTGATCACCACGGCACGCGCGAAATGGCGGCGCTCTCCGCGGCCTTCCTCGACATGGCCGAAAAGCTGCATGCGCGCTCCGACAGCATCCAGACCTTCGCCACCCACGTCTCGCACGAACTCAAATCGCCGCTGACGGCGATCCAGGGGGCAGCCGAACTGCTGCGCGATTCGGGCGGCGCGATGGACGAGGCCGAGCGGCGGCGTTTTTCAGACAATATCGTCACCGATGCCGGCCGGCTCAATCTGCTGGTGCGCCGCCTGCTTGACCTTGCGCGTGCCGAAAATCTCGAGCCCAGCGGCCAAGGCACATCACTCGCTCCGGCACTGGCGCTGCTGCCGGCCGACCACAGGCTGGCGGTGCGCCTCGAGGCGGGCGCCGATATCGGCCTGCGCATATCGGCCGAAAACGCCGCGATCGTGTTGGCCAATCTCATCGACAATTCGGCGCGACACGGCGCGACGCTGGTCTCGGTCACGGCAGCAAGCGCGGACGGCAAGGCCACCATTGTGGTGGACGATGACGGCGCCGGCATTTCGCCCAGCAACCGAGGCCGCATCTTCGAGCCGTTCTTCACCACGCGCCGCGATTCCGGCGGCACCGGCATGGGCCTCGGCATCGTGCTGGCCCTCCTGAAAGCGCATGATGGCACGATCCGGCTGGTTGACTCGGCGAGCGGCACGCGCTTCGAGATCATCCTGCCGGCGGCGTGACTCGGCGGTTCAGACCGGAAGGGCGAAAAAGGTGCATTACGACATCATCATCATCGGCGGAGCCATCGTCGGCTCCTCGGTCGCCTATTATCTGCGCGAGGAAGGGTTTTCGGGCCCGATCGCGGTTGTCGAGCGCGACCCGCAATTTTCCCATGCGGCGACAACGCTGTCCTGCGCCTCCATCCGCCAGCAGTTCTCGATCCCTGAAAACATCCGGCTGTCGCAGTTCACGCTGAAACTGTTCCGGCGGTTGAAGGAAGAATTCGGGGCGGACGCCGATATCGGCTTTCGCGAAGGCGGCTATCTGATCCTTGCCGGCGAAAACGGGCTGCCTATCCTGCAGGCCAACCACGAGGCGCAGATGGCCGAGGGCGCCGACATCGTGCTCGAGGATGCCGAGGCGCTTGTTCGTCGGTTTCCGTGGCTATCGGCCGAAGGTATCACTGCCGGGGCCTACGGCCGCAGCGGCGAGGGCTGGTTCGACGCGCATGCGATGCTGATGCTGTTCCGCAAGGCGCTGCGGACGAAGGATATCGACTTCATCACGGCGTCGGTGACCGGCATCGAGCGGCAAGGCGGCCGCGTCACCGGTGTGACCCTCGAAAATGGCGAGCGGCTTGAGGCCGGCATCGTCGTCAATGCTGCCGGGCCGAATGCCGGCAAGGTGGCAGCAATGGCCGGGCTGGCGCTGCCGGCGGAGCCGCGCAAGCGCAATGTCTTCGTCTTCGAGGCGCGCGAAAAATATGACGACATGCCGCTGCTGGTCGACCCGAGCGGCATCTATGTCCGGCCGGAAGGTTCGGTCTACATCACCGGCGGCGCCGAGCCGGAAGAGGGCGAAGGCCCCGCCGACCCCACAGATTTCGAACCCGACTGGCCGCTGTTCGAAGAGGTGATCTGGCCGGTGCTGGCGACCCGCATTCCAGCCTTCGAGGCGATCAAGCCGACGCGCGCCTGGGTCGGCCATTACGACTACAACACGCTCGACCAGAACGCGGTGATCGGTTCGCATCCCGAGGTCGGCAATTTCTTCTTCGCCAACGGTTTTTCCGGCCACGGCTTGCAGCAGGCGCCGGCGGTCGGCAAAGCGCTGGCCGAACTGATCGTCCATGGCGGCTATCGCACGGTGGATTGCTCGGCGTTTGGGTATAGCCGTGTCGCTGAGGGGCGGGCGTTTCGTGAATTGAACGTGATTTGAGGGAAGGCCGCCCAGAATAAGCCGCTCTGTCGAGTTCCCGCCCACCCCCTCTGTCCTGCCGGACAGAGGGGAGGCTGTCCCGCCGATATCAAAAGTCCGCACGCTAGTAGTCAAAACCTGACGCTTGGTACCCGAAACGGAATACCGCTGCCGACTCATTTCGGACATCTAGGGCAGATACTTAAAGAGCCATGGAAAGCAGGAATTTGACTTGACCTCCACTAGTTGGAAAGCACTTTCAGTGTTGATGTTCGCAATTATCCCATTCTCTGGATGCAGCAACGACCCTGAGTCACCGGAGAACAAACGTATATACTCTGTTCTCCAGCATCAGGAGTTTGAATTACGTCAGCAGAATAATCGTGCCAATTATTTTTTTGGCAAGCGAGTAATGGATACTGAAATCAATACTATCGCCTTCCCTCTCGCCGGTGAGGCGAAAGGCTATGTAGTGTTTTATGCCACGCCCGAAGAGGGTGGGTTAATTCTGTCGGTTCCGCAGCAATATGACGATATCAGTCTGACGAAGCAGACGCTTGAAGCCATCGTTGATAAAGGCCTCATCTCAAAGCCGCTTGAAATTCACCTTGCGTCACGCGCGCACTGAGCGCTTTGCCAAAAAGTACATGGTAGCGTCCGCTTTCCACCCTGAGCGGGCTTACGGCCCCGGAACCAAGCGTGAGATTTCGACCACTAGTGGTTAAGTTCTAACGCTTGGTACCCGATCGTGAGCGCGGCCACATCGCGAGCGCTCCTTCTCCTACAGGCAGAAATGTCTGACGCCATCTGGCCGCAAATGTTATCTCTAGCGATCCGTCCTCGATCGAAGAAGGATGCAGTCAGTGGATGACTGGAGAATCGGGAATATCTGGATAACCAGAATTCTGGAGATGTGCGACCCTCTGCGGACGCCGTCGGAATGGTTTCCCGACTGCACCGATGAAGCGCTCGAACCGCATCTTCATTGGCTCACGCCGCGATTAATATCGCCTGCAACCGGCCGGCTTATTCTTCCCATCCAGAGTTTTCTTGTTCGTACCGGACACCACACCATTCTGGTCGACAGTTGCGTCGGCAACGATAAGACGTTCGCATACTTCCCCCATTGGCATCGCCGCAATGACGGCACCTTTTTGGAGCGCCTGGCAAATGCAGGTGTTGCTCCCGAGCAGATCGACTATGTGCTGTGCACCCATCTTCATGTCGACCATTGCGGTTGGAACACACGATTGGTGGACGGGCGTTGGATACCGACATTCCCGAACGCCCGCTACATCATGGCGCGGCGCGAGTTCGAGGCCGCACAGGCGGCCTCCGGTGATGACGAAGATCGGACCTATGAGGACAATGTGTTGCCAATCGTCGAGGCTGGTCGGGCTGTGCTTGTCGATATGGATTATGAACTCGATGGCGAAGTGTGGCTGGAACCGACGCCGGGCCACACCCCGGGGCACGTAGCCATCGGCCTGAAATCTCGAGGCGTAGGGGCAGTGTTTTCCGGCGATCTTATGCATTGGCCGATGCAATGCATATACCCTGACTGGAGCTTTCGGTACGACACGGACCCTGACCAGGCACGTCGGACGAGATGGGCATTCCTGGAGGCTTGCTCGGACAATGGCCGCATCGTAATGACGTCGCATTTTCCCTTGCCGTCGGTGGGAACCATCTCGCGACGCCAGTCATCATTCTGGTTCGAGGATCAGCAGCCGCCGTAATCGCCGAGGACGCCGACTGGGCGATCGCCCTCGGCCACCCGCACTTGTCGAAGCGCCGCTCAAGCGCGGCGTCTTTCACTCGGTGGTCGACCTCCAGGGCGGCAATCTACCCCTTCCTCGCCGAGCACAACCAGCAGCCCAGACCCTTCATCTGGACCGCCGACCCCGACAGGATCGCCGCCGCGGTCAAACGCGGGCACCAAACGTTAGATTCGATCCACTAGCTGGCAAGGCAACGCGTCAGCGCTTGCGGTCGAACCAGAACGCGTCCGACACGCGCTTCATGCCGATGCGCTCATAAAAGCCGACGGCGTCGGGCATGGAAATCAGGCTTATGGCAACGGAAGGCCCGAGTTGCCGGCGCGCTTCATCAAGCAGGCCCTTGCCGATGCCGAGCCCTTGCGCCGATTTGCAAACGGCGAGCTCGGAAACGTAACAGACCCACGAGAAATCGGTAACACCGCGGGCAACACCGACCAGCGGCTTGCCTTCTGTATCGAGACGCGCGGTGAGCACCAAATTGGCCCCTGACAGCATCGCGTTCAATCGGGTGTCGTCATCGACGGGGCGATTGGCGCCGAGGCCGGATTCCACCAGAACGCGGCGGAACTCGGCGATGCCGAGACCCGGTTCGCTGGCGTAGAGGACCTTGGATCGCGTTGTCATGTCGACAAAAGTGCACCATGGGCCGGTGGTTTTGAAGCTGTTTTGTACCGATCTTGCGTTTCGATCGACGACGGAGGTCCAAAAACAGCCGCCTTTTATTTGCCCGCGGCTTTGTGTAAACCGGGCGCCAGCAATTTCCCGCAACAAGAAGAAGACGGGCAAGGACATGGAAAAATTCACCAAGCTCACCGGCGTCGCCGCGCCGATGCCGATCGTCAATGTCGACACCGACATGATCATCCCCAAGGATTATCTCAAGACGATCAAGCGCACCGGACTCGGCACCGGCCTGTTCGCCGAAATGCGCTACAAGGACGATGGTTCGGAAAACCCGGACTTCGTGCTCAACAAGCCGGCCTACCGCAAGGCGCAGATCCTGGTCGCCGGCGATAATTTCGGCTGCGGCTCGAGCCGGGAACATGCGCCGTGGGCGCTGCTCGATTTCGGCATCCGTTGCGTCATCTCGACCTCGTTCGCCGACATTTTCTACAACAATTGCTTCAAGAACGGCATCCTGCCGATCACCGTCAGCCCGGAAGATCTTGAGAAACTGATGGACGATGCTTCGCGCGGTTCGAACGCGACGCTGTCGGTCGATCTGGAGGCCAAGGAAATCCGTGGGCCTGACGGCGGCGTGGTCAAGTTCGACCTCGACGAGTTCAAGCGCCATTGCCTGCTCAACGGGCTCGACGATATCGGCCTGACCATGGAAAAAGCCGGCGCCATCGCTTCGTTCGAGAAGAGGAACGCCGCTGAGCGCCCCTGGGCCTGAGCGGTACGATGCCCCGGCCGCGACAGGCCGGGTTCGTGGCGGCTGAACGGAGCGACAGTCATGACACGTTCGCTTCTTGTCGGCGCCTGCGCGCTGGCGTGGATTCTGATGCCGGTGGCTGGCGCGCATGCCCAGACCGACATGGTGCTCGTGCCGGCTGACGATGCGCCCGGCAGGGCCGCCGACCAGGGCGCGTTGAGCAATGCGGCCCTAGCCGACAATGACAAACAGGCGCCGATCCCGTTCGAGGGCGGCCAACTGACCATCACCCAGGAGGAGGAGTACGGGGAACGGGTGCTCGCCTTCGACGGCAAGGAACTGGCGCGCAATTACGACGTCTTCTTCGACAAGATCGTCGAGGTCGGCGGCGTCAAGGTGGCGCTGGTCGATGTCGGCGACGGCGGCAATCAATGCGGCCCGGCCAAGGTGATCGTGTGGAAGCCGGAAGGCGGCACGATCCAGACGGTCACGGTCGAGCAGGACGAATGCGGCGCGCCGCCGGCCGCGATCTCCGACAGCGCCATCTATTTCGTACCCTATCTTTTGCCGGGCGATTCCAAGCCGGCGCTGCAATGGTCGCCGACGGCCGGGCTGACGACCTCGGGCAATCTCACCTATATGCCGGAGCCGGGCACCGACTGGAAGGACGTCGATCCGTCGAAATACGACAACATCATCGATGCCTTTCACAACGAGGCTGTCTACAGGCTAGCCGAGACGCTGCTCGGCAAGGACATGCCCGACATGGCGACTAGCCTGCTGGTCGGCGGCGGAACTGAGAAGACCGCTTCGGGCGCCTTTTTTGCCAGCGGCTGCGTGCCGCATGATTGCGGCGGCAATGACGGCTTCATGGCGGTCGACCCGGTCAAGCACAAGCTCTATTTCGCCCGCCGCGGCGACAAGCCCGAGCCGGACGCGTGGCCAGCGGTGAGTACATGGCCGGCCGACGTCAAGGAAGCGCTGGACAAGGCGCTGGGGTCGGCGAATTAGGTACTTTTGCAAAGCGCAGTGACCACCACGCCTTGGACGAGAGGGCTTTGTCGAGGCGGGAGACTCATAACAACCGTCAGTTCTATCTGGCCCATGGCGGGATCGGCTCGTTCCCTGCAAGATATCCGCGACGATTTGCGGAGGACCCATGCGAAAACTGATCTCCACCGGTTCGCCCTTCGAAAAGACCGCCGGCTATTCGCGCGCCGTGGTGCAGGGCGACTGGTGTTTCGTGTCCGGAACGACCGGCTACGATTATGCGACCATGTCGATGCCGGAGACCGTGGAGGCACAAACGCGCAATTGCCTGACGACGATCGCCAAGGCGTTGCGAGATGGCGGCTTCGAAATGGCTGACGTGGTGCGGGCACATTACTACATCACCGATGCGGCTTTCGTAGATGTGGTGTTCCCGATCCTCGGCGAGGCGTTTGGCGAGATCAGGCCGGCAGCAACGATGATCGTGTGCCAGCTCAACAAGCCGGAAATGAAGGTCGAGATCGAGGTGACGGCGCTGCGGCGCACAGCCTGATGCCTGTCACAGTTGCGACAACGACACGGTTAGCACGAGGATCGGCCCATGGTGAAGGTCAGACGCATCGTTGCAAACATAGACACGCAGGATATCGCGGCGGCAAAACCCTTCTATCAGGATGTGCTCGGCCTCGATCTCAAGATGGATATGGGCTGGATCGCTACCTATGGCTCGCAAGAGACGATGTCCGTGCAGGTCAGTTTCATGGCCGAAGGGGGATCAGGAACGCCGGTGCCGGACATCTCTATCGAAGTCAACGACGTCGATGCCTCGCTTGAAAGCATGAGGACGGCCGGCTTTATCATCGAGTACGGTCCGGCAGACGAACCCTGGGGCGTGCGGCGCTTCTTCGTGCGCGACCCGTTCGGCAGGCTGGTGAATATCCTTTCGCATCTGTAGACGTTTTGTCTTGAGCATCGGATTTTCCCAAAACCGGTTGCCACTTTTGGGTCCGATGCTCTGAACCGCAGGCTTGCGCGTCGGTCGCTTGGCGTTTAGCAAGGCCGCGTTCATGCGCTAAAATAATCGGGACGGTTCTCATGGCTTCGAAAAATCTTCTCCTGCTTGCCGGCGATGGCATCGGCCCCGAGGCGATGGCCGAGGTGAAGAAGCTGATCGCCGCGATGAACGACAAGCTCGGCAGCGATTTCGTCACCGATGAGGGCCTTGTCGGCGGCTGCGCTTACGACGCACATGGCGCGGCGATTTCCGATGCCGACATGGCCAAGGCAATGGCGGCGGACGCGGTGCTGTTTGGCGCCGTCGGCGGACCGAAATGGGATGCCGTGCCTTACGAGGTGCGCCCGGAGGCGGGTCTGCTGCGGCTGCGCAAGGACATGGAGCTGTTCGCCAATCTTCGACCCGCCATTTGCTATCCCGCGCTGGCGGCGTCCTCCTCGCTCAAGCAGGAGGTGGTCGAGGGGCTCGATATCCTCATCGTGCGCGAGCTCACCGGCGGCGTCTATTTCGGTGAGCCGAAGCAGATCATCGATCTCGGCAACGGCCAGAAGCGCGGTATCGACACCCAGGTCTACGATACTTTCGAGATCGAGCGCATTTCGGGCGTTGCCTTCGAATTGGCACGCACGCGCAAGAACCACGTCACCTCGATGGAAAAGCGCAATGTGATGAAATCGGGCGTGCTGTGGAACGAGGTCGTCAGCCAGACGCAAAAGGCCAGGTATGCCGACGTCAAGCTCGACCATATGCTCGCCGATGCCGGCGGCATGCAGCTGGTACGCTGGCCCAAGCAGTTCGATGTCATCGTCACCGACAATCTGTTCGGCGACATGCTGTCCGACATCGCCGCCATGCTGACCGGCTCGATCGGCATGCTGCCGTCGGCCTCGCTCGGCGCGCCGGATGCGAAGACAAAAAAGCGCAAGGCGCTCTACGAGCCGGTGCATGGCTCGGCGCCCGACATCGCCGGCAAGGGCATCGCCAATCCGATCGCCATGATCGCCTCTTTCGCCATGTGCATGCGCTATTCCTTCGGCATGGTGACTGAAGCCGACAAGCTCGAAGGTGCGATCGCCGCCGTGCTCGACGACGGCCTGCGCACCAGGGATATTCATTCGCCGGGGATGACCGAGGTCGGCACCGCTGAGATGGGCGACGCGATCATCGCCAAGTTCCTGGGCTGATCCTGTGTAGGTCGACGTCCGCTGGGCGACTGCCGCCGATGCGGCGGCACTCCCGCGGTTAGATTTGGACACCCGCCGGCACCGGACCCCACTGGTTTTCACGCGGCTGGGTCGGGATCAGCGCAAAGATCAGGATGATCACGGTGCCGAAGGTCGGGATCAGGAAAAGCAGGAAGAGCCAGCCGGTCAGGCCGATATCGTGCAGGCGGCGCACGTTGAGCCCGAACCACGGCAGCGCTGTCGCCAGCAGGAAGAGGCCGCAAAGGCCGACCGTCACTGCCGGCAATTCACTGTTGTCGAGATTGCCCATGGCGTCGTCGATGAAGACGCCGAGTCCTATCGCCACAATCAGCGCGATCGTCCAGAACAGGCAATAGCCCCAATATTCCTTGCGGCGAGCACGACCGGCGAAGTTGAAATAATTCTCGGTCAGGCCCAGCCAGAAATAGCTCCACAGGCCGGCGGATCCGGCGGGACTGTTTTCAGCGGACCGGCCGAAATGTTGCGGTTGGCGTTCCGCGGGCGCATTGCCGGCCTGAGATGGGGCGGCGGTTGCAGCGGAGGCGTCGGCGGGTGCACTGGCAGGTTGGGCGTGGATCGAAAAAACATCGCGTGCCCGTCCGCCAGCCGGCTGGAATTCGACGGTCGTGCCTCCGGCAACCGACGCTTGGCGGCGCAAGTCCTCGCGCGCGAAGCTGTAGCGGTTGCCATCGGCCCCGGTAATGAAACCGAAGGCCTGGTCCTCGTCATAGTGAAGAACTTCGCCGCGCATGTCCTGCCCACCCCATTGCCCTGCCCCAGACTGTGCAAAGTTCCGGTAGACCGCAAGGGGCGTGCGCGAAATGGAAGGGGCAGGCTATTCACCCCGGCCGTTTCTTCGATTTCTTGTGTTTCGCCGGTCCGCCTTCGAATTTCGCCTTGGCCGGTTTGCCGGCCCAGGGCTTTGCCTCGAATGCCGGGCGCTGGTCAGCCGGTGCGCGCTTCTCGAATTTGGGCGCGTTCTGACCGAATGTCCGCTTGCCGCGGTGCGGCTTCTTGTCGGGGCGCGGCTCCTGATAGCCGGCCCGCGACAGATCGGGCGTGCCGTCCAGCCGCTTGACCGCAATGTTGCCCTGCAGCTTGCGGTCGGGGCCGATCGCGGCGAGGAAGCGCTCGGCCCAGTCCGCCGCGATCTGCACGAAGGTTTCTTCCGGCTGCATCTTGATGGCGCCGATCTCGCGCTTGGAGATGCCGCCTGTCCGGCACAGCATCGGGATCAGCCAGCGCGGCTCGGCATTCTGCCGGCGTCCGACCGACAGCGAGAACCAGACGCTGTCGCCGAAATCGTCGCGGCGGCTCGGTGCCTCGTCCCGGCGCGCAAATTTTTCGCCCGACGGCGTGAACGGTGCGACGTCGAGAAGGTCCTCCGGCGCCGAGCGGCTGGAGCGGCACATCCGTACGAAGGCTGCGGCGACCTGTTCCGGCCCGTGCTGATCGAGAAGCGCCTGGACGAAGCCGCGCTCCTCATCCTTCATAGGCTCGCTGAGGACCGGGTCGGCGAGAATGCGCTCGTCATCGCGCCGTATCACGTCGTCGGCCGAGGGCGGGCTCGCCCAGGTCGCCGCAAGGCCGGCACTCTGCAGCAGCCGCTCGGTGCGCTTGCGGGCATTGTTCGGCACGATCAGCGCGCTGACGCCCTTGCGCCCCGCCCGTCCCGTTCGCCCGCTTCGGTGCAGAAGCGTCTCCGGGTTGGTCGGCAAGTCGGCATGGATGACCAGCTCGAGATTGGGCAGGTCGATGCCACGCGCCGCGACGTCAGTGGCGATGCAGACTTTGGCGCGGCCGTCGCGCATCGCCTGCAGCGCGTGGCTGCGCTCGTTTTGGCTCAGCTCGCCGGACAGTGCCACGACGGAAAAGTTGCGGTTGTTGAAGCGTGCTGTCAGGTGATTGACGGCGGCACGCGTGTTGCAGAACACCAGCGCGTTCTTCGCCTCATAGTACCGCAGCACGTTGATGATGGCGTTTTCGCGGTCGGCCTGCGCGACGCCCAGCGCCCGGTATTCGATGTCGAGATGCTGCTTCTCCTCGCCCGAGGCCGAGATGCGCACGGCATCGCGCTGGTAGCCCTTGGCCAGCGTGGCGATGGAGCGCGGCACGGTCGCGGAAAACATCAACGTGCGGCGCTCGGCAGGGGCGGCGTCGAGGATGAATTCCAGGTCCTCGCGAAAGCCGAGATCGAGCATCTCGTCGGCCTCGTCGAGCACGACTGCCTTGAGCGCCGACATGTCGAGAGAATTGCGGGTGATGTGGTCGCGCAGGCGGCCGGGCGTGCCGACGACGATATGGGCGCCACGCTCCAGCGCGCGTCGCTCGGTGCGCATGTCCATGCCGCCGACGCAGGACGACACCGTGGCGCCTGTCAGCTCGTAGAGCCATTCCAGCTCGCGCGTCACCTGCAGGGCCAACTCCCGCGTCGGCGCCACGGCCAGCGCCAGGGGTGCCGCCGCGTGGGAAAAGCGCTCGGCGCCGTCGAGCAGCGTCGGCGCCAAGGCCAGTCCGAAAGCGACGGTCTTGCCGGAGCCGGTCTGGGCTGAAACCAGCGCATCGGCCTGACCGAGCTCAAGAACCGCTTTCTGCACCGGTGTCAGCTCGACATAGCCGCGTTTTTCCAGCGCCTTTGCCAGCGCGGGGACAATAGCTTCGAAGTTGGACATATGCTTCTTTCGAAATTCGGATTCTTAAATGCCCGGCGACGGGTCTGATGTCGGCAAGCGCCACGACGGGCGCCACGAGCCAAACGATGCCCGTTCGTACTTCGTGCCGCCCTCATTGTACAGGGCGGGCGATCCGCCTGGTTGCGATTGACTCCTTACGCAAACCGCGTAAAAGCCGGCACTGAACGGGATAGTTTTCGATGCGCGGCCTTTTGATGGCGCTTCTTGCCTTCGACATCCCCGGCCCCAATGCGAACCATTGGGCTGGACGTCTCGGTGCGCCTTTCCGTTCCAGCAAAACCACGTTCTTGGTCAAAAAAACCGGTAAAACGACCACCAAAACGGTCTGATTCCCTTGGCCTAACCACCCTCTCCCGGGTCCGGCCCGGGGTGAAACCCGCATTGGCCGGCGGGTTTTCTCCAGAAACCGAGCGGAGAGGGACAGGAGATTTCGATGAGTTTCAAGGTTGCGATCGTCGGCGCCACGGGCAATGTGGGCCGGGAAATGCTCAACATACTTGAAGAGCGCGGCTTTCCGGTGAGCGAGGTGGTGGCGCTGGCCTCGCGGCGCAGCCAGGGCACGGAAGTGTCGTTCGGCGACCGCACGCTGAAGGTCCGGACGCTCGACCAATATGATTTTTCCGACACCGACATCTGCATCATGTCGGCCGGCGGCAACGTCTCCAAGGAATGGTCGCCGAAGATCGGCAAGCAGGGCTGCGTCGTCATCGATAATTCATCGGCCTTCCGCTACGACCAGGACGTGCCGCTGATCGTTCCCGAAGTGAACCCGGATGCGATTTCGCTGTTCACACGCAAGAACATCATTGCCAACCCGAACTGCTCGACGGCGCAGCTGGTCGTGGCGCTGAAGCCGCTGCATGACTTCGCCACCATAAAGCGCGTCGTCGTCGCCACCTACCAGTCGGTCTCCGGCGCCGGTAAGGAAGGCATGGACGAACTGTTCACGCAGACGCGGGCGGTGTTCGTCGCCGATTCCGTCGACGTCAAGAAGTTCACCAAGCGCATCGCCTTCAACGTCATCCCGCATATCGACGTCTTCCTCGACGACGGCTTCACCAAGGAAGAATGGAAGATGGTGGCCGAGACCAAGAAGATGCTCGATCCCAAGATCAAGCTGACGGCGACCTGCGTGCGGGTGCCGGTGTTCATCGGCCATTCGGAAGCGGTCAACATTGAGTTCGAGAAGCCGATCACCGCCGATGAGGCGCGCGAGATCCTGCGCGAGGCGCCGGGCTGCCAGGTCATCGACAAGCGCGAGGACGGCGGCTACATCACGCCGCTGGAATCGGCTGGCGAGGACGCCACCTTCATCTCGCGCATCCGCGAGGATTCGACCATCGACAACGGCCTGTCGATGTGGATCGTCTCCGACAATCTGCGCAAAGGCGCGGCACTCAACGCGGTTCAGATCGCGGAGCTGCTGGTCGAGCGCGGGCTGATCCAGCCAAAGAAGAAGGCGGCATAACTTCTCGCTCACGGGCCGCATCGCCGCTTCGCGGCTGGCCCTCCGCGGGGGCGCCGGACGGCCGGCGGCCCGCGGTCGCAGGCTTGTGAGATGAGCATTGCGACTAAAATCGCGCTGCGTCCGGCTAACGGGTCGGACGCAGGCGCAATTGCCAGGATCATGCGCGCAGCGCTTTCGTCGTTCGACTGGATGCCGGTCCTGCATACACCGGATGAGGATATGGCCTTCATCAGCGGCACCGTGCTGGCGCAGCAGCACGTGACGGTCGCCGAAATCGACGCGGCCATTGTTGGCTTTGTCGCCGTTGCAGGAGAATGGGTCGAGCAGCTCTATCTGGATCCTGCCTGGACCGGCCAAGGCATCGGCGCCCGGCTGCTGACACAAGCAACCGCGAATTTGCCGGTTGTGAAATTGCATTGCTTTCAGTCGAACTCAGGCGCTCGGCGCTTCTACGAGCGCCATGGCTTTCGCGCGGAAGCTTTGGGCAACGGCACGAACAATGAAGAGCGATTGCCCGACATTTTGTACGTCCGAAGGCATTGATCCTTATCGTGCGGCGTCCGCAGCGAGTTTCTGCAAAACATCCAGCGCCTCCTCCGCCCGGTCGGCGGGCACGAACAGGTGATCGTGGTAGAAGGCCGAGACCGGATTGACGCCGATGCCGGCGGTGGCCAGCCGCGCGGTGATGGCGGCGAGGAAGCCGACCGCTTCCAGCGACGAATGGACGTTCAGCGTCAGCATCCGGCAGCGGAACACGGTTTTCAGGCCAGCGGTCTTGGCCTGGTCTTCAAGCACGATCAGCGTCATGCCCTCGTGCTCGCGAAACAGCATTACCGGATCGAGCTGGTCGGGAACGGCCGCATCAGGTGGCAACGTGGTGAAGACATGAACGCCGGCAAGCAACTCCGGCGTCATTGCCGCCAGCAACTTTTTCAGGTCGGTCTCTCCGGCCATCGCTTACTTTCGTTGTGCGATTAGGCGGCTGCTGCCGTCGAGCGCTCGGGAGATACCCTTACGGATTTCCAATAACGCCCTCCACCTCACCTCGCAAGGTGGACTTGGCCAGGTTGGTTGCTGGCTGAACTTGCACATCCAAGGTCGCCGTCCCCGGAGTGAAAAAGCACTGGAGGCATGTCGGATGGCCGTCATGGGACGCGTCCTTGGTTCGAGTTGGCAGAAAAGCCAGTGCTCGCAACGACCGGAGGGAACATCAATGACCAAGTCTCAGGCAGCATCCGTCTCACCGCGCGCCCTCTGGGCCGGTCGCGTGCTCAGCGCCGTCATCGTGCTGTTCATGATCTTCGACGGCATCATCAAGCTACCGCCGCTCGAAATCGTCACCCAGACCATGGTGCAGCTCGGCTGGCCAGCCGATGCCAATGTCTCGCGCATGCTCGGCATCATTGGATTGGTCTCGACAGCACTTTATGTACTGCCGCGCACCTCGGTGCTCGGCGCCATCCTGCTCACCGCCTATCTCGGCGGCGCCATCGCCACGCATGTGCGTATCGGCAGCCCTTTGTTCTCGCATATGCTGTTCGGCGTCTACCTCGGCGCCATCCTCTGGGGCGGCCTGTATCTGCGCGATCCAAGGGTGCGCGCGCTGATCCCGTTCAGCCAATAGCAGCGACTTCCAAAGCCGTTCGATGGCGGCCACGCCGCCAGAGAGGGCGCTGTCTGCCGCCGCCTTTCTTCTCTTTGGATCAAATCGAGCGCCGCCCGGTCTGCTGCCGATCTTCTTCTTTGGATCAAATTGGCTGGTTGCGAGTTAGGGGGCGCAGCGGCGAGGACGGCACCCTGTTGGAGAGGAACGACAATGAAAAAGGTGATGATCTTGATGGCCCTGCTGGTGCCGCTCGGTGCCTGCTCCCGTACTGAGCAAGGCGCGGCCGTTGGTGGCCTGGGCGGTGCGGCGGTCGGCGCCGCAGTGGCCGGCAACCCGACCAAGGGCGCGGTGATCGGCGGTGCGGCCGGCGCCTTGGCCGGTGCGCTGATCGGCCGTGCCAGCGAAAGCGGCCAGTGCCGTTATCGCGATCGCAATGGCCGTGTCTACGTTGCGAGTTGCCCGGAAGGCTATTGATCGGGCCGCATCATACGGATGGACAGCAAAACGGCGGGCAAAGGCCCGCCGTTTTGTGACTGGTCAGCCGTTTTGTGAAGGGCAATCGATGACTTATTCGGCGCTGGCGGCTTCCGCCTCGGCCGGCGCGGCGGAAGCGGCGGCAACAGCGGCTGCAGCTTCCTCCTGCGCCTTCTTCAGCAGGGCTGCGCGCTCTTGCGCCTTCTTGCCGGGCTCGGCCTTCTTCGGGTTGGCGCGGGCTTCGCGCTTGGCGAGGCCGGCCTCGTCGAGGAAGCGCAGCACGCGGTCGGTCGGCTGGGCGCCGTGCGACAGCCAATGCTTGACGCGCTCGGCGTCAACCTTGACGCGTTCGCCGTCCTTGGGCAGCAGCGGGTTCCACGAGCCAAGCGACTCGATGAAACGGCCGTCGCGCGGCGAACGGGCATCGGCGACGACGACGTGGTAATAGGGACGCTTCTTCGAGCCCGCACGGGCCAGTCGGATTTTCAGTGGCATTTCTTTTCTCCTAAAAAGCTCTGATTTGGTTGATCGGTTGGTGGCTGGTCCTCAGCCGGTTTTCGTTATGCCGTTGGATGCGGCGATCTGCTCGTGATGGCGGATCACTTCGCGGACGACGAAGTTCAGGAATTTTTCCGCGAAATCCGGGTCGAGATGGGCGTCCTTCGCCAGTTGGCGAAGACGGGCGATCTGCTGCTGCTCGCGTGCCGGATCGGCAGGCGGCAGGCCATGCTCCGCCTTCAGCACGCCGACCGCCTTGGTGCAGCGGAAGCGCTCGGCCAGCATGTGGATCAGCGCCGCGTCGATGTTGTCGATCGAGGCGCGATAATTGACCAGCGCCGCGCGCGCGTCAGCCATGTCCTTTTCTTCGTTCATGGCGCCCTCATTTCTTCTTGCCGAGGCCAGGCAGCCCGCCGCCGGATCCCGGCAAACCAGGGAGCTTCATGCCGCCGGGCAAGCCAGGCAGGCCACCGCCAGCGGGAAAGCCGCCGGGCAGGCCCTTCATGCCGCCGAGCCCGGCCGCCTGTGCCTGCTTCTGCAAGGCCTCGAGCTGCTTGGGGTCCATCTTGGACAGATCGGGCATGCCGCCGCCCATCATGCCGCCTTGGCCGCCCATGCCGGGCATCATGCCGCCGAGCCCCATCTTGGAAGCGAGGCCGCCCATCATGCCGCGCATCAGGCCGCCACCTTTGCCCTTGCCGCCCATCGCCTTCATCATGTCGGCCATGCCGCGATGCATCTTCAACAGCTTGTTGATTTCGGCCGCGTCGGTGCCCGAGCCGGCGGCGATGCGCTTCTTGCGCGAGTGCTTCAGAATATCGGGATTGGCGCGCTCGGCCTTGGTCATCGACGAGATGATGGCGAGCTGGCGGCCGAACATCTTGTCGTCGAGACCGGCGGCGGCCATCTGGTCCTTCATCTTGCCCATGCCCGGCATCATGCCCATGATGCCGCCCATGCCACCCATTTTCGACATTTGCTGAAGCTGGCCGGCGAGGTCGTTCAGGTCGAACTTGCCCGACTGCATCTTCTTGGCCATCGCCGCCGCCTGCTCGGCGTCGATGTTCTCGGCTGCCTTTTCGACGAGGCTGACGATGTCGCCCATGCCGAGGATGCGGTCGGCGATGCGCTTGGGGTGGAATTCCTCCAGCGCGTCCATTTTTTCGCCGATGCCGATCAGCTTGATCGGCTTGCCGGTGACGGCGCGCATCGAGAGTGCTGCGCCACCGCGACCGTCGCCGTCCATGCGGGTCAGCACGAGGCCGGTGATGCCAACACGCTCATCGAAGCTTTTCGCCAGATTGACGGCGTCCTGGCCGGTCAGCGAATCGGCAACCAGCAGGATCTCGTGCGGCGACGACACCTTCTTGATGTCGGCCATCTCGACCATCAACGGCTCGTCGATGTGCGTACGGCCGGCGGTGTCGAGGATGACGATGTCGTGGCCGCCGAGCTTTGCCGCCTGCACGGCGCGGCGGGCGATGTCGACTGGCGTCTGGCCGGCGACGATCGGCAGCGTCGCGACCTTGACCTGCTCGCCGAGCTGACGGAGCTGCTCTTGCGCGGCGGGACGCCGCGTGTCGAGCGAGGCCATCAAGACCTTCTTGTTCTGGCGCTCGGCCAACCGCTTGGCGATCTTGGCCGAGGTCGTCGTCTTGCCGGAACCTTGCAGGCCGACCATCATGATGACGACCGGAGCCGGCGCATTGAGGTCGATGGCGACGCCCTCGGCGCCGAGCATCTCGACCAGCTCGTCATGGACGATCTTGACGACCATCTGGCCGGGCTTGATCGACTTGACCACGGCGGCGCCGACGGCCTTCTCGCGCACCTTGTCGGTGAAGGAACGCACCACTTCCAGCGCCACGTCGGCCTCGAGCAGCGCGCGGCGCACCTCGCGCAGCGCCGCCGAGACATCCGCCTCCGACAAGGCGCCGCGGCCGGTGAGGCCGTTCAGGATCGAACCAAGACGTTCCTGTAGCGATTCAAACATTCTTTTTCCTTTTCCCTGGCACCCGGATGATGCCCGAGAGGTAATGCGTTCGCGCCAGCTGTCCAAGCAAAAGCCGGTCCGGGCAAAAGCCCAAAGCCAAAAAGCACCCGGGGGCGCACAGCGCTGCCGGGTGTTGGCCTCCGGGATCGATTTACAGCACTTCACCTCAAAGAGGTTTCGGCGTCCCGGTCGGTTTGCTCGGAGGAATACTCGTCGCGGAATTTCGCGGCGTGTAACAGGAAATCGGCCGCGGAGTCAAGCTTTGGTCAGGCTTTGCGCCAAATATGCTCAGGACCACCAGGCAAGGCGCATCAGCGCACGCTGCTGGCGCGCGCCATATCCGGCTCGACCTTCAGCGGGGAGCGCGGATGCAAAAGCAGCAGAACGGTCAACAGGCTGCTGACGATGCCGATCGCGGCGATGAGGACGGCGTCTGAAGTCGTCCAGCCGGCGGCTTCGAGCGGCTTGGCGTTGAACAGGGCGAAGGAATTATAGCTTTGCTGGTGCGAAATCAGCAGGAAGCCGGTCAGATTGTTGCCGAGATGGGCGCCGAAGCCGGCACCGAGATTGCCGGTTGCATAGACCAGAAGCGTCAGCAGCAGCGCAAAGGCGGCGATCGAGGCCAGCACGCAGGCATTGATCGCGGCGCTCGAGCCTGGGCTCCAATGTAGCGAGGTGAACAGCAATCCCGGCAGCAGCGCCCAGATGAAAGGGTTCTGGAACCGGCTCGCCAGGCCCCTGAGCAGATAACCGCGAAACAGCATCTCCTCCGACGAGGTCTGCAGAAAGGTCAGCGCAGCGATCGGGATCAGGAACAAAAGCCACGAGGACAGGCCGATCGTACCGCGCGCAATATCGGGCTGCAGGCCGTAAAGCAGGATCTCGGAAAGCAGCGAGGTGATCAGCACGGCGGCCAGCCCTTTCAGGAACCCCGACCATGAAATGCGCCGGCTGACGCCGATCAGGGCCGTCAGCTTCTCGCGATGGATCCAGCGCATGGCAGCCCAAAGGCCGAGCCAGATTCCGGCAAACGAAGCCAGCGCCGCGAGGATGCCCGCTGGAGAGGCCATGAAATCCTGCACCGCTCCTCCACCTGGCGGGGCGGTGCCAGACGACGCCTGCCAAACGGCAAAGGCATAGGTGCCGCCGAACAGCACGGCGGCAGTGATTCCGAGCCAGAACAGGATGACGACGACCGTTCCAAGCAGAAGGCGCGGCAAAGTGGTCTTCTCGTTGGCGGTGTGCCGGTACTGTTGGAAGGCGGTCGGGTCGATCGTCACGCGGGCTCGCTGGCTGGTGCTTCGGCTCGCATGATCTAGAGCATCGGACGCAAAAGTGGAAACCGGTATTGCAGCGGCAATGCCGGCTTGTGGCAATGTCGGGGTGTGAGCGGCCGCCATTACAGGGCGACCGCCCTGTTTTGCGCGTCAGCGCACGACGTACACGATACGCCGGCTGCTCGGATCGACCAGCGCCGGCTGGCCGTTCACATAGACGTAGCGATAATCATAATCGGGTATCTCGCGCAGCTCGACGGTGTCGGGCAACATCGCGCCGGTAACCACCTCGCCTTCGAGATAGACCGGATCGAGCCGGTTCGTTTCGACATAGGTGCGGATTTCCGCCGGCGGCCGCCGGATGGGCTCGATCGCCTCGCCGGCAACGATCGCTCCGGTATAGCTGTCGGAATATTCGGCGCTATCGGCAGGCGGTGTCACGACGGCAATGTCGGCGCCGGCCGGACGCTGTGTCAGGACCACACGGCTGCCGCCGAAATCGGCCGTCACATAGTCGGAATAGACCCAGCCCTGGCCGTTGGCCTCGGCGATGGTGCACCATTTGCTGTTGGCGATGCAGCCGTCGAGCGTCGCCGACTGGCCGGCCGCGAGTACCCCGATGACCGGATATTGCGGGCCGGGGCCGGCGCGTACATTGAGATCGGTGATGGCCGAGACGGCGGTTTCGGCCAAAGCAGAGCCCGACATCGCTATGAGCGCTCCGGCCACCGCCGGAAACAATATGCGTTTCATGGTTTTCTCTCCGTTTCACAGTCCCTCGGGACCGAAAACGAAGCAAAGCGGCATGCGTTCCGGCTAAAAAGCCTCCGCCGGCTCACGATTTGTTCCAATAGTTTTCGGCAGGTCAGTCAAAAGCTCGTGAACAAAAGCAAGCTTTTGCGCCGCCACGTCGGAGATTACGAAGGGATACAGATCGGGCAGGCCCATGCAGCGGTTGATCGAGTTGGAAGCTTCCGACAGCACCAGCCAGCGGTCGAGGATCTTTTCGAAAGGCTCCGGCCTGGTGGCGGGTTCCGATGGTGCCGGCTGCAGCTCGCCGCCGGTATCGGCGCGCGGCAGCTCGTTGGCTTCGACGGTCTCCAGCCGGCCGAGCGGGAAATTCAGCGCATGCACCATCTCCAGCGTGTCGGTGATGTGCATGTGATGCGCCCATGTCTCGGCCCAGTCCTCCCACGGGTGCGACGTCGCATAGGCCGAGATATGGCGCTGCTGCCAGTCGGGCGGCGCGCCATCGGCGTAATAGGTCTTCAGCGCTTGTTCGTAGCCGGCGCGTTCGTCGCCGAACAAAGCGCGAAAACCGGCAAGCTTTTGCGGATCGTCACGGATCAGGCGGTCCCAATAGTAATGGCCGAGCTCATGGCGGAAATGGCCGAGCAGCGTGCGGTAGTTCTCGCCCATCTCGACGCGCCGCCGCTCGCGCTCAGCCGAGTCCGCCTCGGCGACGTTGAGCGTGATCAGGCCGTTGTCATGGCCGGTCAGGATACGCTCGCCACCGGGACCGCCACCGATAGGATCGGCAAGAAAATCGAAAGCGAGGCCGATCTCGTCGCCGGGATTCTGCTTGGATGCGACCGGCAGGCCGAAGGCGAGCAGCGAATAGACGGCACGCTTCTTTGCCGCCTCGACACGGATCCAGCGGCGGCGATTGCCGTCGACCGACAGATCCGGGATCAGCTGGTTCAGCGTGCAGGCGCGGCAGAAGGCGTGGCCAGGCTCCGCCATCCAGTTGCAGGCGCATCCGTCGGCGTTGGTGCATTGGAAGATGTCGTCGATGCCGGACAGCACAAAACGCGCATGCTCGGGATCATAGAGCACGAGGCTGGCGCAGTTCAGGCATTGCGCGTTCTCGAAATAGAGACGGTGGCCGCAATGCGGGCAGTCGAAAAGCTTCATTGGCGTCTCAAATCATTCGAATGCGGAGGACGAGGCGAACAGGACAAGGCCAAACGCCTGTCACCGGCCCACGTTCCTGCCGGCCGATGCTATTTTGCCGCAAGCTGGGCCACGACCTCCCTGGCCACTGCCTCGCCCGACAATCTGGCGCCGCCGCAGGTCTGCATCAGCGGACCGGCCAAATGCTCGCCGGCGAAGAAGATCTTTTCCGCCACCGGCTGCATCAGCGTGGCGCGCGCTTGCGAGCGGCCGGGCCGCGCCGCCGCATAGGCGCCGCGCACAAACCGCTCAGCGCCCCAATTGGTCATCATTGCGCGTCCGACATGCTTTCGTACGTCGCCGCCAAAGATGCCGCAGAGCCGGTCGACGACGAAGTCGATGCCGGCCGCCTCGCCCGCCGTCGACATCTCCCAAGCGAAATCGCCGCCGACGAAACCGACCATCAAATCGAAGTCGAAGGGAAAGCAGAGGAAGTAGATGTCGTGCCGGGCCAGCCGCTCGATCAGCAAATCGTCGAACGGCTCCAAGCCAAGCCTCGTGCCGGATATTTCGACCGGCAGCTTGGTCAGCATGCCCATCGGCAGATCGAAGAAGGCAGCGAAATGCCCATCGGGGAGTGCGGGCGAGAACGCAATCTCCTCGAAGGCGAGCACTGCCGGCGAGGCGGTGACGATGACAGCCTTGGCGCGGATGGTACCGCGATCCGTGACGCAGGCTACGCCCGGCCCATCCCAGAGGATCTTGCGCACCGGCGTCGACAGCTCCACCGGCACGTCGGCGCCGAAGCGCGCAACCAGCGTGCCGAAGCCTTCCCTGGTGAAATAGTTCGGATCGAGATCGGCGGCGGCCTGAAAGTCGCGGATCGATATCTCGTCCTCGTCGGCGCCGAAATCCATCGGCCCCGCGAAGGTTGCGGCGGCGCGCGGCGCGTGGCCTTTGGCGAGCAATGCCGAAAGGCGGTCATCGTCGCCTTCCCTCACCTGACGTGCCGCCACCAGTTCGAGCAGTCTTGCGTCGGCCACCTTCATCGCGGCCTCTTCGGCTTCGCTTGCCTTTCGCTCGCGGTAGTAGAGATGATCGACATTCATGTCGTGGTGATGAAGCGTCCAGGCGGCGGCTTTCGCCTCGGGAAAGTAGGGATTGCGGTCTGCCGCATGCAGCCAGGCGCAGCCGATGTCGAACGGCACGCCGAAATGCTGGTCGCTGGTCCAGGCGCGGCCGCCGACGCGGTTCATCGCTTCTAACAATTTGAAGGAAAAACCGGCGGCGCGCAGGGTCTTGGCAGCCGAAAGTCCGGCCGAACCGGCGCCGACGATCACGACATCAACGTCTTTCATGCTTATTCTGTCCCCGCCACAATAATTACTTGATCGTAGGCAAATTCCCGGGCATCCGCCAGTGTGGTGGATTTGAAGTTCCTGCTGTATTGAGTGCATCGGCGCAGCGCCGGGACAGTGACAAGCAGGTGTTTCGCTGGCAAATTCGCAATTGGGAACGTGATTCAGGCAACCAGGAGAGCAGCATGGCATTTCTTGCCAAGGGGAAGATGTTTGTAGTGGCCACGGTGGTGGCGGTGCTTGCGCTGGCGACGGGCGCGCAGGCGGCGGCCAGTTGTGGCAAAAACGGCGCCGGCTTCGAGGCGTGGAAACCGGAGTTTGCCGCGGAGGCCAAGGCCGACGGTGTCGGCTCGAAGGGTCTGGCCGCTCTGGCTCGCGCAACCTACGCGACAAAGACGATCTCCGTCGACCGCGCCATCCATAAGGCTTTCAGCGGCTCGGTCGAAGCTTTCATGAAGCGCCGTGGCGCGTCCGCGATCATTGCCAGGGGCCGTGCGCTGAAGAAGGCCAATGCGGCGCTGTTCGACAAGATCGAACGGAATTACGGCGTGTCGCCGGGTGTGTTGATCGCCATCTGGGGTATGGAGACGGGCTTCGGTTCCGCCATGGGCAACCAGAATACGGTCTCTGCCATTTTAACGCTCGCCTATGATTGCCGCCGTCCGGAGTTCTTCTATCCCCATGCCATTGCAGCCCTGAAGCTGGTCGATCGCGGAGCGTTGAGCGCCTCGTCGGTCGGTGCCGCACATGGCGAGATCGGCCACACGCAGTTCCTGCCCGGAAATGTTTTGACGTATGGCGTCGGCAACAAAAATCTGCGCGACAAGAGCACTGCGTTGGCTTCCACGGCCAACTTCCTCAAGGGCCATGGTTGGCGGGCCGGAGCGAGCGCGCAGGCGAATATGGGCGCAATCGCTGGCTGGAATTCCGCTAGCGTCTATCAACAGGCCATCGCCCGCATGGCCACAGCCATCGATGCCGACTGACAGAAATCTCTATTCGATAGAATGATTCGACAGAAAGCCCGGCCATGCGCCGGGCTTTCTATTTCACGTCGAGCGCGTAGGAGCAGCCGGCGAGAACCTTGCCGGGATGTGAATTAACGGTTGAGACATTGAGCGCAATGTGCGTGGAAAATGTCATGCCGTCGGCTTCCTCGCTGCTTTCGACGAGCACCTTCTCGCCAAGGAATTTGTCCGGTGTCGAGATTTGCGCTGTGACGCCGAGCGCTCGAGCGAGATCGGGCGCGGAAACATCGTCAAACACCGCCATCGGCCCGGTCGCGGTAAGGACGACGGCCGCCGTTTCGCGCCCGAAGACGCCGACCGTGGCCGGCAGCTCGTATTGCCTGAGGAAAGGATTGCCGGCGGTGACTTCCTTCCAGCCAAGTTTTTCCGCCGCGCCGGGCTCACCGCTCAGCCACAAGGCGAATCCGTTATAGGCCGGCACGTCGGCCCTGCATTCAATCAGCGCGGCGAGGTCGAGCGAGGTGGGATCGAATTCCTCCGCTCCGGCTGCTGCCAGGCCCGCCAGCAACATCAGCGGAAGTCGCGTGGCGCGTCGCAAACTAACCATCGCCGACCTGTCACTTGCCTTTGATGACCTTCCAGATGTCGGTGGATTGGTCGAGCTGAAGGCTGTTTATGTCGGAGAAGCCAATTCGGCCGCTGCGCACCGCATCGCCCAAGCGCCGGCAGAAGAGGCTCGGCATGCGTTCCTGAGAAACGCCCATGAAGGCTGCGATCTCATGTTTGAACGTAATGGTCCATGTAGCGACAGCGGCGATGCATCCCGCCTGGGGATCCTTCTTCGTGATGTCCTGTCCGGTCTGGCAGCCCGCCAGAATGCCGATCATCGCCGTCAAAATCAAAAGACCAAGTCGCATTATTACAGCCCCATTGCCCAAAAAAACAATTGGACAATCCGGCCATGAGGTCAAGCAAGAAAAGCTCTGCAGCTGTCATTAGAAACAACTACATTAGCTCACTAAGAGTATGGATCCAGGCTAAGCAGGATTTTCATGAATATATACTTAGCCTTTACGACCACGCGCCGCCAGCGTGCGCAGCCTCAGCGCATTGAGGCGGATGAAACCTTCGGCATCTTTCTGGTCGTAGGCGCCGCGGTCGTCCTCGAAGGTGACCAGCGCGTCGGAATAGAGCGTCTTCCTCGACTTGCGGCCGGTGACAATGACGTTGCCCTTGTAGAGCTTCAGCCGCACGATGCCTTCGACGTCTTCCTGGCTGTTGTCGATCATCGCCTGCAGCATCAGCCGCTCGGGCGCGAACCAGAAGCCGTTATAGATCAGCTCGGCATAACGCGGCATGAACTCGTCCTTGAGATGGGCGGCACCGCGGTCCAGCGTGATCGATTCGATCGCCCGGTGGGCCGATATCAGGATGGTGCCGCCGGGGGTCTCGTAGACGCCGCGCGATTTCATGCCGACGAAACGGTTCTCGACCAGATCGAGCCGGCCGATGCCATTGTCGCGGCCGAGATCGTTCAGCGCCGCCAGCATCGTTGCCGGCGACAGTTTCTTGCCGTTGAGCGCGACGGGATCGCCCTTGAGGAATTCGATTTCGATCTCTGTGACCTCATCCGGCGCATCCATCGGCGAGATGGTGCGCTGGTGGACGAATTCCGGCGGCTCGCTCCACGGGTCTTCCAGCACCTTGCCCTCGGAGGAGGAATGCAGCAGGTTGGCGTCGACCGAGAACGGCGCATCGCCCTTCTTGTCCTTCGGCACCGGAATCTGGTGCTGCTCGGCGAAATTGATCAGATCGGTGCGCGACTTGAACGACCAGTCGCGCCAGGGCGCGATGACCTTGATGTCGGGGTTGAGCGCATAGGCCGAGAGTTCGAAACGCACCTGATCGTTGCCCTTGCCGGTGGCGCCATGGGCGATCGCATCGGCGCCGGTCTCCCTGGCGATCTCGACAAGATGTTTCGAGATCAGTGGCCGGGCGATCGAGGTGCCGAGCAGATAGGTGCCTTCATAGACAGCGTTGGCGCGGAACATCGGAAAGACGAAATCGGATACGAACTCCTCGCGGACATCGACGATGCGAATATCCTTGATGCCCATCATCTCGGCCTTGCGCCTAGCCGGCTCCAGTTCGCCACCCTGGCCTAGATCGGCGGTGAAGGTCACGACCTCGGCGCCGAGCTCGGTCTGCAGCCATTTCAGGATGATCGAGGTGTCAAGGCCGCCAGAATAGGCGAGCACGACTTTCTTGACGGCTTTTGCTTTCGACATGGTGGGCGGTTCCGCGACAGGATTCTTGCGGGCGAGGTATCACGGCGTTTCGGGGCTGCGCAAGGGAGGAACAGGCGCCTGGGAGCCGCAAGCGCTGGACCAGACGCCGTGGCGGCGAGATGCTGGCGTCGGCGAGGCGCCTGCGCTATAGGCTGCGCCTTCTTGTCCGAGGCCGCCAATGTCCTTCATTCCCGACAACGCTACGCTTATCCAATTCGCCATCGCGACGGTGATCCTGGCGATTACGCCTGGGCCGGACATGACGCTGTTCGTGTCGCGCACGCTGAGCCAGGGCCGCGCCACCGGCTTCGCCTCGATGGCCGGCGCGCTGTGCGGCACGCTGATCCACACCACGTTGGTGGTGGTCGGCGTCTCGGCGCTGATCGTCGCCTCGCCGATGGCGTTCTTCGTGCTGAAGATTTTCGGCGCCGGCTATCTGGTCTTCCTGGCCTGGCAGGCGATCACAAAAGGGTCGGCGTTTTCACCGGAGAAGAAGAGCGGGCCGCAGATATCGCTGGTTCGCAGCTGGGCGGCGGGGCTCGGCGTCAATCTGCTCAATCCGAAGATCATCCTGTTCTTCATGACCTTCCTGCCGCAATTCGTCTCCGCGCATGATCCCAATGCGCCGGGAAAGCTGTTCTTCCTCGGCGCGATGTTCGTCGTGCTGTCGGTCCCGGTGACAGCGCCGATGGTGCTGGCGGCGGAAAAATTCTCGGCGGCGATGAAAGCCAGCCCGCGCGTGACGCGCGTCGTCGACTATCTGTTTGCCGGAGTTTTTTCGGCCTTCGCGCTCAAGATGCTGACGGCCCAGGCGAAATAGGGCGTCCGATTTGACGCCAGCTCCCAGCCGAGCGGCCGGCGCTCAGCCAGTAGAAAATACCGCCGACCATGCCGCAGCCGATCACCGCCAGCATGACGCTTGTGTTGGTAACCTCGAAATTGGCGTCGTTCGTCTGGTGGACGAAGCCGAGGAAGACCGCCGCCACCGCCGCGCCCGCCAGTGCATAGAACAGCCAGTCGCGCCGGCCGAGGATTTCGGAAACCAGGATGGCGATCGCCGCCGGCATGAAAGCGAAATAGGCGACGAACAGCGCGACGAAGGGGACGGAAAAATAGAGGGAAGCCGTCGCCGCCGGCGGTGCCTGCTCCGGCGTGTAGCCCAGGGACGCCAGAAACATGATATTGAGAAATGCGCTGGCCGCCAGCGAGGCGACGCCATAACCGATCAGGATGACGGCGAAGCGGATCAGATAGGCGACGACGCGATTCACGCCTCGCCGTGCCCTGCGATCATCATCGCTTCCAGCGCCAGCCGGTCGACTTTGCGCATGCGCTCGGAGTCCGATTTGAGCTGGCCGCAGGCGGCGAGGATGTCGCGGCCGCGCGGCGTGCGGATCGGCGAGGCATAGCCGGCATTGTTGATGTAGTCGGCGAATTTCTCGATCGTCTCCCAGTCCGAGCACTGGTAGTTGGTGCCCGGCCACGGATTGAACGGGATCAGATTGATCTTGGCCGGGATGCCCTTGAGCAGCTTGATCAGCGCCTTGGCGTCCTCGATGGAATCATTGACGTCCTTTAGCATCACATATTCGAAGGTGATGCGCTTGGCGTTGGACAGGCCGGGATAGGCACGGCAGGCAGCGATCAGCTCGTTGAGCGGATACTTCTTGTTGATCGGTACCAAAAGGTCACGCAGATCGTCATTGGTAGCGTGCAGCGAGATTGCCAGCATGACGCCGATCTCTTCGCCGGTGCGGAAGATTTCGGGCACGACGCCCGAGGTCGACAGCGTGATGCGCCTCTTCGACAGGGAAAGCCCGTCGCCGTCGGATGCAATCAGCAGCGCCTTCTTCACCGCCTCGAAATTGTAGAGCGGCTCACCCATGCCCATCATGACGACGTTGGACACTTTCCGGCCCTCGGCCGGCACGATGGCGCCGTCGGGCGTGTCGCGGTCGGGGAAATCGCCGAGCCGGTCGCGAGCTGTCAAAAGCTGGGCGAGGATTTCTTCCGCCGTCAGGTTGCGCACCAGCTTTTGCGTGCCGGTGTGGCAGAAGGAGCAGGTCAGGGTGCAGCCGACCTGCGAGGAGATGCAGAGCGTGCCGCGGCCTTCTTCGGGAATGTAGACGGTCTCGATCTCGACCGGCCGGCCGGCGCCGCGCGGCGGAAAGCGGAACAGCCATTTGCGCGTGCCGTCGGAGGAAATCTGCTCCTCGACGATCTCGGGCCTGGCAACGGTGAAATGCCTGTCCAGTGCGGCGCGCAAATCCTTGGAGATGTTGAACATGCCGGCAAAATCGGAAACGCCGCGCACATAGATCCAGTGCCAGAGCTGCTGGGCGCGCATCTTCGCCTGGCGCTCCGGCACGATGCCGGCGGCGACGAGGGCGGCCCCGAGTTCGGCGCGCGTCAAGCCGATCAGCGACGGCTTTTCAGGCGTCGTGCGGGTGCGCAACGCGTCACGCGCGCCTTCGGCGGTAAGATCGAATGAAAGGGTCATTGTTGCGCCAATATAAGCGATTTGCGGCCGATTACAGCATCGTGCCCGAAATGAAGCGCGGCGCATAGCACAGGTTGATGGCGGAGTCATGCAGGGGGTTCTTCCTTCTCCCCTTGTGAGGCCTTTGCACAGAATCGGATTGGTGATTCTGTGGCGTGGTCGCTACGGGAGATTCGCGGATGGTTGATCGTGTGCTTGGTCAATTGAGCTTGGCGAACGGCCTTGCGGTGTCGGATGAGACGATCTTCGATCTTGTTGCGAAGGAGATCGACTGGGGTCCGATCGACGGGCTTTTGGGCGCACGCAGCGGAGCCGGGCCGGGCACGGCCAGCTATCCGGCGCCAGTGCTGATGCGCTGCCTTTTGTTGGGCGCATGGCATGGGCTGAGCGATCCAGCGCTTGAGGCACAGATCCGCGACCGGCTGTCGTTCCGCCGCTTTGCCGGCTTCAGCCTTTCGGACCGCACGCCCGACCATTCGACGCTGTGGCGCTTCCGCGAGGAGCTGACGCGCGAGCGGCTGATCGACAAGGTGTTCGAGGAGATCAACCGCCAGCTTGAGGACAAGGGCCTGATCGTCAAGCGCGGCACGCTGGTCGATGCCTCGTTCCTGCAAGCTCGCGGCCGCCCGCCGAAACAGCCCAAGAAGGGCCACCAGGGCCCGGTCAAGCCATCGGCGGACAAGGATGCGCGCTGGGGTAAGAAGGGCAAGAAGAGCACCTTCGGCTACAAGATGCACATCGGCGTCGACCAGGATCATACGCTGATCCGGCGCGTCGAGGTGAGCGACGCTTCGGTCACCGACACCGAGCCGGCCGACGCACTGATCAGCGGCGATGAAAGGGCGGTCTATGGCGATCAGGCTTATTATACCCACGCCAGACATGCCCGGCTGGTCGAGGCAGGCATCAAGGACCGCCTGATGCGGCGGCCCAACAAACATCATCCCGAGTTGCCGCCGCGCCAGAAGCGGCGCAACCAGCTGATCGCC
This sequence comes from Mesorhizobium sp. M1217, assembly GCF_040318275.1. Classification (NCBI taxonomy): domain Bacteria; kingdom Pseudomonadati; phylum Pseudomonadota; class Alphaproteobacteria; order Hyphomicrobiales; family Phyllobacteriaceae; genus Mesorhizobium; species Mesorhizobium sp. M1217. The sequence continues at coordinate 531 of NZ_JAMYMA010000026.1, read as the reverse complement.
AAGGTGCGGGCGGCGGTCGAGCGACCCTTCGCCGTGTTCAAGGAGAGCTATGCCATGCGGCGCCTGCGCTTCTTCAACCTCGCCGCCAACCGAACGCAGTGCATGCTGGCGGCCTGCGCCTACAACCTGCGCCGCATGGTCAGCACCCTCCATCCGCCTGGCGAGAAGCCGGCATAAGCAGGAGTCCGTCCGTAATCGGCCGGATGAGCCGATTATCCTGAAAAATGCCGCGCTGAACGGCCAAGCAGCGCTCTCCGACGCTCAAAAAAGCATATATGCCTCAAATCGCATATCTATGCGCCTTCTCTGCAAAGGCGCCCTTGTGGGAGAAGGTGGCCGAGCGAAGCTCGGTCGGATGAGGGGTGTTCCAGCTTGGCATCCCCTGCACTCCGTCCAGCACCCCCCAACCGTCTTGGCGCTGCGCGCCAATCCACCTTCTCCCACAAGGGACCTGTTGCGCAGTCATGAGCAAAAGCTTGCGGCGGCGGGGTTGCGGCGGTTGTTCGCTTGTTTGCGGGGGATTTGACGTCT
>NZ_JAMYMA010000025.1:0-78394 GCF_040318275.1 Mesorhizobium sp. M1217 | reverse complement strand
CCCCCCCCCCCCCCCCCCCCCCCCCCCCCCCCCCCCCCCCCCCCCCCGCGCCCCCGCCCCCGCCCCGCGGCCCCGCCGCGCGGGCGCCGCCCCCCCCCCCCCCCCCCCCCCCCCCCCCCGGCGCCGCCCCCCCCCCCCCCCCCCACAGCATATTCCTTGCGTCAGGGGCGCAAAATCAGGCGGAGACGGCAGCCGGAATGGCGCAGGAGACGCCGGTTCCGTGCAGGCCGCAATAGCCGTAGGGGTTCTTCGCCAGATATTGCTGGTGGTCTTCCTCGGCGAAGTAGAATTCCGGCGCCGGCGCGATCTCGGTGGTGATCTTGCCGCGTCCGGCACCGCGCAGCGAAGCCTCGTAAGCATCGCGCGAAGCGAGCGCCGCCTGGTGTTGCGCGTCGTTGAACGTGTAGATCGCCGAACGGTAGGTGGTGCCGACATCATTGCCCTGGCGCATGCCTTGCGTCGGGTCGTGGCTTTCCCAGAACAGCTTCAAAAGCTCGGCATAGGACACGATCTTCGGATCGTAGACGACGAGCACGACTTCGGCATGGCCGGTGAGCCCGGTGCAGGTTTCCTGATAGGTCGGGTTGGGCGTGACGCCGCCAGCATAGCCGGCCGCCGTGACCCAGACGCCATCGACCTGCCAGAACAGGCGCTCGGCACCCCAGAAACAGCCCAGCCCGAACATCGCCGTCTCAAGCCCTTCGGGATAGGGACCCTTGAACGGCCTGTTCGAGACGAAATGCTTCGATGCCGTCGGGATCGGCCGGTCGCGGCCGGGCAACGCCTCGGAGGGCTTCGGCAGGTTGAGCTTCTTGTTCAGCATATCGCTGAGAAACATGTGCGATTTCCTTTTCTTCTTGCTTGAGCCTTCCCCGATCCGGGGAACGCTGGATCCGGGAACGCAGGAATTTTAGGTCGCGGCGAACCGCCCGCTGGGGCGCTGCCGCCTGTAGCCGATGGCATAAAGAACGAAGGCCAGCACCGCGAACACGGCAAAGCCGGGCTGGCTGAGCACCCAGGCGATGGCGCCGTCCCACAGTAACGGATTGAGCTTGTCGCGGACGAAGCTTTCGAAGGCGCTGCGCGTATCCGGCGAGACGGCGAGCCAGCTGGTGTTGAGCGGGGTCATCACCAGCGCCGAAGCCGCCACCGACCGGGTCGCGTCGAGCACGGCCATGATGACCGAAACCGAAAGCGCGACCATTGCAGCGAGACGAAAGACGAAGCGGAACATCCAGACCCTTCCTCCCCAGGAGTTTATCGGAATGTCGTGTCGGACTGTTAAATAGGATTTACCTGCTTCGTCTGCAATCGCGACACGCGAAGTTGAACTTACGCCGGCGGCTTGCACCTGGGCCGGCTGACGAGCCAGACGGCGAAGACGCCGCCGCCGATCGTTTCGAGGCTCCCAACGGTGCCCCCGGCGGCATGGGCAGAACATCCCTATCCGGCAAAGCGAATAGAGTGTCTTGGCATTCGGCACCGGATCGACTAGATGAGCCCCGCGCCTGTTGCTTTGACGGCTCGGGTGCGGGGAAAGGGTATCCGCTGGTTGACGGCGCCCACGGCCGGAATTCCGGGCCGGAATCCCAAAGGAGATGCATCTCCCCAACCCGCACGGCGAAACCGGCCGCGTCGAAGATGCTAAAAGGACGGAGAGGTGGCCGAGTGGTTGAAGGCGCACGCCTGGAAAGTGTGTTTACGGGAGACCGTAACGCGGGTTCGAATCCCGCTCTCTCCGCCAGCTAATCCCGAGAAACCCTTTATTTTCCGGGCGTTTGGTAAGGTTCGGTTAGTAGCCTACTAACCAGCCTACTAATCACTAGGGTCAAAACTCCGCCAATGGCCGAGATGGGTGGAAGACCGACGTTCGTTGACAGAAAGACATCACCGTCGCAGCGTCGTCTACAAAACGGGGAGGTGTCTCAATGTCAGTGGAAATCCGGGCTGCCTCGGAGGCAGACTTTGACGCGCTCGTTCGGCTCAATCAGGTGGTTCAGAGTCTCCATGCTGAATTGCATCCAGACGTTTTCAAACAGGCAGCCGATCCGTCTGCGGTGAGGACATTCTTCGCAGCGAGGCTGGCTGATCCGAAGAGCTCGATCGCGATTGCTGAGATTGATCGTGCTCCAGTCGGCTACGTCTGGTTTGAAATTCAGTCGCTGCCAGAAACGCCGTTCACTTTCCCTCGGCCCCTGATCTATGTGCACCACATCTCGGTTATGCCGGAAGCTCGTCGTCGTGGAGTTGCCGCAGCTTTGATGTGCCATGTTGAACAGCGAGCTGCTTGCGAAGGTTTCGACGAAATTGCTATGGGCATCTGGGCAGCCAATCTCGACGCGCGGCATTTCTTTGGGTCGCAAGGATGCGTTCCGTACAACATTGCACTTTGCAAGAAGCTTGTGAGAGTCAGCTAAGGGTCAGCAAGCGGACGTTTGAATTACGGTGACAGTGCACTTTGAATTACGGCGACAGAATTACGGTGACAGTGCACTATTTGTCATGTTTGCTCGGCTGTCGCTGTGCGTAAATTGAACGCATGGCTCGACTTGCATTACCGCGCCGCCGATGTCGTGCAACCGATGGGCAGCGAAGCACTTCTCGACCGTGATTGCCGAGCAAACCGGAAAGAGCAGTGAAATTGGGAAACGCGACAGGCGGGAAAAAGAAAATGGTGCACTGTCACCGTAATTCGTAATTTGCAGAGGGCGCGAAGGATCGCTACTGAGCGGCTCCATCTGCGCCGCACCCCTTACCCCAGATCAGCCCACAAGCCGAACGACCCGCGCTCCACCAGAGCGCGGGCTTCGACAGGTTCGTTAGTGTCGCTACGCGTCTAGCGCGGAACCGCTTGTATTCCCGAGACCGAGCGCTCTGTTTCGCCGGAGAAAACCACGAAGGCAAAGATCAGCACGGCGACAGCGACAATCATTGAGCCGGTGGCGACGATCGGCTCGAGCGCCGGATTTCCCTGCAGCATCAGGTAAAGCGCCGGCAACATCACGACCAGGCCGAGATTGTACACGCCATAGTGGATCATCGCCGTCCTGCGGGCAGCCTTCGCCGGGTTCAGCGCATAGTAGCCGCCGAATATTGCACTAGTGACCCATCCCAGCAGGTTGATGTGCGCGTGAGCCGGAAACGCGCCGTGATCGCCTGAAATTGCCATCTGCAGGCCAGCTGCAATTCCCAGAATAAGAAAGACGATGGCTGTCTTGAAAAAGAGCTCCGAAACCTTAGGCATGTCATTCTCCCAAACCCGTTTTGCCGCCGCATCATGCTTTGTTTCCGGCGACCTTGCCAAGGGGGGACGTCGGGCCTGCCGAACCATTTGTTGGCGGCCTGACGGCCCGTTGGCGGCCGGCCGCCGGGCCTGGCCGGTTGCGAGTCCAGCCGGTAAAAAATATGCGCTCACGCTAATTTGATTGCAATATCACCCGCCAGGCTTCCACGTCGTTCTCACAAGGGAAGTGTCCTGCACGATGGTGGTGCCATACGCGCCAAAGGTCAGCCCGTCAGTGTTGCAGCAAGGCCTCGCCAAACTTCTCCCACAGCTGTGTGCAATCTGTTGCTCTGAGGCTGGGGGTTCCGAGTGGGCCATATCGGATGACGGCGGCGTGAACATCATAGCCAACGATAGGTGCATTGGCGACAAAGTGGATAGCCTCGCCCAATCGGCGAGAGCCAATTGGCGCATCGGTTTTGTTGGTGATGTCGAAGACACCACAAATATCCACTTCCTGATTTCTGGCTGCCAACGCAGCTTCCATTACCTGTTCGTGCATCATCGAAATCTCTCCTAACGGTCTAAGTCTAAGAACCGCGGCTTTTGCCGGTCCGGCAGCTGACAACCGCCAAGTCGAAGTGCCTTTTGCAGCATCTCGATTGGCTCTTGCTGCGAGCCACTCCGCGCGCTCCCGCGGCAAGCCGATAAGGCAACTGCCCGCGAAATCCGCAGGCACGTCCACGGTCGCATCAAACACGGCCCACGTGCCAGTCGGCTCCTGAACGGGCAAAAACCTCATAACAGCGCCTGCTAATATACCATACCGACTGTGAGGACGGAGCTTTGTTCCTGCATCGATCAAACGAATGAGAGATGTTGTCGAAATGTCAGGCGACGCTCGCCGAAAACAATCGTCGGCGACATCGCCAGGATCGAAGGCTGAGCAGCGATCCGGCCGCATTCGGGACAAGCACAAGATGCGGGAGACAAGCGCGGTCAGAATGTTCAGCCAGAATCGCGTTTTCGTTGCGGATGGATGGTCTCGCCGCGCTTCAGCATCTCCACGAACGCCGCGATCTTCTTCTTGCGTCCGGCTTCGGTCTTCATGTTGTGGGTGCGGAAGGCGAGCGCGAAGCGGTTTTGCTCGCTGAGCTTCGCCAGCATCTCTTTCGCCTTGGGCTCGGCGTCTATTGCCGCCTGGAGGTCGTCGGGGATCTTCATTTCCTTGCCGCTCCTATAGGCGCGCGCCCAGCGGCCGTCGGCCTTGGCTGCCTCGGCCTGCCTCAGCCCATGCTCGGTCATCCGGCCCTCCTCGATCAGCCGGGCGACATTGTCGACGTTGATCTGGCTCCAGGTGCTCTTCTTGCCGCGCGGGGTATAACGCTGCAAATAGCTTTTGCCGTCCAGGGCCTTGCGCACCGCATCGATCCAGCCCCAGCATAACGCCACGTCGATGGCTTGCTTCGGCGTGATCGACGGCAGCCCCGAATCGCGCTTATGGATCTTGATCCAGACTTCGTCCTCGCTGTCGTGATGCTCGCCAAGCCAGGCATGGAAGCTTTCGGCATCCCTGAACTCGCGCACCTTGGCCGGGTCGACCTTGACGGGCGCCATCAGCCGGTCCGCCCGTGACACAGGCGCGTAACGACGCCGAACCGCTTGCCGGCCGCGCGCGCGCTCATCTCAGCTCCAAGTCCGCAATCCGCAGGCCGGATGATTCCCGCTGGCACGCGTTCAGCCTGCGCGATTGGGCGTGCCGAGGACATGGGATTTCGGCGGCAGCATGACGTCGTCGAATGTCTGCGTGAACATCGCCGCCGCAAAGAAAGCGACGGCGCGCAGGGTTTCGGTGCCGGTGTTGACGAGGTCGTGCCGGACCGGCGTCGGAAGTACCAGGACGCTGCCGGGCCTGACCGGGTGGATGCTGCCGCCCTCGATGTGCAGCTCGCCGGTGCCGGCGATGATGTATTGCGTCTCCTCGGTGGCGTCGGTGTGCCAGCCGAGCCGCTTGCCGGGCTCGATCTCGTAGACAATGACTGAGGACTGGGTGGTGCCGTGCCCGCCGTAAACCGCGAAAGCGCCGGCCCATTTGACCGACGGATCGTCCTCTGCCCAAACCAGCGAACGTTCGAGCCTGTCGGATGCGACGACTGCTGTCATGGCTTCGTTCCTCTCAGCGAATGGCGAACACGAATCTAGATGATTTTTCTGGTCTGCGTCAGCAAAACTGGCTGCCAACCGTTTCCTCGCCCATTGCGCGTAACTATTTGTCGTGCCGCGATCTGACCATTCTACTCTGGGATCGGATCACTGAGCCGATTTCACCATGCAACCAAGCCTTTACCTTTCAGCCAGTTTGGAGTTGCCCCTGCGTTGCGTTCGTGGTCCGGTACAACCAGGGCGCTCAATGCGAATTCGGCAACGGTCGCCTCACCGACCGTCAAGGCAACACACCGTGAAGGCAACCCAGGAGATAGCAATGGGCATTTTCGACAGTATCAAAGGTGCGATTTTCGGAAACGCGGTTGCGGCCGAAGCGCCGCCGGCGCAACCGTCTCCCGCGCCTGCTTCGAGCACGGCCACCCAGCCGACGGCGCCTACCCGACCCGACCCGGCTGCAACCCCGGCTCCGGCAACGCCATCCGCGCCGTCCTCTGCTCCTGACATCGCTGCCATTCTCGACAAGGCGGTGGCCGCGAAAGGGCAAAAGCTCAACTGGAAGAATTCGATCGTCGACCTGATGAAGGCTCTGAATATCGATAGCAGCCTCGGCGCCCGCAAGGAGCTTGCTCACGAGCTGAACTACACCGGCGACATGAACGACACCGTAACGATGAATCTGTGGCTGCATGATGCACTGATGAAAAAGCTGGTCGAGAATGGCGGCAAGCTTCCGAGCGATCTGGCCGCCTAGAGTCATAAGACAAGCAATTCCAGGAAAACGTGTGAACGGTTTTCCATCCGGAATTGCGTCAAACAAAAAAGACAGACCGGTTCGGCGTTCCGTGAAACGAAGAACCGTCCTGGTCCTGCCCGCACCGTGGTTCTTGCTGCGCTGACTTCGACCGCAACCGAGCAGACCCGACTGCCAAGCAATCAAACTGCCAAGTAAATAAATTGAGACCCATCCCGGCCGCCGGGATGGGTCTGTGGCGAAGTCGCATGGCACAAAAGTGCTGCCGCCTCGCGCCTGGATTGCCTCACGCAAAACCGACGATTTCGGTCGCTGCCCCGCGCGCTGGTAGGACCACCATTTCGCTGGCGAAACCCGACGTTCGGCGTATCATTCTCGCGGGAGAGGGTTCATGGTGGGAGGAAGCCAATGAACGTGGTGCAGAGGGTGACTGTCGCCGACTTGACGGCCCAAGAGCTTGTTTCATCTGCGCTTTCAAGATTCGGCGCCGGCGACACCGTATCGACGAGGGCGATGCTGGACATCGTTCGCCGGACGGCCCCGGCCTGCGGTGACAGTGACGACGATCTGGTCGAGATTATCGTCATGACGGCCGTTGGTAGGACCATGGGGGTCGTGTTCGACCATCGCTACCCTTAGCAATCCGCAACGAATACCAGGCTGCGCCCAGGAGCAGTGGCGGGCGGTTGGCAGCGCGCGGCGGAAATTACTGGTGCGGCCAAGGAAGCGAGCCTTTTTGTGCGCGAAGGCCAGCCTGGCGCCGTGCCCTTGCTTTGAGCAAAAACCGCCGCTCATGTCGGGTCATGCCCGAGGGTAGGCAACTGGGCGACACGCTCGAAGGAACTCGCTGAAATCTTGCCCGTTATGCTCTCGTTGAGATGAGGAGAGCTGCCATGGCCGACGACAAAACCAGGACCGACAGTCGCGACCGCTCACGAGTGGCGGGCGGCGAAGACTATGAGGTACGCCATTTCGCCGAGGAAGCGGGCATTACCCCTGATCAGGCACGCACGCTGATCAAGCGCCACGGCACCGACCGCAAGGTGCTGAACGAAATCGCCGAGAGCATAAGAGCGTCGTAATGGCTAACAAGAAAACCGCAATGGCCGACCGCAAGACGCGCGATCCGGACGAAAAGAAGGCTCTGCACCTGGCCGAAACCACCGACGTTTCGCCGAAGCAGGCGAAGGATCTGATGCGCAAGCACGGCAAGGACAGCCCGAAAATCGAGAAGGAAGCCAAGAACTTCAAGGCCGAGGGCTGAACGGCCGGAGGTCTGCCCCTCACCCGCAACTTAGTAGTCGCTGCTCAACGTGCCCAGCCGGTTAGACGCGCGGCACAGGGTTGTGGCCGCAATCCTGCAGCTTATCGGTTTTCTAACAAATTCGGGCTATCCCTTCCGCTATCGCGGCTCAGGGATGCCATATGCGCGGGATGTCTGGTGAGGCGAGGCCGTCGATAGACGACATACGGCATGTGAGGTTGGTGTTTTGCCTGCTGGCGGCCGTCGTGATGGCGACGGCGCTCCTCGCCTTTGCCACCTCCCTCCTGCAGGATCCCGATAGCTGGTGGCACATCAAGGTCGGCATGGATATGCTGGCAAGCCGCACATTCCCCTCCGTCGACATTTACTCCTACACTTTTGCCGGCCAGCCATGGATCGCCAAGGAATGGCTTAGCCAGGTTCTCCTTGCCCTTGCCTTCGAAGCCGGCGGCTGGAACGGCGTGGTACTGCTGGCGACTGCGGTAATCGCGCTGACGGCCTTCTTGACGTCGTGGTATCTCAGCGCGTCGTTGAAGCCGACGCTGGCGATAGCACTGACACTGGTGCTCGCGCTCTTGATCGGGCCAATCTATGTCGCCCGACCCCACATCTTTACCTTGCCCATTATCGTCGTCTGGACCGCCGGTCTTTTCCAAGCCGCACGCAACGAGAAAGCGCCGCCTCTATGGCTGCTGGCGCTGCTTTGCCTGTGGGCCAATCTCCATGCCACCTTCACCTTCGGTTTCATTATCGCCGCCTTCGCCGGCCTCGATCTCGTCATGCGCACGCGCTTGTCGAACTCCCGGCTGCTGGCCAAGTGGATCGCTTTCGGGCTGCTTTGCCCGCTGGTCAGCCTGCTCAATCCCTATGGCGTCAAGGCCATACTCGCCACATTCACCGTGGCCTATGGCAATGAGGCGGTGCCTTACATTGCGGAGTGGCAACCCTTCGACGCCTCGCGGCATACCCTCCAGGAGGTGGCCCTGCTGGTGGCGTTTTTCGGGCTGCTCGTGTCGAGATTGCGTATTGGCTGGGCCAAGGCGCTGTTCCTTGTCTTCACCTTGCACGTCTATCTCACCCACATACGGTTCATGTACCTGTTCTTTCTTCTTGTCCCGGTCGTCCTTGCCGTCGAGGTTGCGCAACAATATCCAGCGCTTTCAGCCCCTACATGGGCCGCGGAAAAGCGCGACGGACTTGAACAATTTTTCGCGCGGCAATTTTCCAGAATTTGCGCTGGACTTGCCGTTTTGCTGGTTTTGGCGGCCGCGGTCTTCCTGGCCTATCCGGTCGTGCCGAGCCAGAAGACTTCGGCGAGGGATGCGCTGGCCTTCGCCCAAGCCCATAATCTGTCAGGCAATCTGCTGAATTCCTACAATTTCGGCGGCACGCTGATTTTCCATGGCATCAAGACGTTTATCGACGGCCGGGCGGATCAGCTCTTCCTGAACGGCTTTACGGAAACGGATGAGCAGACTGGGCACAGCCGGGGCAAGCCGATCCTGAAAGCCCAACTCGAGAAATATGCGATAGGCTGGGCATTGTTGACCGCCGACGACAGCCGCATTCCGTTCTTCGACGAACTGGGCTGGAAGCGGGCCTATGCGGACGATTACGCTCTGATCTATACCCGCGCAGACTGATCCCCGGCAGCTTCGCGCGCCGGTGCGCACCTCCCCCTGAAGCTGTGGCCAGCGCCGAGGCGGCGAAATCCTTATGGGATTTTGATTTCTTTGCTCCGCGTCCCGTCTCGAACCTTTATGGCACTTTGATCCATATTCGGCAGAGCGATGTATCCGGCCGCCGATGTGAAGCGGTGAGCGGGCTTGGACAGTTTTGTCCAAGTTGAAAAGAACAAACTCAATATAGGAAATTGCACGATGGACATCATTGTTGTCGGGATAGGAATCTCGTTCTTTGCTCTATGCTTCGGTTACATCAAAGCCTGCGACGGGCTGTAAGTTTAGGGGATCGAAACATGCTCTTCGACTATATCCTCGGCGGCGCCGTGACCCTGTTCCTTCTCGCTTACCTGACATACGCCCTCGTTCGCCCGGAACGCTTCTGATCTCCGCTGGCAAGGAGCCAACCCCATGACAATCAACGGATGGCTGCAGATCCTCGTCTATTGCGGGATCGTCGTTTTGCTGGCCAAGCCGCTCGGCGGCTACATGCATCGCGTTTTCAGCGGCGAGCGCACATTCCTGTCGCCAATTCTGGCCCCGCTCGAGCGCGGGCTCTACCGTATGTCCGGGACCAGCGAGCGCGAGGAGCAGCACTGGACCTCCTATGCGGCGGCCCTGCTGTTCGTTAACCTGGCCGGCTTCCTGGTGCTCTATTTCCTGCAGCGGCTGCAAGGCGGCCTGCCCTACAATCCGGCCGGCATGACCGCCGTCGAACCTGGGCTTGCCTTCAACACCGCCGCCAGCTTCATGACCAACACCAACTGGCAGAACTACGGCGGCGAAAGCACGATGTCCTATCTCGTGCAGATGGCCGGCTTGACCGTGCAGAACTTTCTGTCGGCCGCGACCGGCATCGCCATCGCGGTCGCACTGATCCGCGGTTTTGCTAGAGCCTCAGGCAAATCGATCGGCAATTTCTGGGTCGATATGACCCGCTGCACGCTCTATCTGCTTGTGCCGTTCTGCATCGTGTTGACGCTTGTCTATGTCTATCTCGGTATGCCGCAGACGGTTGGTGCTTACGTCAACGCGACGACGCTGGAAGGCGCGCAACAGACGATCGCGGTCGGGCCGGTCGCTTCGCAGGTTGCCATCAAGATGCTCGGCACCAATGGCGGCGGCTTCTTCAACGCCAATGCAGCGCATCCCTTCGAAAATCCCGACGCGATCTCGAACCTGATCCAGATGGTGACGATCTTCACCTTCGGCGCGGCGCTAACCAATGTCTTCGGTCGCATGGTCGGCAACCAGCGCCAGGGCTGGGCAATTCTGTCGGCGATGGGCGTGCTGTTCATCGCCGGCGTTGCCGTCTGCTACTGGGCCGAGGCCGCCGGCAATCCGCTCGTCCATGCGCTGGGCATCGACGGCGGCAACATGGAGGGCAAGGAAAGCCGCTTCGGCATCGCTCTGTCGGCACTGTTTGCCGTCATCACCACCGCCGCGTCCTGCGGCGCGGTCAACGCCATGCATGACAGCTTCACCGCACTCGGCGGCATGATCCCCATCATCAACATGCAGCTCGGCGAGGTCATTGTCGGCGGCGTCGGGGCCGGCTTCTACGGTATCCTGATGTTCATCGTGATCGCCGTCTTCGTTGCCGGGCTGATGGTCGGACGCACGCCCGAATATCTCGGCAAGAAGATCGAGGCCAAGGAGGTCAAGATGGCAATGCTGGCCGTCCTCTGCCTGCCGCTGGCGATGCTGGTCTTCACCGCCATCGCGGTGGTGCTGCCGACCGGCGTTGCTTCCATCGCCAACGCCGGCCCGCACGGCTTCTCCGAGGTCCTCTATGCCTACACCTCGGCCGCGGCGAACAATGGCTCCGCCTTTGGCGGTCTCAGCGGCAACACGCCCTGGTACAACATAACGCTCGGCATCGGCATGCTGATGGGCCGCTTCCTGGTCATTATTCCGGCGCTGGCGATTGCTGGATCGCTGGTGGCGAAGAAGACCGTCCCTGCCTCCGCCGGCACCTTCCCGACCGACGGTCCGCTGTTCGTCGGGCTGTTGGTCGGTGTCATCCTGATCGTTGGTGGCCTGACCTTCTTCCCGGCCCTGGCGGTCGGACCGATCGTCGAGCACCTGGCGATGATTCACCGTCAGACATTCTGAAACGGCCATGCCCTGGTTCAAGATCATATCTCGAAAGGCCCGGCATCGTCCCGAGCCGGAGGGGGAGAAAACACCTCCTCCTTTCCCGACCCTGTCCACATTCCTCGCTATTGCGGCAGCCTTGATCATTATCTGGCTGCTGGCTTACGGGCCGCCGCACCTTCGTTCGGCACACGATCGACCGGTCACCAACATCGACACTGGAGCCACCAAATGAGCCAGTCGAAATCCGTGAGCATCATGGATCCCCGCATTCTGTTGCCCGCCATCGGCGGATCCTTCAGAAAACTGAACCCGCGCACCTTGATGCGAAACCCGGTGATGTTCGTCGTCGCCGTCGTCTCGGCGCTCACCACCGTGCTGTTCGTCAAAGATCTCGTTACCAGCGGCGGCGATCTTGGCTTCACGCTGCAGATCATCATCTGGCTGTGGTTCACAGTGCTTTTCGCCAACTTCGCCGAAGCGGTGGCCGAAGGCCGCGGCAAGGCGCAAGCAGACTCGCTGCGTCGGGCGCGAACCGAGACGCAAGCCAAGCTGTTGAACGGCGGCGATCGGAGCAAGTTCAAGCTGGTGCCCGGCACCAGCCTGAAGGTCGGCGATATCGTGCTTGTCGAAGCCGGCGACATCATCCCCTCGGATGGCGAGGTGGTCGAAGGCGTGGCTTCGGTCAACGAGGCGGCGATCACTGGCGAATCCGCACCTGTCATCCGCGAATCCGGAGGCGATCGTTCGGCGGTGACCGGCGGCACGCAAGTCTTGTCCGACTGGATCCGGGTGCGCATCACCGCGGCTTCCGGCCATACGTTCCTCGACCGCATGATCTCGCTGGTCGAAGGCGCCGAGCGCCAGAAGACACCCAACGAGATCGCGCTCAACATCCTGCTCGTCGGCATGACGCTGATCTTCGTGCTGGCGACAGCGACGATCCCGAGTTTTGCCTCCTATTCGGGCGGCTATATCTCGGTGACGGTGCTGGTCGCCCTGTTCGTCACGCTGATCCCGACCACGATCGGCGCCCTGCTGTCGGCCATCGGCATCGCCGGCATGGACCGCCTGGTGCGTTTCAACGTGCTCGCCATGTCGGGCCGCGCCGTCGAGGCGGCCGGCGATGTCGACACGCTGCTGCTCGACAAGACCGGCACGATCACGCTGGGCAACCGCCAGGCAACGGCATTCCGTCCGGTCAGGGGCGTCACCGAACAGGAACTGGCCGACGCCGCCCAACTTGCCTCGCTTGCCGACGAAACGCCGGAAGGCCGCTCGATCGTCGTGCTGGCGAAGGAGAAATACGCCATCCGCGCCCGCGACATGGCAAGCCTGCACGCGAGTTTCGTGCCCTTCACCGCGCAAACCCGCATGAGCGGCGTCGACCTGGAAGGCTCCTCGGTCCGCAAGGGCGCAGTCGATGCGGTGCTTGCCCGCGTCAACCTCTCGACCATTGCCACAGGCAGTACGCGCCCCGGCAGCGACACCGTCCGCGACCTTCAAACCATCGCCGACGAGATCGCCAAATCCGGCGGCACCCCGCTGGCGGTCGAGCGCGATGGGCGCCTGCTCGGCGTCGTCCACCTGAAGGACATCGTCAAGGGCGGCATCGCAGAACGCTTTGCCGAATTGCGCCGCATGGGCATCCGCACGGTGATGATCACCGGCGACAATCCGATGACCGCGGCGGCGATCGCGGCGGAAGCCGGCGTCGACGACTTCCTTGCCCAGGCGACGCCCGAGGACAAGCTGAAGCTGATCCGCGACGAACAGGCCAAGGGCAAGCTGGTCGCGATGTGCGGTGATGGCACCAACGACGCGCCGGCGCTTGCGCAGGCCGATGTCGGCGTCGCCATGAACACCGGCACGGTCGCGGCACGCGAGGCCGGCAACATGGTCGATCTCGACAGCGATCCGACCAAGCTGATCGAGATCGTCGAAATCGGCAAGGCGCTGCTGATGACGCGTGGTTCGCTGACGACCTTCTCCATCGCCAACGACGTCGCAAAGTATTTTGCCATCATCCCGGCAATATTCGCCGTCTTCTACATCGCCCCGGGCCAAACCGCCGGGCCGCTGCAAGCGCTCAACGTCATGCATCTGGCAACGCCGCAGAGCGCTATCCTCTCGGCCATCATCTTCAACGCGCTGATCATCATCGCGCTGATCCCGCTGTCGCTGAGGGGCGTCAAATACCGCGCTGTCGGCGCCGGTGCGCTGCTCAGCCGCAATCTCATAGTCTACGGCCTTGGCGGCGTCGTCGTGCCCTTCGTCGGCATCAAGGTGATCGACATGGCCATCACTGCTCTCGGTCTCGCATAAGGAACCACGTCGATGCTCAATCAAATCAGGCCCGCTATCGTCATGATCGTCTTCTTCTCCGTTCTGACGGGTTTGGTCTATCCGATCGGCATGACCGGCATTGCCCAGGCGCTGTTTCCGGGCCAGGCCAATGGCAGCCTGATCGAGAGGAACGGCAAGGTCATCGGTTCCGAGCTGATCGGCCAGACTTTCACCAGCGACCGCTACTTCCATGGCCGTCCGTCAGCTGCCGGCGACGGTTACAATGCCGCCGCCTCGGGCGGCTCAAATCTCGGCCCGACTAACCCGAAGCTGATCGACCGTATCAAGAGCGACGCCGAAAAGTTGAGGGCCGAAAACCCGAACCAGCCGGTGCCGATGGATCTGGTCACCACGTCCGGCAGCGGCCTCGATCCGCATATCAGCCCCGATGCGGCCTATTTTCAGGTCACCAGGGTGGCCAGGGCCAGGAACGTCGATGAATCCAGGATCAAATCGCTTGTCGACAGCCATGTCGAGGATCGCGAATTGGGCTTTATAGGCGAGCCGGTGGTCAATGTGCTGGCCCTCAACCTTGCGCTGGACGATGCCACGAAACAATGATGGCGGGCGCCGGGATCGACACCGAAGCCGGCGCCGTTCATGATTGATCCTAATGCCAGACGACAGCCGCACCGCCGAAACCAGGCCCTCTCCCGACGCGCTGCTTGAGCATGCCGAGCGGGAGGAGCGAGGTCGCCTGAGGATATTTCTCGGCGCCGCTCCCGGTGTCGGCAAGACCTACGAGATGCTGATGTCAGGCCGCGCCAGGCTGGCCGACGGGATCGACGTGGTGATCGGCATCGTCGAGACGCATGGTCGCAAGGAGACGCAGACGCTGGTCGAAGGCTACGAGGTCATTCCTCGCCTTGAGATCGACTACAAGGGGCGCATTCTCGAGGAGATGGATCTCGACGCCATCCTCGCCCGGCGCCCGGCGCTGGTTCTGGTCGACGAACTCGCCCACACCAACGTCGCCGGCAGCCGCCACCCCAAGCGCTACCTCGACGTCCAGGAAATCCTGACGCACGGGATCGATGTCTACACGACACTGAACATCCAGCACGTCGAAAGCCTGAACGACGTCGTGGCCCAGATCACACGCGTCAGGGTGCGTGAAACCGTCCCCGACTCCATCATCGATCAAGCCGACGATGTCGAGATCATCGACCTCACCCCCGACGACCTGATCAAGCGGCTGGAGGAAGGCAAGGTCTACTTCCCCAACACCGCCCAGCGCGCCATCGAGAACTATTTCTCGCCGGGCAATCTGACGGCGCTCAGGGAGTTGGCGCTTCGCCGCACCGCCCAGCGGGTCGATGAGCAGTTGCTCAACCATATGCAGGCACACGCCATCCCGGGACCGTGGGCGGCCAGCGAGCGTGTCCTGGTCTGGGTCGATGAGGATCCGCGCAGCGCGTCGCTTGTACGCTATGCCCGCCGCCAGGCAGAGCGGCTTCGCGCCTCGTGGCTGGCGCTCTATGTCGAGACGCCACGCTCGACCGGGCTGTCCGAGCAGGATCGCGACAGGCTGGCATCAACGCTTCGCCTTGCTGAACAATTGGGCGGTGTTGCCGTGACCATACCTGGCCACGACGTTGCCGTAGACATCCTGCGCTATGCGGCGGCCAATAACGTTACCCACATCATCACTGGCAAGCCACGCAAGTCGCGCTGGCGGCAGTTATTTGACGGCTCCGTCACTTATGACCTGATACGCGATGCCGGCAAGATCAGCGTTCACGTCGTCTCCGGTGACGCCCAGGCGCAAGTCCCGCCGTCGCGGGGGCTGACTCCCGCTCAACCACCGCGCCTCGACATCAGGCCCTATCTGACTGTCGTCTTCTATGTCGTGGCAGGGCTGTTGTTCGGCGAATTGCTGTCGCGCGTGCTGGATGTGCGCAACATCGCTCTTGTCTTTCTCATGGCTGTGCTGGCGTCAGCGGTCACGGCCGGGCTTTGGCCGGCGATATTCGCTTCCGTTCTCAGCGCCGTGGTCTTCAATTTCTTCTTCCTCGATCCGCTCTACACGCTGAATATCAGCGATCCTGAAAGCGCCGTCGCACTCGGCTTCTTCTTCTGCGTGGCGATCATCGCCAGCAATTTGACGGCTCGGGTGCAGCGCCAGGTCGTGGCAGCACAATCCCGCGCCCGCACTACCGAGGATCTCTATTTGTTCTCCAAGAAACTGGCCGGAACGGGCACGCTCGACGACGTTCTCTGGGCGACTGCCTTCCAGATCGCCTCGATGCTGAAGCTTCGCGTGGTGCTGCTTCTGCCGGAGAACGGCACGATTGTGGTCAAGGCCGGCTACCCGCCCGACGACACGCTGGCCGAGGCAGACATTGCCGCAGCGCTCTGGGCCTGGGAACACAACCGCGCCGCCGGGCGCGGCGCCGACACGCTGCCGGGCGCAAAACGCCTCTATCTGCCCTTGCGGACCGGACGCACGGCGGTGGGCGTCGTTGGCCTCGACAACGACAAGCAAGGCCCGCTGCTGACACCCGACCAGCAGCGTCTGCTCGATGCGCTCGCCGACCAGGCGGCGGTCGCCATCGAGCGCATCCAGCTCGTCGCCGATGTTGACCGGGCCAAGCTTGCGGCCGAGGCAGACCGTCTGCGCTCGGCCTTGCTCACCTCCATTTCCCACGATTTGAAAACGCCGCTTGCCGCCATCATGGGCGCGGCCGGAACACTCAGGGACTTCGAAGCCGCGCTTCCCGAGCAGGACCGGGCGGGACTGCTGTCGACCGTGCTTGATGAATCGGAAAGGCTGAACCGCTTCATCGCCAATCTGCTCGACATGACCAAGATAGAGTCCGGCACGATGGAGCCAAATTATGCGTTCCACTATGTCGGCGACATTGTCGGCTCAGCCCTGCATCGGGCCCGCAAAATCGTCGGCGAGCACAAGACCGAGATCGATATTCCATCGGATCTGCCGATGTTGCGTGTCGATCCCGTTCTGTTCGAGCAGGTGCTGTTCAATCTCCTCGACAATGCCGCAAAATACGCGCCGCCAGGTTCGACGATCCGCCTGCAGGCCTGGGCCGACAATGGCAGCGTCATCCTGCAGATCATGGATGAGGGACCAGGCATTCCGCCAGCGGACCTGGAGCGCGTTTTCGACACTTTCTACCGTGTGCGCAAGGGTGACCAGGTGCGTGCCGGCACCGGGCTCGGATTGTCGATTTGCCGCGGCTTCATCGAAGCGATGGGCGGGACGCTCTCGGCGGCGAACAGGACCGACCGCTCGGGCGCGGTTTTCACCATAAGAATGCCGGTGCCGGCAGAACTCCCCGATGTCGGTGAACCCGATGCTGACGATCGAAACATGGACCACCTGTCATGACGAATTTGGACGTCAGGATATTGGTGGTCGACGACGAGCCGCCGATCCGGAAACTGCTTCGCGTCGGGCTCGGCAGCCAAGGCTATGCGATCAGCGAGGCGCCGAACGCCAGCGCGGCGATTGAACTCATGGAGACGGAAAAGCCGGACCTGGTCCTCCTCGATCTCGGCCTGCCCGGCATGAGCGGGCATGAGCTGCTGCGCAAATGGCGGGATGATGGCCTGGACATTCCCGTGGTTATTCTTTCGAGCCGCACTGATGAGGCCGGCATCGTCTCGGCCCTCGAACTCGGCGCCGACGATTATGTCACCAAGCCGTTCGGTATGAACGAGCTTGTGGCACGCATCCGCGTGGCGCTGCGCCACAAGTTCCAGCAGCAGGGTGAGAAACCGGTGTTCCACACCGGCGACCTCTCCGTCGATCTGGTGAAGCGCATCGTCAAGGTCGAGGACAAGGAGATAAAGCTCTCGCCGAAGGAATACGACATCCTCCGCATCCTCGTACAGCACGCCGGCAAGGTTCTCACCCACCAATTCCTGCTGAAGCAGGTCTGGGGCGATTCCACCGACGTTCAATATCTCAGGGTCTATGTCCGGCAACTCAGGCAAAAGATCGAAAAGATGCCCGACCAGCCCCGTTATATCACCACCGAGACCGGCGTCGGATATCGGCTGCGCGAAGTCGAGTGAAATGGGAGAGCCAGCCTCGCGTACCGCAATGCCTCCTCAAAGCCGGCAGGACGACGTAGCAATTCGCCGCGAATCAGCGGCGGCCATGGCATCGCCGGGCAAAACCCCTATATTAATCTGAGGTCGGTTTTGTGCGGGAATTAATGAATGTCACAGCTTCGTCTATTGACGTTTTTAGGGTCGGCAATGCTGGCAACGGTGATGCTGTCGGGCGTAAATCCTGCCGCATCGGCACAGATCGTCAGCCCCGCCGACCGCAACGCATTGATCCAGCAAAACCAGTTGCAGATGCTGGAGAACAGGCTGCAGCGGCAGCAATATCAGCAGCAGCAACAGCAATACCGTGCGCAGGACCGCCAAATCCCGGCGCCCCAACCGCAGGTGGTGCCGCAGATGAAGCCGACTTGTCAGTTGCTGCCGTCAGGGAGCGGCTTTGTCAGCACTTGCCGCTAACGTTTTCATTTATTTAGCCGACTTATTATGCTTGGATGCCGCCGCACCTGAGATAACATCGAAGGCGGTTTGGATTTAGCAATGCTGCCCTTCGTGCTTTGGGCACCGCTTCGACTGGATTTTTGAATGGCAGCCAGCAGAAAGAAGGTCGTCCGTAAGGCAAGGAAGGGCGCCCGGATTCGCCAGGTCGCGGCGATCCCCTTTCGGCTGAGCGAGCATGGCGAAGTCGAGGTTATGCTCGTCACATCGCGAACGACGAGGCGCTTCATCGTGCCGAAAGGCTGGCCGATGAAGGGCAAGGGCGGTCGCAAGGCGGCCACCATCGAAGCACAGGAAGAAGCCGGCGTCCTCGGCAGGATATTGAAACAGCCGGCCGGCACCTATTGCTACTGGAAGCGGCTGGCGAACCGCTTCGTCCGCGTCGACGTCGTCGTCTATTTGCTGGAGGTAACCGAGGAACTTGCCGACTGGCAAGAAGCCAACAGGCGGCAGCGGGCATGGCTGGCACCGGCCGACGCGGCGCTGCTGATCGACGAGCCGGATCTTTCGACGCTGGTGAGGAACATCAGGAGTCCCGAGCTGGAGCATACCCCCAAAAAGCAGAATCCGGCTTTCGGAAAAGATCACGCTCAATAAAACATGGGGGTCTATCCCGACTCTATCGGGAATTGGCTCCAGCGCCCTCCGCTGTCGCTTGAACCGACATCTCACTGACTGCCTTCGTCTTCCTCGGGCAAAGGCCGCGCCGGCGTGCCGGTATAGGCCCACAGCCATTCGCGCGGCAGCGGCCCTTTGTTGCGGTCGCTTTCCTGCGACTGTTCCCATGCATGGGCCAGGATGCCGACCGAGCGCGACAGTACGAAAAGGCCTCGCGTCAGCGGCGGCGGGAAGCCGAGCTCTCCGTAGATGACGGCCGTGGCGCCGTCGATATTGAGCGGGATTTTTTTGCCCTTGCGCCGCGCAACCTCGGCCTCGATCGCCTCGGCGATGTCGGCGAAGCGCCCGCTGACAACGCCGAGCGCGGCAAAGTCGCGGGTCAGCTCGATGAGGCGGGGTGCCCGCGGGTCGACCGGATGGAAACGATGGCCGAGCCCCGGCACATAACCGTCTTCCCCAGCAAGGAAACGATCAACCCGCGCCGACACGGCGTCCGCGAGCGGCACGCCGGCGTCCAGTTCGGCGGCGATGTCTCCGTAGAAGGAAAGCGCCTGTTCGCCGGCGCCGCCATGCACGTCGCCAAGCACGTTGATGGCCGACGCCATGGCGCTGTTGATGCCGACGCCGCAAGTGATCGCCATACGGGCGATGGCGATCGACGGCGCCTGCGGTCCGTGGTCGACGGCGGCACCCAGCGCGATGCCAAGCAGCGTCGCCTGCTCCTCGCTTGGCAGTTCGCCGCGCATCATCAGCCAGATCATTGCGGGAAAGCTGACGCGGCCGATCAGATCCTGGATCTCATAGCCGCGCAGCCGGATGACGCCGGGCCGCATCTCGATGATGCCGGTCTGCCACCATTCCTCGCCGCGCGCGCGGCCAGTCTTGTTTTCCGTGTCGCTCATGCCTTCTTTTCCGTGCCGCTCATACCTTCGCTCTTTTCTTGGCGCGTGGCGGCAAACCGGCAAAAACCTCGTCCATATGCTCGCCGAGCCCCGGCGGCGGCCTGCTCGGCAAAGGTGCCTCGCCATCGACCATGAAGCCGCCGCGCACCACGATCAGCGGCCGGTCCATCCCGGACACAGCCTGGAAGCGCGCCGTCATGCCGCGCTGGATCACCTGTTGCTCTTGCAGTACCTGCGGGATTGTCAGCACCCGGCCTGCCGGCACGCCGGCGCGATTGAACGTCTCCTCCCAGGCGGCGGCAGAGCCGCTCGCCAAGGCATCCTCGATCAGCGCTTTCAATGCAATGCGGTTCTGCTTGCGCGTTTCGCGCTCGGCAAAGCGGACATCCGACGCCAGCTCCGGCCGATCGATCAACCGGCACAGTGTGACGAACTGCTCCTGCTTGTTGGCTGCGATGTTGAGCAAGCCGTCGCCGGTGCGAAACGCGCCAGACGGTGCGGCCGTCATGTTTTCATTGCCCATCGGCTGCGGCTCGACGTCCGCCGTCAGATAGTTCGACACCGGCCAGCCGAGCGCAGAAAGCGTGCATTCGAGCATAGAGACGTCGAGGAACGCACCCTCGCCTGTCGTCTTCTGCTTGACCAGCGCGGCGGTAATGGCGAACGCCCCGACCAGCCCGCCAAGCGTATCGGCGACGGGATAGCCGACACGCAGCGGCGCCGTTTCCGGTGTACCGGTGATGCTCATGATGCCGGAAAGACCCTGGATGATCTGGTCATAGGCTGGATTGTCGCGCATCGGCCCGGTCTGGCCGAAGCCCGATATCGCACAATAGACAAGGCTTGGCCGGACCTCCTTCAGCCTGGCATGGCCAAGCCCCAGCCGGTCCATGACGCCGGGGCGGAAATTCTCGACCAGCGCGTCGGCCGAAGCGACCAGATCGAGGAAGCGTTCGCGGTCGGCCTCCTGCTTGAGATCGAGCGCCACCGAGCGTTTGCCGGCATTCTGCGCCAGGAACGAAGCGCCCATGCCCACCCGGTTGAGCTCCGGCGAGGCGCCAAGCTGGCGCGCCAGATCACCGCCTTGCGGCGTCTCGACCTTGATGACGTCGGCCCCGAGCAATGCCAGCTGGTAGGCGCAATAGGGGCCGGCCAGCACATTGGTCAGGTCAAGGATGCGGATGCCGGAAAGCAGGTCTGTCATGACGTCACGAACAGCTCAGGCATCGCCCGGCACGTGCTCCGGTCCGCGCATGCGCCTGTGCTCGATGTAGGCCCAGATATGCGGTCCAACCAACCCGATGAAGGCCAGCGTCAGCAGCGTCAGCGACAGCGGATGCTTGTAGAACACCGTCCAATCGCCGTTCGAGATGGTCATCGCGCGGCGGAACTGCGTTTCGGCAAGCGGCCCGAGAATCATGCCGATGATGACTGGCGCGGTCGGGAAATCGAAACGCCGCATCAGGAAGCCGGCGGCACCGAGCAGATAGAGGATGATGAGGTCGATCGGCGATTGCGAAATGCCGTAGGTGCCGACCGTGGCGAACACCAGAATGCCGGCATAGAGCTGCGGCGCCGGAATCTTCAGTAATCGCACCCAGAGCCCGATCAGCGGCAGGTTGAGGACGACGAGGATGACATTGGCGATGAACAGGCTGGCGATCAGCCCCCACACCAGGTCGGCCTGCGTCGTCAGCAGCAGCGGCCCCGGATTGATGCCGTAGCTCTGAAATGCCGACAGCATGATCGCGGCCGTCGCCGAGGTCGGCAGGCCGAGCGTCAGCATCGGCACCAGCACGCCGGCGGCGGATGCATTATTGGCCGCTTCCGGCCCGGCAACGCCCTCGATGGCACCGACCGTGCCGAACTCCTCCTTGTGTCTGGAGAGTTTCTTCTCGATGGCATAGGAGAGGAAGGTCGGGATTTCGGCGCCGCCGGCCGGCATGGCGCCGATCGGGAAGCCGATCAGGGAGCCGCGCAGCCATGGCCTCCACGAGCGCGACCATTCAGCCGCGGTCATGTAGAGCGACCCTTTCAACGGCACGATGTCGTCCTTGCCGGCATAGCGGCGCGAGGCCATGTAAAGCGTCTCGCCAACGGCGAACAGGCCAACGGCGACGACGATGACGTCGACGCCGTCCAACAATTCGCTCATGCCGAAGGTGAAGCGCGGCTGCCCCGTCTGCAGATCGACGCCTATCATGCCGACGACGAAGCCGACGAACAGGCTGGTCAGGCCGCGCACCGACGACGAGCCGAGCACCGCCGAAACCGTGATGAAGGCCAGCACCATTAGCGAGAAATATTCGGCCGGACCGAAAGCCAGCGCGAATTTGACGACGATCGGCGCCAGGAAGGCAACGCCGATCGTGCCCAGCGTGCCGGCGACGAAGGAGCCGATCGCCGAGGTTGCCAAGGCCGCACCGCCACGGCCGGAGCGGGCCATCCGGTTGCCTTCCAGCGCGGTGACGATAGTGGCGCTTTCGCCAGGCGTGTTGAGCAGGATCGATGTCGTCGAGCCGCCATACATGGCGCCGTAATAGATGCCGGCAAACAGGATGAACGACGCCTCCGGCGCCACCTGGTAGGTGATCGGCAACAGCAACGCGATGGTCAATGCCGGTCCGAGGCCGGGCAGCACGCCGATCGCAGTCCCCAGCGTGGTGCCGACCAGGCACCATATGAGATTGATCGGCGAGAAGGCGACCGAAAATCCGTGCGCGAGATGGCCGAGCGTTTCCATGGCGTCAGCCCCTCAGCACGGCAACGACCGAATCGACGATCGCGTTCAGCTGGTTTTCGATGAAGCCGGCGCCGATATTGACGCCGAGTGCCCTGGCAAAGCCGAAATAGGCGGCCAGCGCCAGGATCAGACCGAGCAGCACGTCACGCAGCGGACGCCGGCTGCCGAAACCGTGGCAGATGAGAACGAACATGATGACAGATGCGGCGGTAAAGCCGAGCGGCTGGATCAGCACGAGGTTGGCGATCAGTCCGAGGACGACGATGCCCATCGCCTTCCAGTCGGTCGGCGTCTCCTTTTCGTCCTCCGGCTGCCATCCGCCCCGCAAGGCGGCAATGATGAGCAGCAGCGACAGGATCACCATCCCCGTCATGGTGATGTAGGGAAAGACGGTCGGACCGACCTTGGAATAGAGCGGCGACACCGGGATTGCCAGCGTCTGCCAGGCAACCGCACCCGCACAGGCGAGGAGCCCAACGCCGATCAGCAGTTCGGGCACTGCAAGGCGCGGCGGCGCCTGCTGGTCGCTGGTGCTCATCATCGTCCTCCCAATGTCGGTCCCTTGGGGCCGGTTCTCCTTGGACCGGTCTCACTCGGCCGATCTCGGCGTAGTTTCACCTCCGGCGCCGCGTATGTCCATGCGGCTGGCGAAAGTCGGCAAGGGTTGGCGCAGGCCGCGCCTTGCCGAGAGCATCACGCCAGGCCGAGGTCCTTGAGGATCGTCCCGATGCGGGCCGTGTCTTCGGCGACGAATTTCGCATAGTCGTCACCGGTGAGCAGGATCTGCGTCCAGTTGCGGTTCTTGCATTCGGTGGCCCAGGCGTCGCTCTTGGCCATCGTCTCGATCAGCTTGATCATTGCTGCCTTGTCGGCGTCCGAGACGCCGGGCGGCGCGAAGACGCCGCGCCAGTTGAACAGCTCGACGTCGATGCCGGCTTCCTTCATGGTCGGAGCATCGATGCCCTCCTGGCGTTTGTCGGCAGATATCGCCAGCAGCCGCAGCGCGCCCGCCTTGACCTGTTCGGCGAACTCGCCATAGCCCGAGATGCCGGCCGCGACCTGGTTGCCGAGCAGCGCCGACAGCGCCTCGCCGCCGCCGGCGAACGGCACATAGGACAGGTTGGTTGCAGGAACACCGACGGTCTTGGCGATGAGGCCGAACAAGATGTGGTCCGAGCCGCCGGCCGAACCGCCGGCGACTGGAACCTGCGTCGGGTCGGCCTTGAGGGCGGCAACGAAGTCGGCCGCAGTCTTGAACGGCGAGGCGGCCGGCACCACAAGCGCCTCGAACTCGCCGGTAAGGCGGGCGATCGGGGTGACCTCGGTAAGGTTGTTGGCCGCCTTGTTGGCGATGATGGCGCCGACCATGACCATGCCAGCCACCATCAGCGCATTGCCCTTGCCCTTCCACTGGTTGACGAACTGCGGCAGGCCGACGGTGCCACCGGCGCCGCCGACATTGGTGATCTGCGAGCCGGAGATCAGCTTTTCACTACGCAGCACCTGGTCCATGGCGCGCGCCGTCTGGTCCCAGCCGCCGCCCGGCGCCGCCGGCACGAAAATCTGCAGCTGCGGTGCGTCCTGCGCGAAAGCGGGGATAAAATGCGATGCCGCGAGCCCGGCAGCACCTGCCGCCGCGGTGCTCATCAAGAATCTGCGTCTGTTCAGCATGGGATTCCTCCAAATCGCGACACCTCCTCCGGTGCCTGCCAGAAACGTAGCCTGAATTCAGACCCGCTCGATAAAATTCATGCAGAGTTTGCGTCATCCTGTCAAAGACAGAACACTCCCCATGCGCCACAATCGGCCCGTGCGATGTTCAGGCTGGCGAACTCGACGCCCGACGACGGCAGGCAGTGCCCAGACAGCATCCGTCAGGGCTGCCGCTGCAGCAGGATGGTCGGCTTGTCTTGATAGACGGTTCGCAGCACTTCGCCATAACCGCATTTTGCCGCGACGTTCAGCGAGCCGGTGTTTTCCGGATCGATGATGCAGACGGTCTTCGCGGCTGCAAATGCCTCATCGCCCCAGGCAAGCACCCGTGCGACGACTTCGCTGGCCAACCCCTGGCCATGCACGGCCGAAACCAGAGCCCATCCGGCCTCCGGAATGCCCTCGATCGACGGCGTCATGTCGCGTTTCAGATCGTGGAAGCCGGCCTCGCCGATGAAGCGGCTGGTCGCCTTTTCCTCGACCGCCCAGAAGCCGTAGCCCAGAAGCGACCACAGGCCGGCATGGCGCAGGAAACGCATCCAGCTTTCCTCCCGCGTGCGCGGCTTGCCGCCGATAAAACGGGTGACGACGGGATCGGCCCACATTGCGACATAGGCGTCGAAATCGTCCAGCCGGTGCGGTCGCAGGACCGTGCGAGAGGTCTCAATCACTGGGGCGACAATTGTCTGCGGACTGGTCATGGTCATGCCTCGGTTGTGTTGCCGGTGCCTAATGCCGGTCATCCAACGGTTAGGACAGCGACATGCATGAAATGGGGAATCAAAATCCGTTGCGTAAAACAAGAACCAAGGCTGTGTAGATCATCTTCCAGGCTGATGTGAATCCCGCCAAGCGGTGTTAGTTTTTCGCCAGTATTTGGTTCACTGCGTTCGGTTTCGGCGCTGCCGTCCGACAGAGGGGAAACAGCATGGACACCACCGACCTTGTGCTTGCCATCTTCCATCATCTGCTGGTGTTTTCGCTGGCAGGCATCATCGGCGCCGAATTCGTCCTGATCCGCAGCGACCTGTCCGCCGCGACGCTGAAGCGGCTTGTCGGTATCGATCGCCATTACGGCATCATTGCCATGCTGATCATCGTCGTCGGCATCGGCCGCGTCATCTATGGTCTCAAGGGCTGGGAATTCTACGTCTACAACTGGATGTTCTGGGCAAAGATGGCCGCTTTCGCAATTGTCGGCCTGTTGTCGATTATCCCGACCGTCCGATTCCTGTCCTGGAGCAGGCAGGCGAGCGCCAGTCCCGGCTTCCAGGTGCCTGCGGCGGAGCTAGCGTCCGTTCGCACCTATGTCCGCACCGAGGCATTCATCTTCCTGTTGATCCCGGTGTTCGCGGCGGCGATGGCGCGCGGCTACGGCTATTAAGATAGGTCGGAGGAAGGGCATCGCGCGGCCCGACCTTTCCACTCATTTGCGCGGACAAACGTGCAGTTTGCCGTTTGAGGCGATTGTCATTTGTCGGGTTGCGCTAGTTATTGCTCCATCTACATTCGGTTTGAGAGGAACTCCGCGCAGCGGTTGGTAATTCGTATTCTGGGAGGAAATCACGATGAGAAAATTCGTCGCCGCGCTGGCTGCCGTTGCGGTCGCCATGCTTTACCCGTTGGCCGCGGGCGCGCAGACGTACCCCGAACGCACCATCACCGTTGTCGTGCCGTTTTCGGCCGGCGGCCCAACCGACACCGTCACGCGTCTTGTCGCGGAAGCCATGTCGAAGGACCTCGGCCAGCAGGTCATCGTCGAGAATGTCGGCGGCGCCGGCGGCACGCTAGGCGCCGGCCGCGTCGCGAATGCCGATCCTGACGGCTATACGCTGCTCCTGCATCACATCGGCATGGCGACCAGCGCGACGCTGTATAGGAACCTCGCCTACGACACGCTGAACGCGTTCGAATATATCGGTCTCGTCACAGAAGTGCCGATGACCATCGTCGGCCGCAAGGATCTCGAGCCGACCGATCTGAAGGGACTGGTCGACTATGCCAAGGCCAACAAGGACACCGTCACCGTCGCCAATGCCGGGATAGGCGCGGCCTCGCATCTGTGCGGCATGCTGTTCATGAGCGCCATCGGCACGCCGCTGGTCACCGTTCCCTACAAAGGCACTGGCCCGGCCATGACCGACCTTCTCGGCGGCCAGGTCGACATCATGTGCGACCAGACGACCAACACCACCAAGCAGATCCAGGGCGGCACGATCAAGGGCTATGCCGTAACCTCGGCGCAACGCCTCGACGTGCTTCCGGACGTGCCGACAACGACGGAAGCCGGCCTTCCGCAGGTGCAGGTCGGCATCTGGCACGGAATCTATGCACCCAAGGGCACGCCGGCCGAGATCACCGAGCGCCTGTCGAAATCGCTGCAGGTGGCGCTGAAGGATCAGAACGTCGTCGCCCGCTTTGCCGAACTCGGCACCAAGCCGTCGCCCGAGGCCGACGCCACGCCGGCCGCGCTCAAGGCCAAGCTGGAAAGTGAGATCGCGCGGTGGAAGCCTATCATCGAAGCGGCCGGCCAGTACGCCGACTAAAGCTTGAACGGGGCGCCACCAGCGCCCCGTTTTTACACGGCATGGGCAAGCCCGCGGCGCGGCCCGGGAGGACGTCATGAAACCGTTCGCAATCGACAGAACCAACGGCATTTGCGCAGCGCTGTTCATCTTCCTCGGCGCATTTTTCGCGCTGCAGTCGCTCGGCCTCGAAATCGGCACCGCCTTCCGTATGGGACCGGGCTATTTCCCGCTGGTGCTGGCGATCGTGCTGATCCTGCTTGGCGCCGTCATCCTCGTCCAAGCGGTGCGTTTCGAGAGCGACCCGATCGGCCACATCGCGTGGCGCGGCATGCTGTTCATTCTGCCCGCTCCGATCTTCTTCGGCCTGACGGTGCGCGGCCTCGGCTTTATCCCCTCGATCTTCCTGACGGCGCTAATCGCATCGTTCGGCAGCGGCCGTATGAAGCCGCTGACCGCGCTCGTGCTGTCGGCCGGCCTGACGCTGTTCGCATTCGTCGTCTTCAGCTACGCACTCGGCCTGCCGTTCCGGCGTTTCGGCCCGTGGCTGCCCCTATCATTGTGAGGAGATGAAATGGAACTCCTCAACAATCTCGCACTCGGCTTTTCGACGGCCACATCTTTGGCAAACCTCGGTTTCTGCCTGATCGGCGTCCTTCTCGGCACGCTGATTGGTGTCCTGCCCGGCATCGGCGCCACCGCAACCATTGCCATGCTGTTGCCGATCACCTTCCAGATCGGCGATCCGGTTTCCTCCCTCATCATGCTCGCCGGCATCTATTACGGCGCGCAGTATGGCGGTTCGACTACCGCCATCCTCATCAACATGCCCGGCGAATCTTCGTCGGCCGTCACCGCCATCGACGGCTACCAAATGGCCAGGAACGGTCGCGCCGGGGCGGCACTGGCGACCGCGGCGATAGGCTCGTTCTTTGCCGGCACGGTGTCGACCTTCCTCGTCGCCATCTTTGCCCCACCGCTGACGGCGATAGCGCTGAGATTCGGCGCAGCCGAGTATTTTTCGCTGATGATTGTCGGCCTGGTCTCGTCCGTCGCGCTCGCCCACGGCTCGATCGTCAAGGCACTGGCCATGGTCGTGCTCGGCCTGCTGCTCGGACTTGTCGGCACGGATATCTACACCGGCACGCCCCGCTTCACGCTCGGCATCCGCGAATATGCCGACGGGCTGAATTTCGTCGCAGTGGCGGTCGGTGTCTTCGGCGTCGCCGAGATACTGCGCAACCTCGAAAACGAGCATGAGCGTTCCGTGCTGATCCGAAAGATCTCCGGCCTTATGCCGACCCGCGAAGATTTTCGGCGCATGGCGGCCCCCATCGTGCGCGGAACAATCATCGGTTCGGCGCTCGGCATCCTGCCGGGAGGCGGCGCGATCCTTGCCGCCTTTGCCTCCTACACCGTCGAAAAACGTGTCTCGAAAAGTCCGGGGGAATTCGGCAAAGGCGCAATCGAAGGCGTCGCCGGACCGGAATCGGCCAACAATGCCGGCGCACAAACCTCCTTTATCCCGATGCTGACGCTCGGCATTCCGGCCAACCCGGTAATGGCGCTGATGATCGGCGCGATGATCATCCAGGGCATCGTACCCGGCCCCAATGTTGCGATCGAACAGCCTGCACTGTTTTGGGGTATCATCACCTCGATGTGGATCGGCAATCTGATGCTGATCGTCTTGAATCTGCCGCTAATCGGGCTTTGGGTGAAACTGCTTACGATCCCGTATTACGTGCTCTTCCCGATCATCATGGCGTTCTGCTCGATCGGCGTTTACAGCGTCAACACCAACGTCTACGACCTCTATGCAGTCGCACTCTTCGGCTTGCTTGGCTATCTCCTGACCAAGCTGCGCTGCGAACCCGCGCCGCTGCTGCTTGGCTTCGTGCTCGGCCCGCTGCTCGAGGAAAACCTGCGCCGCGCCATGATCCTCTCTCGCGGCGATCCGAGTACCTTCGTGACGAGACCAATCAGCGCCAGCCTGCTCCTCATCGCGCTCGCCGTGCTCGTCATCGTGTTTCTCCCCGCGGTCAGGAAGAAGCGCGAGGAGGTGTTTGTCGAAGAGAGCTCCTGAACGTGGACGGCGCCACATAGGAGGAACTTCAGAGTCACTTGGCTGGCACTGATTCAGTAGCCGCCTCTACTGGCCCGAGCGGCGCGATCTCGACCAGTGGTGCAGGCACGCTGGTCGTCTTTTCCTTGGCCTTGCAGATATCGGCGATGACGCAAGCCGGGCAATCCGGCTTGCGTGCCTTGCAAACATAGCGGCCGTGCAGGATCAGCCAATGATGCGCATGCCGCATATATTCATCCGGAATGATCTTCAAAAACCCTTGTTCGACCTGTTCCGGCGTCTTGCCCGGCGCCAGGCCGAGCCTGTTGCCGATGCGGAAGATGTGCGTGTCGACCGCCATCGTATGCTGGCCGAAGGCGACGTTGAGTACGACATTGGCGGTCTTGCGGCCGACACCCGGCAGCTCGACCAGTTGATCGCGATCATCGGGCACCTTGCCGCCGTGGTCGCGGATCAGGGCTTCCGACAACGCGATGACGTTCTTGGCCTTGTTGCGCCACAGCCCGATGGTGCGGATATGGTCGCCGAGCCTGGTCTCGCCCAGCGCCAGCATTTTCTGCGGCGTGTCGGCGATCTTGAACAGCGCCCGCGTCGCCTTGTTGACACCGGCGTCCGTCGCCTGCGCCGAAAGCACCACCGCCACCAGCAGCGTGAAGGCGTTGATATGTTCGAGTTCGCCTCTCGGTTCCGGCCGCTGAACGGAAAAGCGCCGGAAAATCTCATGCACCTCGGCCGGGCTGTAAAGCGCCCGCGACCTCGCCGGCCGCGGACGCGGCTTGGCGTTCGAGCCGTCGCGGCGGCCGGGCAACAGGTCTTTTTTTAGCGCCGAAGAGTTTTTGGACTTGGGGCTTGTCATTGCTTTCCTATAATATTCTGTAATGAGCGACACAAACGCCTCATTTCAGGCCGACGAGCCATTCTTCCAGGCGCTGCTGATACCGCACCGGTCGCTGGGCAAGACCGGCTTTGTCATCCTGATGGGCGCATTGCTGTTCGGGTGGCTGGTGACCGGAGCGTTTTTCCTGTCGCGCGGCGCCTGGCCGGTGTTCGGCTTCTTCGGCCTCGATGTTATTGCCATCTATATCGCCTTCCGCGCCAATTATCGTGCCGCTCGGGCTCGCGAGGAGGTGTCGGTGTCTCGCACCAGCCTCGATATCCGCAAGACTGCCCCGTCAGGCAAATCGGAAGCACATCGCTTCAATCCGTTCTGGGCACGCTTTTCGATCGCCCGCCACACCGAAATCGGCATCACCAGAATGGCGGTCGAGGCGCAAGGAAAAACAGTCTCGATCGGTGGCTTCCTCAACCCCGACGACCGCGAAAGTTTTGCCACCGCATTTTCGCGCGCTCTGGCGACCGCCAAGGCGCGCTGACGATCAAAACCGAAATCTCAACAGCCTGCCGACCCTCCGAAGAGCCGGAACGTGGCTCCAGAGGCGAAAGACCAGTCCGGCGAACCAGCTCACACGGGCGGCATGTTCGGGTTTGTACGCCATCGTTTCCTCGACCAACCGCAGGCCGGGCACTGACCGTTCCAAGTCGCGCGGATCGTTGATCGCCCAGTGGAGTTCGGCTCCGGTGGCGCGGAACGACCGGTTGAGGCGCACGAGCTTTAGACCCAGGTCGCTGTAGGCATCGCAGATAAATTCGCCGCTGGCCAGATGCGACACAAGCCGCGAAACCAGTCTTGGGCCCTCGTCAGCGGCAAGGTAGGGGGTCAGGCCCTCCGCCACGACCATCGCCGGGCGATCGCCGGGCACTTCATCCAACCAGCCAGGCTCCGTGACGGATGATCCGATCAGGTGGTAATGCTCGCGCATCGGGTAGAGCTTGCGCCTGAGCTCGATGACTTCGGCGTAGTCGACGTCGAACCAGTCGACGCCGGCTGGCGGGTCGATACGGAATATTCGTGTGTCCAGCCCGCAGCCGAGATGCAGTACAATGGCGTTCGGGTTGTTCGCCAGAAAAGCCGAAACCCAGTCGTCCAGCGTCTTGGCCCGGATCGCCAGACCGCCGAGATTGTTGTCGACCTTGAGCCGCGAGAAATCGTAGTCGATGCGGCGAACCGCCTCGTCCGCAAAGCGGTCTTTCAGCAGCGAGTTGGGAAGCCGGCTTTCCAGCGCCTTGCCGTAGACGGTGATCAGCAGCGTTTCTTTTTCCTTGGTCAGCTGCATCTTCTCGCCGGCCATGATTGTCCTCCCCATTCAAAGCCAACTCTATCTGGGTACATGCTGCGGGAAAGCAAGTTTCGGGTGGTGATCGGCGCCGCGAAGGACGATATTCGCACTCAAGGAGATACTACCATGAACGCCCAAATGCCTCTCAAAACGACAGCAATCCTTCAGAAAGACATCACGCCTGAAGGCGGCGACTACGAAATCGTCCGTCGTGCCATCGAAAAGATCAGCCTCGACTATCGCGACCAGCCTTCGTTGGAAGTGCTGGCCGAGGAGGTCGGCGAGACGCCGACCGGGCTGCAGAAGCTGTTCACCCGCTGGGCCGGCCTGTCGCCGAAGGCTTTTCTGCAGGCCGTCACCCTCGATCATGCGCGCAAACTGCTGGATTCCGGCATGCCGCTGCTGGAAACTTCGTTCGAACTCGGCATGTCCGGCCCAGGCCGGCTGCACGATCTGTTCGTCACCCATGAAGCGATGTCGCCGGGCGACTACAAGACCCGCGGCGCAGGGCTCACCATCCGCTACGGCTATCATATCTCGCCTTTCGGCATCGCTTTGATCATGGTGACGGACCGCGGCCTTGCCGGCCTCGCCTTCAACGACCCCGGCGGCGAGCGCGCGGCCTTTGCCGACATGTCCAGCCGCTGGCCGAATGCGACCTATGTCGAGGACATGGCGGCGACGGCGCCCTATGCCGCGCGCATCTTCGATCCGACGCTGTGGCGCGCCGACCAGCCGCTGCGCGTCGTCATGATCGGCACCGACTTCCAGGTCCGCGTCTGGGAGGCCTTGCTGCGCATTCCGATGGGCAAGGCCTGCACCTATTCCTCGATCGCCGCGCGCATCGGCGCACCGAGCGCCAGCCGGGCTGTCGGTGCCGCGGTCGGTGCCAATCCGATGTCCTTCGTCGTGCCGTGCCACCGGGCTCTCGGCAAGTCCGGCGCGCTCACCGGCTACCATTGGGGCCTGACGCGCAAACGCGCCATCCTCGGCTGGGAGGCGGGACAAGTCTCTTCTTGAATAGCCAACGAATGGAACGATAGGAGCGAAGGGCCCCGAGGGTGACAAGCAGCGATCTTACGGAGTAGCTTCCCGCGCAATTAGAGTGACATGCGTTAGCGGGAGGCACTTCTTGATCGTCGTCATCGGTTCCATCAATCTCGACCTCATCGCCAGTGTCGACCGTTTGCCCGGTCCCGGCGAAACGGTGCGCGGCTCCGGTTTCGCCACCGCCCCCGGCGGCAAGGGAGCCAACCAGGCGCTGGCCGCCGCCCGCGCCGGCGCCAAGGTGCGCATGGTCGGCGCGGTCGGCAAGGACAGCTTCGCCGGCGAGGCTTTGGCGCTGCTGCGCGACGGCAAGATCGACCTGTCCGGCGTCGGCGAGACCTTTGCCTCGACGGGTACCGCGTTGATCATGGTCGGCGCCGACGGCGAGAACGTGATCGCCGTCGTGGCGGGCGCCAATGATTCGGTCGTGCCGGGTGACCTTTCCAAGGCTTTCCTGAAAAGCGGCGATGTCGTGCTGCTGCAGTTGGAGGTCCCGTTGCAAACGGTCGAGACAGCGCTTGACGCGGCAAGGACGGCCAACGCGGTCACCGTGCTCAACACCGCACCTTTCCACGGCGACGCGGCCGGCTTCCTCGGCAAGGCCGACTATCTCGTCGCCAACGAGACCGAGTTCGACCTCTATGGTGAGGCGCTGTCGTTGAGTGGCCGCGACCGCCCGGCACGGATGCGCGACTATGCCTCGAGAACCGGCCGCACCATCGTCGTCACGCTTGGCCCAGACGGCGTTCTCGCCGCGACGCCGGACGATCTCCTGATGGTTCCGGCGCTGAAGATCACTCCGCTCGACACGGTCGGCGCCGGCGACACGTTCTGCGGCTATTTTGCTGCCGGACTGGCGGCAGGCCTGCCGCTCGACCAGGCGCTTGCCCGCGCTGCCGCAGCCGGTTCGCTGGCCTGCCTGAAAGCCGGCGCCCAGCCTGCCATCCCGCTGGCCAGGGATGTCGACGCCGCCATGCCGACATCTGCCGGCTGAAGCGCGATGACAGCCACGCGCCCGACCACCAGGCATGCCGTGCCGCCCGCCGGCGACATCTGCCGCCTGTCCGCCGTGGAACTGGCCGACAGGATCAGGCGCCGGCAGCTTTCGGTGCGCGAAGTGATCGTTGCATTCCTGGACCGGATCGAGGCGGTGAACCCACAGGTCAACGCCATCGTTTCATTGCGTGAGCGTGCCGACATCCTGCGCGAGGCCGACGAGGCAGACGCTCATTTGGCGCGAGGAGCAGATACCGGATCGCTGTTCGGTCTGCCGATCGCGATCAAGGATCTTGCGCTGACAAAAGGCCTGAGAACCACCTTCGGCTCGCCGATCTTCGCCGATTTCGTGCCTGAGGAAGACGACTTCTTCGTCGAGCGTGTTCGGCAGGCCGGCGCCATCATCATCGGCAAGACCAACGTTCCCGAATTCGGGCTCGGCTCCAACACCTACAATACCGTGTTTGGACAGACGCTCAACGCGTTCGACCCAGCGCTGACCGCCGGCGGCTCGAGCGGCGGCGCGGCGGTCGCGCTGGCGCTCGACATGGTTCCCATTGCCGATGGCAGCGACTTCGGCGGCTCGCTACGCAATCCCGCTGCCTACAACAATGTCTATGGCTTCCGCCCGTCGCAGGGATTGGTACCGGCCGGCCCTGATCTTGATGTGTTTCATGCGCAAATGGGCGTCGAAGGGCCGATGGGGCGTAACGTGCGCGACATCGCCCTGCTGCTCGACGTTCAGGCCGGCTATCATCCTCGCGCGCCGCTGTCGCATGATAAGCCAGGCTCGTTCCTCGAAGGGCTGGAAACGCCGGCGGCCGGCGGGCGCATCGCCTGGCTCGGCGATCTTGACGGTCATCTGCCGATTGAAGCAGGCATTCTACAGCTTTGCGAGGCAGCACTCGGCCGGTTAGCGGATCTATCCTTCGAGGCCGAGCCGCTGATGCCGGAATTCGACTTCGAAGCGCTGTGGCAGGCCTTTGTAACGCTTCGCCAGGCGAGCAGCGGTTGTGCGCTCAAGGTGCATTACGACGATCCCTTGAAACGCCGCCTTCTCAAGCCGGAGGCCGTGTGGGAGGTGGAACATGCACTGGGCCTCACCGCGCCGCAGGTCCACGCCGCCACGGTGAGGCGCTCGTCATGGCACCAAACCCTGCTGTCGCTCTTCGATCGATTCGATCTCATCGCGCTGCCGACCGCGCAGGTCTTCCCTTTCGAGGTCTCCACCCACTGGCCGACGCAAGTGGCCGGGCGTGCCATGGATAGCTATCATCGCTGGATGCAGGTTTCAGCGTTCGCCACGCTCGGCGGCTGCCCGGCGATCAATGTGCCGGCGGGCTTCGACCCCAAGGGCAGGCCGATGGGCATGCAATTGATCGGGCGGCCACGCGGTGACCTCTCGGTGCTGAGGGCGGCTGCCGCCTATGAGGCAACGCTACCATGGCAGGCCGGCGCCTGCTGAAATCAGCTCCGCATTGTCGGCGCCTCGCCGGCTTGCACGCAACTCATCGCCATGCATTGATCGCGACAGCGCGCCGCACGAGCGGCATTCTGCGGAGGGAAAAATGTCGCTGGAACTCTACGCCACCTACGTCGTCGCTTGCATCGTCATCATTCTTGTGCCGGGGCCGACGGTCACGCTGATCATCGCCAACAGCATCCGCCACGGCTCGCGCGCCGGCCTCGCCAATGTCGCCGGCACCCAGGCCGGGCTGGCCATCATGATCGCCATCGTCGGCATCGGGCTGACCTCGCTTATCGCCGGCATGGGCCACTGGTTCGAATGGGTCCGGCTGATCGGCGCCGCCTACCTGATCTGGATGGGCGTGCAGATGTTCCGCTCGAAAGGCAAGCTGAACGCCGACGGATCGGCTAAAAAGCCGCGCGGCGGCTTCTTCCTGCAGGGCCTGCTGGTGGCGATCAGCAATCCGAAGACGCTGGTGTTCTTCGGCGCCTTCTTTCCGCAGTTCATCGCCCCCGAAGGCAATTACGCGTTACAGATCGGCGTCATGGGTCTCACCGCCATGATCTTCGCCGCCGTCTCGGATTCGACCTACGCGTTGGCCGCCGGCCGCGCCGGACGCCTGCTCTCGGCCGGCCGCGTCAAGCTCTTGTCGCGAATCAGCGGCAGCTTCCTGGTGGGCGGCGGCCTGTGGCTGGCGTTTTCCAAGGCGAAGTAACAGCCGCGAGCCGGGACGCAAATAGCAATCTCCTGGAACAGGAAGCCCGATTGAAAGTCAGCCTTCTGTGCACCACATGAATCGATAGTTGGGGATTCATGCCGGTGCCATGGACTTTTGTGGATGTGAAAAGGCACGCGATCGGCGTGATCCTGATTGTTGCTTTGTTTGCGGCGGTGTTGGCCCTCGATCCGCTCAAGTGGACGAATAACGCCAGCCCGATCCGCTCGGTGGGCCCAATCGATGCAGCCGTCAAAAGTGCCCATTGGGGCAAAGGCCGAAGTGTCTACATGCTGGTCCTTGAAGACGGTTCATCTGTTTTCATCGACGACGATCGTCCGCGCCTGATCGGCTCGCACGTCGGCATCGAGCGCGTCACGCGCGACAATGGCTTTGTCTTCTACCGATTTCCAAATTGAACGGCGATCGATCAATGAAGCTGTTTTCGAAGGTAAAACGAGTGACAGAGCTCTCTTCGAAGAAATCGCTCTTGAACAACGCCCCTGCGCTACTCAACTCTAAGTGATGGGTCCGACAAATCTTTCTCTTAGAACCGCCTTCTTCTGCTTCGGGAAGAGTTTCGCGATACAGTCGTTGGCGTCGCTTTCTTTTGCTCATTCGCTCTTGTGGCCGCCGTGGCGATTGTAACAAGACAGAATAGCACGATCATGGGCACGCAACGCGTAGGAGGCATCGTCGAAGATGTTGCGACGATGCCTCTAAATCCGAAAGGTTCCGTCGGCCATGGACTTTATTATAGATATGAAGTCCGTCTCCATGACGGCAACGCACTGGTATTTATCGATGGTGAGGTGGAGACGCCCCACATGATCGGATCGGAAGTCTCGATCGAACAACAGCACCGCAATAACGGCACCAGCACCTACCGCCTGCTCAATGACTGAGCGGCACTAAAGCCGCCCCAGCCTTTCCAGCAACAGCGCGAAAAACGCATCGTGATCGATGTCGCGCATCACCATGGCGTTCTTCGGCCGCTTGGTCACTCCCCACCAGTCGATCACCGTCATGCCCATGGTGAGCTCCGAGGCAGTTTCCACGCTGACATTGCAGTTGCGGCCCTTGAACAGCTTCGGCTTCAACAGATAGGCGATGACGCAAGGATCGTGCAGCGGGCCGCCATCGGTGCCGTATTTCTCTTCGTCGAAGCGTTCGAAGAATTCCAGCATGTCCGCCGTCGCCGTGCCGACCCTGGTGCCGAGCTTGCGGAAAGCCTTCGTGCGCTTGGCGGTGGTCAGCGCCTTGTGGGTGACGTCGAGCGGCATCATCACGATCGGAATGTCGGATTTGAACACGACATCGGCGGCATGCGGGTCGACATAGATGTTGAACTCGGCAGTCGGCGTGACGTTGCCGCCCTCGAAGAAGCCGCCGCCCATCAGCACGATCTCCTTGATGCGCGGCGCGATTTTCGGCTCGCGGATCAGCGCCAGGGCAACATTGGTGAGCGGCCCGAGCGCGCAAAGCGTGATCGTGCCGGTCTCCTCCTTCATCAGCGTCTCGACGATGAAATCGACCGCATACTGATCCTGCAGCTTCATCTTTGGCTCAGGCAGTTGCGGTCCGTTGAGGCCGGTCTTGCCATGCACTTCCTCGGCGGTGACGAGTTCACGCGCCAGCGGCCGGATGGCGCCTGCATAGACCTTGACATCCGGCCGGCCGGCCAACTCGCAGATCTTGCGTGCGTTTTTTTCGGTGAGTTTCAGCGGCACGTTGCCGGCCACCGCGGTGATGCCGACGATCTCCAGCTCGGCGCTGCCGAGCGCCAGCAATATGGCGACGGCATCGTCCTGGCCGGGGTCAGTGTCGATGATGATCCTGCGAGATTGGGGCATTTCAATTCCTTGTTTTGGCAAGTCTTTTTGGGCGGGACGTGTGACGGCTTGAAGTCTGCCGGGCGGCGGACCATATCAAGACCATCGGGAAAAATGCCATCCGGGTTTTTCCACTTTATGTCGCTCTTGAGAGGACACTGTAACATGAGCCGAATGACGCCTTTTTCCAGCCCGCTTCTCCTCGGTTTCGATTCCATGGAAAAGACACTGGAGCGCTTGGCGAAGTCGGGTGACAGCTATCCTCCGTACAACATCGAGCGCCTCAGCGGTGCCGACGGCAAAACCGAAAGGCTGCGTATCACGCTCGCCGTCGCCGGTTTCGCGGAAAGCGATCTCGATGTCTCCACGGAGGAGAACCAGTTGGTCGTGCGCGGCCGTCAGAACGACGACACCGAGCGCGAATTCCTCCACCGCGGCATCGCCGCGCGCCAGTTCCAGCGCTGTTTCGTGCTGGCCGACGGCATGCGGGTGATTGCGGCGGAATTGAAGAACGGCCTCTTGTCGATCGATCTCGATCGGCCGGAGTCCGAACGGCTGGTACGAAAAATAAACATATCGGTGAAAGACTGAGTTTTGCCGATAGCTCTCATGCGGGATGGCCTTGAGCGGCGTCTCGCGGCAAGGAGGCTTGAAATGACCAGAACTGACGAAAATATCATCATGACCAGCGGCGAATTCGCTCATCTCGGCGAAGGTTCGGTCGCCTATCTCAGGAAAGTGTCGAGCGACGATCTGCGCGGCCGTTTCCCGGGCCTCGGCGAAATCGCGCCCGGGCTGGAACTGTGGGCCCTGTTCGCCGCCAACGGCCAGCCGATCCTGCTTTCGGATGCTCGCGATCGGGCGCTGGCCGGCGCCTTGGAAAACGATCTGACCCCCGTCGCTATCCACTAACAACACGGCGCGCCGATCTGGCTGAAACGGACAGGGCCGCTCACGGCGGCCCTTCAACGGGTCCAATCAACTCAGGCGGCGTGCGAGGCCTGTGTATCCGACAGCAGCGCGTGGATGGCCACGGCATCGCGCGTGCCCCTGATCTTGGCAACCGTGTCGGCATCGCGCAGCACCCGCGCGATGCGCGACAGCGCCTTGAGGTGGTCGGCGCCGGCACCTTCGGGGGCCAAAAGCAGAAACACCAGGTCGACCGGCTGATCGTCGAGGGCCTCGAAATCGACCGGTGTCTCCAGCCGGGCAAAAACTCCAGCGATCCGCTTCACCCCGGCCAGCTTGCCATGCGGAATGGCGATGCCGTTGCCGACGCCGGTCGAACCCAGCCGCTCGCGTTGCAGGATGGTGTCGAACACCTCCCGCTCCGGAATGCCGGAAATTGCCGCCGCCCTTTCAGACAGCAATTGCAGCAGCTGCTTTTTGGAGTTCGCCTTCAACGCCGGCATGATTGCCGGAACGTTGACGAGATCGCTCAGATCCATGCTTGAAATCCCTTGTTCGCCTGCCGTCGCCAGTCCCCACGCTTGCGTGCGGCTGGTTTTTACCCCTGCGCGACCTTGGCCGTAGACGGGTCGATCCAGCCGATATTCCCGTCCGGCCGGCGATAGACGATGTTGAGATGGTCGTTTCCGGCATTGCGGAAGACCAGGACCGGGCTGTCCTTGGTGTCGAGCTCGATCACGGCTGACGCTACCGACATGGTCCGCAGCGTCATGGTCGATTCGGCGACGATGGCCGGCGCGAAATTCTCCGGTATCTCCTCGTCGTCATCGGCAAGCGGGGCCATCACCGTATAGGCGACGTCGGTGAGTTCGCCATTGCTATTGCCTGAATTGTGCGACTTCAGCCGGCGCTTGTAGCGCCTGAGGCGGGTTTCCAGACGGTCCGCCGCGGCATCGAAGGCAAGCGTCGGATCCTGGGCATCGCCGGTCGCCTGCAGCGAAGCACCGGAATCCAGCCGGATCATGCAATCGGCCGTGTAGCGCGACCCCGATTTGACGACTACGATTTGCCCTGAAAAGCCCCGATCGAAATATTTCCCGATCACTTCCCCGACACGGTCGTTGATGCGCGTACGGAACGCATCGCCGATATCCATGTGTTTTCCCGATATGCGCAGTGTCATCTGAAAACTGACCTTCCTTGCTCAGGCTTCAAACTGTCCCGAGTTTATACTCGTGGTCCGTGCGCACAAGCTTTGCGGCGTCACTTGCGCCGATTTTAAATCCGAACTTTCCGGTTGATCACAAGCCGCCTTCTTGGCCGTCCGTGGCCTACGTCGTGACGGACCATCTCTCGTGCGGGCATCAGCGAACTCAAATCCACTCGCCAGCCCGTCTCATGCGGGCGGGCTTCTAGCCACTTCGTTGCCGCTTGTCAATGAACGCGAAAGCTGTGGAAATTCTGCCGGAGTTCAACGGCCGGCGCTGGCCAAAGCGCGTTTTTCGCGCCGCCGTTGCACCGAAGAGGGTATGTTCATGCCTTCCCGGTATTTGGCAACCGTGCGCCTGGCAATGTCGACGCCGCTTTCCCGCAGCATGTCCACGATGGCATCGTCGGAAAGCACATCGACGGCTTTCTCTTCGTCGATCAGCTGCTTTATGCGGTCGCGCACCGCTTCCGACGAATGCGCATCGCCGCCACCCGACGAAGCGATCGAGGCGGTAAAGAAATAGCGCAGCTCGAACACGCCGC
Organism: Mesorhizobium sp. M1217; assembly: GCF_040318275.1. Taxonomy (NCBI): domain Bacteria; kingdom Pseudomonadati; phylum Pseudomonadota; class Alphaproteobacteria; order Hyphomicrobiales; family Phyllobacteriaceae; genus Mesorhizobium; species Mesorhizobium sp. M1217. Next base: position 38,852 of record NZ_JAMYMA010000025.1, on the reverse strand, counting down.
GCGGCGTCAGCATGTATTTGTTTGCCGTGACCCGGCTGACCGTCGATTCGTGCATGCCGATAGCGTCCGCCACCGTGCGCAGGTTGAGCGGCTTCAGGTGCCGCACGCCGTGGACGAGAAAAGCGTCCTGCTGGCGCACGATCTCGGAGGCGACCTTCAGGATAGTCTTCGCCCGCTGGTCGAGGCTGCGCGTCAGCCAGTTGGCATTCTGCAGGCATTCGGCGAGGAAATCCTTTTCCGCCTGGTTTTTCGCATGCGGCGTGACCTGAGCGAAATAGATGTGATCGACCAGCACGCGCGGTAGCGTCTCGGCGTTGAGCTCGACCGTCCAGCTGCCGTCATTGGCTGCGCGCACCTCGACGTCGGCCACGATCGCATCGCTGGCACCGCGCGAAAACGCCATTCCCGGCCGCGGGTCGAGCGCCCGGATCTCGGCCAGCATGTCGAGCAGATCCTCCTCGTCGACACCGCAAATCCGCTTCAGCGTCTGGAAATCGCGCCGTGCCAGGAGTTCGAGATTGGCGATCAATGCCCTCATCGCCGGATCGAGCCGGTCGCGCACGGCAAGCTGCAGCGACAGGCATTCGGCGAGATCGCGGGCGAAGATGCCGGCGGGCTCGAATGTCTGGCAGACCGCCAGGACCCTTGCCACCGCCGTGGCGTCCGTGCCGAGGCGGGCCGCGATCTCGGCCATGTCCGCACGCATGTAGCCGGCCTCATCGACGCCGTCGGCAAGCTCGCCGGCGATCAGGCGCGCGGCCGGATCGGCGAAGGCGAGCGCGACCTGCTCGCCGACATGGTCGCGCAGCGTGATGGCAGCCGCCGCCATATCCGCGACATCGAAGCCGTCGGAGGAAGAGGCGGAACTATTGCCGGACGCCGATTTCCATTGCGCCGTCAGGTCGGGGCCGAGCCGCTCGCTCGTTCCAGGATCATCGGGAAACAGGTTTTCCAGCGACGTATCGAGCTTTTCCGAGATCGCCTCGGCGCTCCACGCCGTCTCCGCTTCGAACCAGTCGCCGTCGGCGGCCGGTTCCGATGCGGCGTCGCTCTTCTGCGCCTGGTCGCTGGCGGCGTCGTCCTGCGGTTCGGCGCGTTCCAGCAGGGGATTGCGTTCGATCTCGTCGTCGATGAAGCGTTCCAGTTCGAGGTGGGTGAACTGCAGCAGGCGGATCGACTGCATCAGCTGCGGCGTCATCACCAGCGACTGCGACTGTCGTAGCTGTAGTTTTGCCGCCAACGCCATGGTTCGGTTTCAAACGCCCCGTCTACGCACCCGCACTGCCGGAAAGAATTTTCCAGGCCAGCATAGAAACTGGCCCGGCTTTTGCTTGTCAAGGCGAGGTGCGGAAAAACTCGCCTGCCAGCGCGTTTTTCAGGCAGAAAATCGAAGAAAAAGCTGCCGGACTACGCCGGAAATCCCGTTCGAACCGGAATTTCGCATTTAGAGCGTAAATCCCTCGCCAAGATAAAGCCGCCGCACATCGGCATTTGCGACGATTTCGTCGGCTCGGCCATGGGTCAGCACCTGACCGGCATGGATGATGTAGGCGCGGTCGATCAGGCCAAGGGTCTCACGCACATTGTGGTCGGTGATCAGCACGCCGATGCCACGTGCCGTCAAGTGGCGCACGAGCTGCTGGATGTCGGCGACGGCGATCGGGTCGATGCCGGCGAACGGTTCGTCGAGCAGCATGTAGGCGGGGCGGGTTGCCAACGCACGGGCAATTTCGAGGCGCCGCCGCTCACCGCCGGAGAGCGACAGCGATGGAGCCTTGCGCAGATGGCTGATGTGGAATTCCTCGAGCAATTCGTCGAGCAGGCGCTCACGCTCCTTGCGGCTCTTTTCGACCACTTCGAGCACGGCCCGGATGTTTTGCTCGACGTTCAGGCCGCGAAAAATCGACGCTTCCTGCGGCAGATAGCCGATGCCGAGACGGGCGCGGCGATACATCGGCATCGACGTGACGTCGAAGCCGTCGATTTCGATGGTGCCTTCGTCGACCGGCACCAGCCCGGTCACCATGTAGAAACAGGTGGTCTTGCCGGCGCCATTGGGGCCGAGCAGCCCAACCGCCTCGCCGGCGCGCACGCCCAGCGTCACGCCGCTGACGACTTTGCGGCCCTTGTAGCTTTTGGTCAGCCCCTTGGCGATCAAGGTTCCCTTGAACTTTGCCGCTTCGACGGTGACCCTGGCCGGTGCCGCAAGTTTGCTGGCGGCGCGCCCTGGAAGACGCGCCAGCAGCGACGATATGCCGGTCATCAGGGTTTCGCTGCTCCAGACTTCGCCTGCGGCGTGATCGACATCATGACGCGGCCGCCGCAGGCGTCGACCTGGGCAAGGCCGCTCTTCATCTGCACGGTAAGCTTGCAGCCGACAAGCACGTTGTCGCCTTGCGAGAGCACGACCTTGCTGCCCGAAAGCACCAGCACCTCGGTCTTCATGTCGAAGGTGCCGCGGTCGCCGGTGGCAACCTGATTGTCCGATTTGATGTAGACCTTATCGTCGACCACGAGATGGTCGATGTTGGCGGATCCGGTCATCGCCGCGGCACCCGCCGGCTCGGCGCCTTTGGCGGCGGCTGCATCCCTGACGTAATAGACCGTCATTTTGCCGGCCTTGAGTACGGTTGGACCCTGGACGACGTTGACGTTGCCGGTGAAGACGGCGACGCTTTCCGCCTGGCGCACCTCGAGCTTGTCGCTTTCGATCTGGATCGGCTTGTCGCCCGACAGCCTGAGGCCGGACATTTGGCTGGTGGCGCTGGACTGCGCCAGCGACGAAGCCGTCCCCAGGGTGAGCCCCAATGGCAGCCCGAGGGTCAGCAACGCCGAAACCGCGGCGAGGCGCCGTGCCGAACTACTGAACCGCATTGGTCTCTCCGCTCTTTGCCTCTGCCGCCTTCAAACTGGCGGGATCGATGTCGACGCGCACCTTGTTCTCGAAAACCAGGACCTTGCCATTGTCCTGGACCGACATCGAATCCGCCCTGATCCGCGACCCGCCGCGGCTGACATCGACGGGTTCGCTTGTCTTCATAGTGCCTTCGCCCATGTCGAGATAGACTGATTTGAATTTTGCCACCACGCCATCCGTGGTCGATACCGTCACGTCGCTGGTCAGGCTGAACGTGTTGCCGTCGCGATCATAGGTGCCGCGCGCGGCATCGATGGCGGCCGTGTTGTCGGCCGCAATCGGCAGCCTGGCCTTGATGCCTTCCAGATCGATGATGCCTTGTTTGCTGACGTCCTGTATGGCGCGCAGGGCCGTCATCGAATAGGGCAAGTTCTGCTTGGTGAAGCCGTTGAGCTTGGGATTGGCCATCACCAGCTTGCCATTGGCAAAGGAGCCGCCGTCGGCCTGCACCTCGATTGCAGCGGGAGCCATGAGATAGGAATAGACCGGAAACGCGACCGCGATCAGGGCGGCGACCAGCGGCACGGCCAGCTTGAGGATCCGCACCCGGCGCGAATGACGCTGCGCGATGTCAAAGGCGTCGACCCGCGCCCGGCCTGCGGCCTTGGGAGCCAACTCCGTCTCGGTGTTGGTCGGTTCGATTGGTCCCGCTAACATGACTGCTTCTTCTAAACCCCTGCCCGCCAGGCCGCCCTATAGGTCGGGTGCCGGCGCCCTCAAGCAAGCACAAGCCGAGGAAAATCGCAAAAATATGACAGCCGCCCCTATACAACGAAAATGGCCCCAGCGCAGCCTGAACCTCATACCAGATATAGGCGCACAGTGTTAGAGCCTGTGGAACGCGACAGGTTGAAGCTTGCCCGAACGCCGAAGACGGCTTTGGCGAAGGCCGTCAGGAAACGGTAGCCGGGCGCGAATGGTTGCTTTAAAAGCATCTGCTCCCACCGACTACGAGGCTGACCATGGCATTGAGAGCCGACGACCTGATCGACCGCCGCCGCTTGCGCCGCAAGCTGACATTCTGGCGTGTTGCGGCGATTCTTGTCGCCGCAGCCGGGCTGATCGCCTTTTCCGCGTGGATTTATGGTGACGAATTCACCGGCGCGGCTGTCGACCACATCGCTAAGGTCAAGATCGAAGGTACCATCACCGAAGACGAAGAACTGATCAAGCGGCTGGAAGCCATCCGTCAGTCGCCGCGCGTCAAGGCTGTGATCCTGTCGATCGATTCACCCGGCGGCACCACCGTCGGTGGCGAGTCGATCTACGAGGCAGTGCGCAAGCTCGCCGCCGACAAGCCGGTGGTGGCCGAGGTCGGCACGCTCGCGGCGTCGGCGGGTTACATGATAGCCACCGCGGCCGACCATATTGTCGCACGCAAATCCTCGATCGTCGGCTCGATCGGCGTTCTGATCCAGTACCCGGACGTCAGCGGCCTCATGGACAAGCTCGGCGTCAAGCTGGAGGAGGTGAAATCCTCGCCCTTGAAGGCCTCGCCTTCCCCCTTCAAGCCGACCAATGACGATGAACGCGCCATGGTCCGCAAACTCATTCTCGACAGCTACGACTGGTTCGTCGGCATCGTCGCCGAGCGCCGCAACATGACCAAGCCGGAGGCGCTGGCGCTCGCGGACGGGTCGATCTTCACCGGCCGGCAGGCGGTCGCCAACAGATTGATCGACGCGGTCGGCGGCGAGGCCGAAGCGATCGACTGGCTTGCAGGCAAGGGTGTCGATGCCAAGCTCAAGGTGGTGGAATGGAAGGACACGGAAAAACGCGGTGGTTTCCTGTTCTCCAAGGCGATGGCGCAGACCGTCGGCGCTGCGCTTGGCCTGCCTGGCCATGGCGGCGACGTCCTTCACGAAATTGGAGCGGACCGCTTGTTTCTTGACGGTCTCGTTTCCGTCTGGCACCCTTGAGGAGCCGCTTGGGAGTGAAAAAGCAAATAAAATCATTCTGATAATTTCGGCGGCACTGCTTTCACGGGGAGCCTTTTCATGATCAAATCCGAACTTGTGCAGATCATCGCCACGCGCAATCCGCATCTTTTCCTGCGCGATGTCGAAAACATTGTCGGCGCCATCTTCGATGAAATCACCGACGCGCTTGCCGAGGGCAACCGGGTCGAGTTGCGCGGCTTCGGCGCGTTTTCGGTGAAAAACCGCCCTGCCCGCACCGGCCGCAATCCGCGCACCGGCGAATCCGTAGAGGTCGAGGAGAAATGGGTGCCGTTCTTCAAGACCGGCAAGGAATTGCGTGAAAGGCTGAACGGAGGCAAATAGGCGCGGCGCCCGCCGACCCGTTGCTGCCTTTTCTTCCGAACGGAAAAACATGTTCAATCGCTTCATCCTCATCGTGGTTTTCGTGCCGCTGGCCGTCATCCTGATTGCGCTGGCCGTCGCCAACCGCGAACCGGTGGCCTTCACGCTCGATCCGTTCAATCCCGGCAATCCGGCGCTGACGCTGACCGTGCCGCTGTTCATTTTCCTGTTCCTGGCGCTGGCCATCGGCATGATCGTCGGCAGCCTGGCGACCTGGATCAAGCAGGGCCGCTACCGCAAGCTGGCGCGCCAGCGCGGCGCCGAGGCCGAGAACCTGCGTCTGGCGGTCAGCCGCGCGCCCACCGCGTCGCAGAGCCCGGCCTTGCCGAAGCCGATGAACTGAGCCGCGGCTCGGGCCGGAAGCGCAACCGGCCTATTTCTCCACGGAGCCCTTTCATGCTGACCATTTCCGCCGCCGAGGTCGACCGCGCGCTGACCTTTCCCGGGCTGGTCGAGACATTGCGCGCCGCTTTTCGCGACGGCGCCGTGCAGCCGGTCAGGCACCATCACACGGTCGAGCGGCCCGACGGTGCCGCCTCGACGCTGCTTCTGATGCCGGCCTGGACCGACTTCAACGCCGCCGGCACCTCGGTCGATGGCCATATCGGCGTCAAGATCGTCACAGTGTCGCCCGACAACAACGCCGTCGGCAAGCCTGCGGTGATGGGCCTCTACCTGTTGCTGGACGGCGCCACCGGCGAGCCGCAGGCCTTGATCGATGGCCAGCGGCTGACGCAGTGGCGCACCGCCTGCGCCTCGGCGCTGGCCGCCTCCTATCTGGCCCGCGAAGACGCATCACGGCTGCTGGTGGTCGGCGCCGGCGCGCTGTCGCCATTCCTTGCAAAGGCGCATTCGGCGGTGCGGCCGATCAAGAACATCCGCATCTGGAACCGCACGCCGGCCAACGCCGAAAAGGTCGCGGTGAAATTGCGTGCCGAGGGTTTTGCGGCCGACGCCGCAGGCGATCTCGACGTCGAACTCGGCCAGGCCGATATCGTGTCATCGGCGACCATCACCACCGCGCCACTGATCAAAGGGGTACTCTTGAAACCGGGAACCCATGTCGATCTGGTTGGCGGCTTCACGCCGGCGATGCGCGAAAGCGACGACGACGCGATTGCACGCGCCCGCGTCTATGTCGACACCCGCGCCGGCGCCACCAAGGAAGCCGGCGACATCGTCCAGCCGCTGGCCTCCGGCGTGCTGAAGCCGCAAGCCATCGTCGCCGACCTCTATGAACTGGCACGCGGCCAGAAAAAAGGCCGACAGGGCAATGACGAGATCACGCTGTTCAAGTCGGTCGGCGCGGCCCTCGAGGACCTGGCCGCCGGCATTGCCGTGTATCGCGCAAGCGTAGGGCAGTAGGGCAGTAGGGCAGTAGGGCAGTAGGGCAGTAGGAAACCGTGCTAATCGTGCGGCGCCGCGCCTAGTGCTACTTTGCTCTCGCCTACTGCCCTACTGCCTTACTCCTTTTGCCAATAAACCCGCAGCCGGTGGTTGTCCGGATCGAGCGCGACGAAGGTGCGGCCGAAATCCATGTCGGTCGGGCTCTGCAGGATGGTCAGCCCACGGTCGGCCCACTCGGCATGGGTGGTGTCGACAGCGCCAGGCGTATCCAGCGCAAAGACGACCTCGGCGCCGCCGCCTGCGGCCGCCGCGGCCGGCTCTACGGTATGACGCGACCAGAGGCCGAGTTTGAAGCCGTTGTCGAGCACGAACAACACGAAGGTCGGCGAGGTGTCGACTGGCTCGCGTCCGAGCAGCGCGCTGTAGAAGGCGCCGCTTTGCTCAGGCTTGTCGACATAGAGGATGACGAAATTGGGCGGTGTCATGAATTTGCTCTCCAGATGGTTTCGACTGGAGCAGCATAGCGTGCACCACTGCCAGATTCTGGCAACAGTCTTAACTGAGCGGCAGCCTTAGCTTGGCTTGTCGAGCGTCGCCCGCCATTCTTTGAGCAGCACCTGGCGACGGCGCGGATAACGCGTCTCGGTGGCGTTGAGGCCGGATATCCGATCGGCGCGAAAGTGCCTGAAATCCTGGCGCATCTCGCACCACGCCGCGACGACGCGCACCTTGTCGAAGAAGCCGAGTGCAAACGGCCAGACGGTGCGCTCGGAGGCAGCGCCGCCGGCATCGCGATAGACAAAGCTCAACTTGTGCTCCTCGCGGATGGCTTGCCGCACCATGCCGAGATCGATGCCTTCGGTGACCTCGGTGCGCGACCCGACCAGCAGCGTCGAGGCATCGAGCTCTTCGCGCAAATCGTCCGGCAGCACCGCGGCGATCTTGGCCAGCGCGTCGGTGGCGGCGTTGGCAAGCCGCCAGTCCGGCTGCTTGGCCACCCAGCGCGAACCGAGCACGATCGCCTCGATCTCCTCGTCGGTGAACATCAAGGGCGGCAGCATGAAGCCTGGCCTGAGCACGTAGCCCAGCCCCGCCTCGCCCTCGATCGGCGCGCCCTGCCCCTGCAGCGTGGCGATATCGCGATAGAGCGTGCGGATCGACACACCCATTTCGCCTGCAAGGCTGCGGCCGCTGACTGGCCGGCGATGCCGGCGCAGGATCTGGATCAGGTCGAGCAGGCGTTCGGCGCGGGACATGGATCGCAACCCGATTTGGATGGATGCCCAATTTGCATGGACGATAGTGCGCCTGCGCTTTCGGCGGCAAGCAGGATGATCGCCGACCGGAACGTATGCGGCCTGACGCCGTTGTCTGGCCATTATGGATATACGCGGTTTTCTGTTGTTCTGGTCTGTTTTGACCGCCACCGTTGCTGCCCTAAGCCTCGGACCATCCTTCGCCCACGTACTGGAATCGGTGCCGCGGCTGACCAGATGGCCGCCTTCGCTCTGGCGAGAAACCACGGTCTTCAATGCTCAGTTCCAGTTCTTTTTGACTGTCGGCGCACCGCTGGACGTGGCGGCCGTCGCCTGTCCGGGGCTCCTCGCATGGATGCTGCGCGGCGACCGCCCGGCATTCTGGTGGGTGTTGGCCGCCACCATGCTTTATCTGATGGCGCTTGTCGCGTGGGTTGCGCTCGTCAAACCGGCAAACGATGTCCTGGCCACCTGGGTGCCTGGACCGATCCCGGGCAATTTCGAAGCTATCCGGAGCCGCTGGGAAGCCGGCCATATGGTCGTCACCGGCTTCAAGGCCGTCGGTTTCATCGCGCTCGCAGTCGGGCTGCTGTCGATCAGGCGTGGCTGATCCGTTCGCAAACGCCTGCAGCCCTTTTGTTGCGCCGGTCAATTCGCTGTGGCAGAAGCGGCGCAGCCGCCGTCCGGAGATGCGCCTTCTTGAAACCTTTTCGCGACAAACGCCGCGACAGCCGCCCGCCCGCGAAAAAAGGCGGGATAGAGCAGCCGCGGCGGCGCGACCCCAATCCAACCGCTGGTCCGGAGACGAAACCGCAGGACCGGTCCGAGCAGAAAGCAGCGCCGCGCCCACTTTCGCGCCGCGATGGCGCGCTGCCTGCCGAACATCTGCCGCTGATCCTCGAAGTCGGCGCCAATCAGGATTACGCACTGCTCGACAGCGGCGCCGGAGAAAAGCTCGAGCAATACGGCCCCTACCGCATCGTTCGGCCGGAGGGCCAGGCGATCTGGCAAAAGGCATTGCCGGCCAGGGACTGGGAACGCGCCGATGCCATTTTCACCGGCGATACCGACGAGGAAGGCATCGGCCGCTGGCGCTTTCCGAAGACGCCGCTCGGCGAGACCTGGCCGATGAAGCATGACGGCATCGACTATCTCGGCCGCTTCACTTCGTTTCGCCATGTCGGTGTCTTTCCCGAGCAGGCCTCGCACTGGGACCACATGGCCGGGCTGATTGCGGCGGCAAAACGGCCGGTGAAGGTGCTGAACCTGTTCGGTTATACCGGTCTTGCCTCGCTGGTGGCGGCGCGTGCCGGCGCCGAGGTCACCCATGTCGATGCTTCCAAGAAGGCGATCGGCTGGGCGCGCGAAAACCAGGAGATGGCGGGCCTGTCGCAAAGGCCGATCCGCTGGATCGTCGACGATGCCGTGAAATTCGCCGAGCGCGAGGAGCGCCGCGGCAGCCGCTACGACATCATCCTGTTCGACCCGCCCGCCTATGGCCGCGGACCGAAGGGCGAGGTCTGGCATCTGTTCGAAGATTTGCCGGCGCTGACCGACATCTGCCGTGCGATCCTGACGCCGAAGCCGCTCGCTGTGGTGCTGACCGCCTATTCGATCCGCGCCTCTTTCTTCGCCATCCACGCCTTGATGCGCGACACCTTCGCCGGCATGGGCGGCACGGTCGAATCCGGCGAATTGATCATCCGCGAGAAATCCGCCGGCCGGGCGCTTTCGACCTCGCTGTTCTCGCGCTGGGTGGCCTGAATGAGTGCGTACGAACGGCACGCGGGCGCGCCAGGGCAGGTGAAGGAAGTCACCAGCCTCGCCAATCCGCTGGTCAAGGACATCAAGGCGCTCGCGCAGAAGAAATTCCGCGACCAGCAGAATGCCTTCATGGCCGAAGGCCTGAAGCTGGTCATCGACGCGCTCGATCTCGGCTGGTCTATCAGGACATTGGTTTTCGCCAAGGCCGGACGTGGCAATGCGGCGGTTGAAAAAGTTGCGGCGCGCACGGTTGCCGCCGGCGGCACCGTACTTGAAGTTTCGGAAAACGTGCTGGTCGCCATCACCCGCCGCGACAATCCGCAAATGGTCGTCGGCGTGTTCTCGCAGAAATTGCTGCCGCTGAAGGACATTCGCGCCCATGATGGCGACGTCTGGGTGGTGCTCGACCGCGTCCGCGACCCCGGCAACCTCGGCACCGTCATCCGCACGGTCGACGCCGTCGGCGCCAAAGGCGTCATCCTGGTCGGCGAGACCACCGATCCCTTTTCGGTCGAGACGGTACGCGCCACCATGGGCTCGATCTTCGCCGTGCCGGTCGCCAAGGCGTCGGCCGAGGCTTTTCTCGCCTGGCGAAAGAGCTTTCCCGGCCTCGTCGCCGGCACCCATCTTAAGGGTGCGGTCGATTACCGCTCGGTCGATTTTTCAAAAGGCCCGGTGCTTTTGATGATGGGCAACGAGCAGCAAGGCCTGCCTGACGAGCTTGCCGCAAACTGCGACAAGCTGCTGCGGATACCGCAGGCAGGCCGCGCCGATTCGCTCAACCTTGCGGTGGCCACCGGCGTCATGCTGTTCGAGATCCGGCGCGGCGCGCTGAAGCTCGGCCCGGAGGATGCCCGATCGTGACATCCCAAACCGTGAAACTGCAAACCATGAAGTCCTGGAGCCCCTACGCTTTTCTGGTTGTCGCCGCGATAGCGCTCGACCAGTGGCTGAAATATCTGGTCGAGACCGGCCTTGCCTTCCAGGAAAGGCTCGATCTCCTGCCGTTCCTGGCGCTGTACCGCACCTACAACACCGGCATCGCGTTTTCGCTGTTTTCGTCCTTCGGCGACACCGGCCTGGTGGTCGTCGCGGTTCTGGTGGTCGCTTTCGTTCTCTATCTTGCGGCCCGCACGCCGCCCGGCCACCTGCTTGCCCGCGTCGGCTTCGCGCTGATCGTCGGCGGCGCGCTCGGCAATCTGATCGACCGCGCTGCCTATGGCCATGTCATCGACTATATTCTGTTTCACACGCCGGTCTGGTCCTTCGCGATCTTCAACCTCGCCGATGCCTTCATTTCGGTCGGTGCCGTGCTGGTCGTCTTCGATGAGCTCATTGGCTGGTGGCGCGGAACATCGAGCGATTGACCTCACTCGCCCGGCACCGCACATTTCTTATTTGCAAGCCCGAGGAGAAAAAATGCCCGAAGCCTTCAAAGCCATCCTCGTTTCGCGCGACGCCGAGAAAAACCAGTCGGTCGCGGTGACCGAGCTCACCGAGGCAGACCTGATGGAAGGCGACGTCACCGTCGCGGTGGAGGCGACGACGGTGAACTACAAGGACGGCCTTGCAATCACCGGCAAGGCGCCGGTGATCCGCCGCTGGCCGCTGGTGCCGGGCGTCGATTTCGCCGGCACCGTCATCTCGTCTTCCAATCCCGACTGGCGCGAGGGTGACAAGGTCATATTGAACGGCTGGGGCGTCGGCGAGACGCATTTCGGCGCCTTTGCCGGACGCGCCCGCGTCAAGGGCGACTGGCTGGTACCGCTGCCGGACGGCATGAGCCCGCATGATGCGATGGCGGTCGGCACCGCCGGCTACACCGCCATGCTTTGCGTCATCGCGCTGGAGCGCCACGGCATCGTGCCCGACCGCGGCCCTGTGGTGGTGACGGGCGCTGCCGGTGGCGTCGGGTCGGTCGCGGTCTCGATCCTGTCCAGCCTCGGCTATCACGTCATCGCCTCGACCGGCCGCAGTGCCGAAAGCCCCTATCTGACCGACCTCGGTGCCGCGGAAGTGATTTCACGCGACGAGCTTGCGCAGCCTGCAAAACCGCTAGCCAAGGAACGCTGGGCCGGCGGCATCGACGCTGTCGGCAGCCACACGCTGGCCAACGTCCTGTCGATGACCTCCTATGGCGGCGCCGTTGCCGCTTGCGGCCTCGCCGGCGGCATGGACCTGCCGGCAAGCGTCGCCCCGTTCATCCTGCGCGGCGTCTCGCTGCTCGGCATCGATTCGGTGATGGCGCCCAAGGCGGTCCGCATCGAGGCCTGGCGCCGCATCGGCACCGATCTCGATCACGCAAAGCTTGCCAGCCTGTCGACGAGCATCGGCTTCGACGGCATCATCGGCGCCGCGCATGACATCGTCGAGGGCAAGATCCGCGGCCGCGTGGTGGTGGACATGTGAGGCTCCAAAGGGAAAAAAAGAGCGCGACCGCTAAAATTCGAACGATCAACCACAACCTTCAATAAGCTCTGTCTGGCAGGAATTCCGTATGATTGCGGAACCCGGCATCAGAGAGGCGGAACCAGCCGAACGGGCCGACCGGGCGGCCCCCGAGGCGTCAGGGCGGCAGCTTGTCGCCGCGCCGCCGCTGGCGCCGGAATTGCCGGACGCCAACCGCCACGGCCTGCCCTTCCTGACTCTCGTCGCCATCGTCGTGCTGGCAGGCCTGTCGCATCTGACCGGAGCGCCGATCTTCATCACCATTGGCCTTTTGGCGACAGCCATCGCCGGGCTCGCCATGCATCTGCGCAACAGGCGCACCCAGCGTCGCGCGGTGGCCCTGCTCGATGCCACGACCGCCCGCAGTCGCGCCGAGATCGAGACGCTGGCCGACCGCATGTGGGAGATGCAGGAGAGCGAGGAGCGCTTTCGCGGTCTGATCGATGCACTCGGCGATCTCGTCGTCCACCGCGACGGCGACGGCCATATCGTCTACGCCAACAAGGTTTTCGCCGACCTTGTCGAAACCGACCAGCGCGACCTCGCCGGCAAGACCCTGGCGGAACTAGGCATCGATGTCGGCATCGTTCCCGACGCCGCCTTTTCCGACCATGAATGCCTGAGTTCCACTGATGTCGCCATTCGCACGCCGGACGGCCCACGCTGGTTCTCTTGGATCGAGCTGTCGGTGCGCGACAAGGACAGCGGCGCCGTTTCGCATCGCGCCATCGCCCGTGACATCACCGCCCGCAAACGCGCCGAATCCTCGCTGATCACCGCCCGCGAACGGGCCGAATATGCGAGCCAGGCCAAATCGCGCTTCCTCGCCACCGTCAGCCACGAGATACGCACGCCGATGAACGGCATCATGGGCATGGCCCGGCTTCTCGCCGACACCAGCCTTTCGCCCGAGCAGCGGACCTATGTCGGCGCCATCTCGACCTCGGCCAGCGCGCTGCTGGCGCTGATCGAGGACCTGCTCGACTATTCCAAGATCGAGGCCGGCCGCTTCGATCCCGAACCGCAACCGATGTCGGTGCGCGAGATCGCCGACAATGTCATCGAGCTTTTGGCGGCGCGGGCTTTTGCCAAGGATATCGGCCTCGGCTGCCATGTCGAACCCGACGTGCCGCAGCTGATCACCGCCGACCCCGGCAGGGTCAGGCAGGTGCTGCTCAACCTTATCGGCAATGCCGTCAAGTTCACCGACAGCGGCGGCGTCCTGGCAAGCATCGGCCGCGTCCGCACCGAAACCACCAACCGCATCCGCTTCACCATCACCGACACCGGCCCCGGTCTGCGCGAGGAGGACATGGAGCGCATCTTCGAGGACTTCGAACAGGCTGACGGCACCTCGACCCGTACGCATGGTGGTGCCGGCCTCGGTCTCGCGATTTCCAAGCGCCTGGTGACGGCGATGGGCGGCACTATCTCGGTGTCGAGCCGGCTTGGCCAGGGATCCGAATTCGTCTTCGAGATTCCCGCTATTTCCGCCGTCGAGGCGCTGCAGATCCGCCAGAACGCGCTGTTGGGCCGGCATGCGGTAATCGTGTCGAAGAACCTGGTCGAGGCCGAAGCCATCGCCCGCACCATTCGCGCCAATGGCGGAACGGTCGATCTGGCCGCCGCCGCCGCCCAGGCCGCCCCTTTCGCCGAGGGCTGCAACGTGCTTCTGGTCGATGCTGCCATGGAGCAAAGCGACGGCAGGCTGCTCAGGCGCCTGCGCCAGAGCGGATTTGTCGATTGCGAGGCGGTGACGCTGATCGCGCCGACCGACCGCGGCATGCTTGGCGAGTTCCGTGCCAACGGTTACGCCACCTTCCTGGCGAGGCCGGTGCGCGGCGAGACATTGCTGCGCGTGCTTTTGACCAGCCACGCACCGGTCATCGCCGAGCCGCAACCGCAAAAGCGCGGCGCGCAGGCTGGGCACGCCATTGGCGGCCGCCAGCAGGGCCTGTCGGTGCTGATCGCCGAGGACAACGACATCAACGCCATGCTGGCCCGCGCCACCCTCCTGAAGGCCGGGCATCGGGTGAAAGTGGTCGGCAACGGCAAGGCCGCGGTCGAGGCGGTCATCAGCACCGGCCATAAGCACCGCTACGACGTGGTGCTGATGGACCTGCATATGCCTGTCATGGACGGGCTGGACGCCATCGCCGCCATCCGCCGCCATGAGGAGGAGACCGCGGTTCCGCCGGTGCCGATCATGGTGCTGTCGGCCGACAGCCAGGAAAAGACCCGCCACGCCGTGCTCGCCCACGGTGCGAGCGGCTTCGTCACCAAGCCGCTCGACCCTGATGCCCTGGTTCATGCGGTTGAAGGGCAAGTGGCCGCTTGAGGCACAACATAGACGGTCGATAGATTACCCAGCCGACGAAGTATTGCCCGCAGAGCCGTATCACGGTACTGTCACAATCCTGTTGCACCTACACCGTATCCCCGTGCCAAGAGGGATGGCTCGAAGGAGAATCACTCGTGCATACAGTCATGCCGGAATGTGATGCTCGGCCGAACGCCAGCGGGCCTTTGCTCGTCGGCCGGAACGCCGATGCCGTCATAAAAGGCGCATCGCTCGGCCGCATCGGCAATCTCGAAGTGCGGCTCGCCCGCAACGAGGCCGAGATCGCCGCCGCGCAGGAAGTGCGCTACCGGGTGTTCTACGACGAGCTTGGTGCCAGGAAGGACCTGTTCCAGATGCAGGACCGCCGCGATGCCGACCGCTTCGATCCCCTCTGCGACCATCTGCTGGTCTTCGATACTTCGCTTTCCGGTCCCGAGCATCGCCGCATCGTCGGCACCTACCGCCTGCTGCGGCAGGAGATTGCCGCGGCGGCGGGCGGCTTCTATTCCGAAGGCGAATTCGAGTTGACCAAGCTGATCGCGCGACATCCCGGCCAGCGCTTCCTCGAGCTCGGCCGCTCCTGCGTTCTGCCGGAATACCGCTCCAAGCGCACCATCGAGGCGCTGTGGCAAGGCATCTGGGCCTATATCAATCATTACGGCATTGGCGTGATGACCGGCTGCGCGTCGTTCCACGGCACCGTGCCGGCGGCACATGCAGAGGCGCTGACCTATCTTGCCCACCACTGCCGGACGAATTCATCGTGGGACGTGCGTGCCGTCGCCGGGCGCTATTGTTCGATGGATCTGATGCCGATCGAAGCCGTTAACACCAAGGCGGCGATCGCCGCGATGCCGCCGCTGGTCAAGGGCTATCTGCGCGTCGGCGCGCGCATCGGCGACGGTTGCGTCATCGACCGTGAATTCTCGACGGTCGACGTGTTCGTGGTGATGCCGGTCAAGGAGATCGGTGCCCGCTACGTCAATTATTATGGCGGGGAAGCGCAGCGGTTTGCAGCCTGACACCTTAAATCAGGGAATATCTTCCGGACGCCGGCCAGGCTTGCTTTTGTAGGACGGAAAGGCCCAGCCGAATTTCAGCGCGCCGCCGCGTACGCAGAAAGCCGCCATGAAACCTGCCAGGCCCGACGCAAGCGGCGGCAGTCCGGCGAAATCGCCAAGTGTGTAGAGGCCGGCGCCGGCAAGCGCTGCGGTAACGTAGATTTCCGGTCTCAGGAGCACCGAAGGCTCGCCTGTCAACAGATCGCGCAGAATGCCGCCAAGGGTTGCGGTGAGCATGCCGGTGACGATCGAAACTGCAGGTGACCCGGTGATCGTCAGCCCCTTGGCCGCGCCAATCACCGAAAATGCGGCAAGACCTATGGCGTCGAGCCAGAGCAGCAATTTGTAGCGCGACTCGAAACGATGTGCGCTGAAGAAGACGACGACCGCCACCGCCGCACAGATTAGCACATAGTCGCGGTTTCCCACCCAGAACACGGGCACGTTGAGGATGACGTCGCGAAACGTTCCGCCCCCGATGCCGGCAACGCTAGCCAGAAACAGGTAACCGATAATGTCGAGCTGTTTGCGCGAGGCGGCCAGCGCACCGGTCGCCGCGAAGACGGCGACGCCGGCATAGTCGAGAAGCTCGATCGGGTTCATGGAGGGAATAATGAAATACCGAGTGGGGAATAGCGAGTGGCTCCTGCGAATCTGGATTGACTCCAGATAAATTAAATGATTGAATTGTTCATTCAATTATTTGGGTGGACGTCTATGTCCCCTCGCCGCTACAGCATGGCTTCCCGGACTGCCGCCTTCACCAAGACGAGGCAGCGGATTCTCGACGCGACAATCAAGCTGCACACCCAGAACGGCATCTTTGGCACGACTTGGAAGGATATCGCTACGGAAGCCGATGTCGCCGTTGGCACCGTCTACAAGCATTTTCCTACTCTGGATGACCTGGTGCCGGCGTGCGGCGAATTGCTGATGGAGCGCCTGCGTCCTCCGTCGCCCGAAGCAGTGAGGGAGATAATCGGCGACGCGACCGATCCTGAAGAACGGCTACGCCGGGTCGCCAACGAGCTGTTCGCCTTCTACCAACGTGGCGGACGGCATCTCGAAAGCGACCTGCGCGAGCGCGAGCTTCCGGCCATGCGGGAATGGGAGGAATACCTGCGACACATGGTGGCCGGATTCGTGCGTGAGGCACTGGCGCACGACGGTCCGGGCGATGATGTCGTGCAGGCAATCAGCTTTCTATTCGACTTTCCGACGTTCAACGCCATGCGGATACGCGGTATGACGGTGGACCTCGCCGTCGAAACGGCAACGACAATGGCGCTCTGCTGGCTCAAAGGCAGAGGCCGGACGAGCACGTCTTGAGCGAACAGAATGCGGGAGGCGAAACAAAGGTCAGATGGCAAAGGGAGGAAGTCATGGACACGAATGTCGTTGAAATCACTGAATTTGCATTGAAGCCCGGATTCACCGAGCAGATGTTCCTGCAGACTAGGGATGAAGTGAATGACGAGGTGCGAAAGCTCAGGGGTTTCCTCAACCGTCGCCTGCTCAAATCCGCAGGCGGCTGGACGGAGATATTCGAATGGGCGGACATGGACAGCGCCAAGGCGGCTGGCGAGGTCTGGTCCTCCCTGCCCGGCATCAAAAACTATTGCTCGATGGTGAATTCCGCCTCGATCAAGGTCGGCTACCATTCTGTGGCGGCCGTGGCTGGCGGCGAAGCTGGCAGGAGCACTCCCCACGCCTTTTGCAGTCACGCCTTGGAAGGAGAGGCGCGCTGGTGGCTTGGCTCGCTAGCGGTGATCAAGGCGACAGCGGTCCAGACCGCGGGCCAGTTCACGCTGATCGAAGTGCTCGAGAGCGAAGGTGAGGCGCCGCTGCATGTGCACCATCGCGAGGACGAGTCATTCCTGGTGATGGAAGGCGAGATCGAGTTCGAGATCGGCGGTAAGGCGATTATGGCTGGACCCGGTTCGTTTCTCTTTGGGCCACGCGATGTGCCGCACCGCTATACGGTCAAGCGTGGGCCGGCCCGGATGCTGTTCTTCTTCACGCCTGGCGGTTTCGAGGAACTTCTGAGGGCGACCAGTGTGCCCACCGCCGACAGGCGCATTCCTCCGGACGGCGAAGGAATGCCGGACATGGAGACATTCCCCGACGTGGTCCGCCGCTATGGCTGTGAACTGCTGAGCTGAGGGCAGGAAAGCCTGCACGGCGAACTGTTTGATCGCCCTGAAATCGGATAGGTTGGGGGCGGTCGATCATCCCTCACGCTTTGATGGCGGTTGCTGGCTAACGGAGCCCTACTCCCAGTTCACGCATCCTTCTCAGCCTGCTCGTTCACCGGCCCCGGCTCCACCGGCGCTTCGCTTGCCACATGCTTGGGGCCGCCCTTGGCGACGCCGACCATGGCCGGCCGCAGCACGCGCTCGCCGATCGAATAGCCGGGCTGCACGACCTGGACGACCGTGTTGGCCGGCACGTCGGGATTGGGCACCTCGAACATCGCCTGGTGGAAATTCGGATCGAATTTCTCCCCCTCGGGCTCGAGCTTCTTCACGCCGTGGCGCTCCAGCGCCGACAGCATGGCGCGCTCGGTGATCTCGACGCCGTCGATCAGCGCCTTGAAGCCGGCATCACCCGACGCCTTGGCCTCCTCCGGGATGGCATCCAGCGCACGGCGCAGATTGTCTGATACCGACAGCATGTCGCGGGCAAAATTGGCGACCGCATAGGCGCGCGCATCGTGGACGTCTCGGGCGGTGCGGCGGCGCAAATTCTCCATGTCGGCCGCCACGCGCAGCGCGCGATCCTTCAGCTCTTCGTTTTCCTTCAGAAGCCGCACAAGCGCTTCATAGTCGCCGTCGACGCCGCCTTCCCTTGGCTCCGCGGCAGCCTCGGTCTTCTCGGCTTCATCGGGCGCGCGTTCGTCTTTTGCCTGGTCGCTCATCGCCGTTTCCCGTCATTTTCAAATGGTGTGGATTTGCGCCCGATATCGAGGTTTAGCGGCCAAAAATCAAGGGGCAAGCGATACTGCAGCCGCTGTTGCGGCTCGATGGCGGACGGCGCAAACCTTTCGATTTAATTCAAACTTTACCGTAACCGCCGGCTTTGCTTGCCAGGCTACTACAATGCGGGAACCATTCCTCCCTTGGAAGAGTTTCGAAGCCGACACAGGATTTTGAGATGATGCCCCGCAGGAACGGCGAAAAACGCAACGGGCTCGCCGCCGATATCCGGCGCCAGCTCGGCACCGAAGCGACCAAGCGCTTTCTGCGCACCTTGCCGGCCTTCCGCACCGAGTCCGATATTCCCGACCGTCTGAAGGAATTGCTCGACCGCCTGGACGGCGTGGAAGCCAAGGTGGTCGCAGGCGGGCGCCGTCGGTAGCGCGCCGTTGCCAGGGACGCGACCGGCAATTGTGGCCGGTTGCCATCGCGCGACGTTTACGCGCAGTAACTTTGCGTGATCTCCGTCTTGCGGCAGCGCCCTGCTCCGCCTATGTTTCATGATGAACATGATTTCCCCCGAAGCTGTGGCAAACAGCAAGCGCGCCTGGTTGAAAATCCTGTCGCGCTATAAAAAGCCCGACAGACGTCGCAGCGCTGTCGAACTCGCCATCACCCTCATCCCTTTCGCCACGTTATGGGCGCTGTCCTCGGCCGCCTATGCCTATGGCCATTGGTGGGGTCTGGTCCTCATCCTTCCGGCCGCCGGCTTTCTGGTGCGGATCTTTATGATCCAGCACGATTGCGGTCACGGCTCCTTCTTTGCCAATCGCTATGCCGACGACTGGATCGGCCGCGTCCTTGGCGTGCTGACGCTGACGCCCTACGATTGCTGGCGCCGCGCCCACGCAACCCATCACGCCAGCGCCGGCAATCTCGACGAGCGCGGCACCGGCGACATCAAGACACTGACCGTCGCCGAATACCGGCAACTGTCGTGGCGGGGCCGGCTCGCCTATCGCCTCTATCGCCATCCGCTGGTGATGTTCGGCCTTGGCCCGATATGGATTTTCATTTTCGAGCAGAGACTGCCCTTGGGCATGATGCGGGGCGGCCTCACCCCTTGGGTGTCGTCGATGTCCACCAACCTCGCCATCGCCGTCATCGCCGCTCTGCTCATCTGGTTCGTCGGCCCCGGCGCGTTCCTGGTCGTGCATCTGCCGATCGTCATTCTCGCCGGATCGGCCGGCATCTGGCTGTTCTACGTCCAGCATCAGTTCGAGGAAACGGAGTGGACAAAGGACTCCGAGTGGGAATTCCAGCACGCTGCCCTGCACGGCTCGTCCTATTACGACCTGCCGCCGGTTCTGAACTGGATCACCGGCAATATCGGCGTCCACCATGTGCACCACCTCTCGGCCAAAGTGCCGTGTTACCGGCTTCCGGAAGTGCTGAGGGACTATCCGGAGTTGCGTGAGATCGGCCGCGTCACGCTTCTCGACAGCCTGCGCTGCGTCAAGCTGGCGCTATGGGACGAGAGCCGCAGCAAGCTGGTCTCGTTCCGCGAAGCGCGGATGGCCGTGTAGACGCACCGCCGCACCTAAAGCGCGTCGCGCTCGACCGGCCTCATGCGACGCGCTTTAAGTTCTTGTTTATGCATGCCGTTATCGCAAAACCGCTGCACACTTTTGCGCGACATGCATTAGGGGCGCGGCGGCTCCAAATTCCGAGCTTAAGCCGCCTGGCGTTGGTCGCGCATCAGGATCTCTCCCTGGCGAATCTCGGTGCCCAGCACTTTCAGACATTCGCGCATGAAGGCGGCAAGGCCCGGCCAGCCCTTGGCCGACACCAGATTGCCGTCGACATGGGCACCGGTCGGCGCAACATCGATATAGATGCCCCCGGCCAGCGTGACTTCCGGCTCGCAATATTGCAGCGCCGCGACTTCCCTGCCGCGCACCACGCCGTCGACCGCGATCAGGATCTGCACGCCGTGGCAGATGGTGAAGATCGGCTTGCCGGCCTCATGGAAATGCCGCACCAGCGCCTGCACGCGCTTGTCGATGCGGATATATTCCGGCCCGCGCCCGCCCGCCGCGTAGACGGCGTCGTATTCGGCCGGGTTGACCTCGGAAAACGTCTTGTTGAGGATGTAGTCGTGGCCGAGCTTTTCCGTATAGGTCTGGTGGCCTTCGAAGTCGTGCAACGAGGTCTTCAGGATGTCGCCGGCCTTCTTGTCGGGGCAAACGACATGGACCGTATGGCCCACCGCATGCATGGCCTGTTCAAAGACGAAAATCTCGTATTCCTCGCTGAACTCGCCAACGAGCATCAATATCTTCTTGCCAGCCATACCCGGTTCCTCCCTTGTGGCCACATTTATTCGGATCGCAAAATAATGGACCTATCCTAAGACGGGGACGGGCAAAATAAAAGATCGAATCGGCAATGTGGTCCGACCAGATCGTGCTTCTGGTCCCCTGGAGCAGATCAGCTGGCGCGCACCCGCCGCCAGGAATATTTCGGGCCTTTGGCCTCCGGCTTCACCGCCGGCTGGTAGAACAGCGGCAGTCCGCCGGTGCGGCCTTGCTCGAGCCGCTTCAGCAGCACCGGGTGCGAGATCTCGAATTCGTCGAAGCCGAGGCGCAGCATGTGCGGCAGCTGGTCGATAAGCACCTGCCCGGTGGCGCGCATGGCGCCGGTGAAATGGTAACGGCTGCGCAGCAATTCGCCCTTGGAGAACGAGCGGCCGTCATTGAACGCCGGGAAGGCCAGCGCCACCAGCGACAGCTGATCGAGCAGGCCGGCGATCTTTTCGAGCTGATCGCCGGGCTGCAGCAGCACGCCGATGCGTTCCTTCGCCGACCGCCGCACCTCCCGATCGAGGCCGAGAAACGCCTGCAGCGGCAGGATGAAGCGGCCATTGCCGACCAGCGCCTCGGCGCTTTCGGCATGAACCCACTCGTCCTCGCAAAAACCATTCGGCGTCCACAGCCGGGTGGCGTTTTCCGCTATCAATTCGCTCATCAAGAAATTCCCAAGTCCACAAGGTTCTAAAGTGCAAAACACCTCAGGGGGTGTTGAGATTCAGGTCAGGCCGAGCCGGAGCCGAAGGCGGGCGCGAAGCGACCAAACTGCGTGGCTTCCGAGAACCGGAGCGGAGCGTACTTTTGGGTACGTGAGCGCCGGAAGCGCAGGAAGCCGCCGTTTGCAGGCCGGCATCACCTGAATATCAATATACCCTAAAGTGAGGCATCGGTCAGCGACTTCTCCAGCCCCGACAAATGGATGCCGCATTCGGTCTTGGCGTGCCCGGCCCAGCGGCCACTGCGCGCGTCGTCGCCCGGCTGCACCGGCTGCGTGCAAGGGAAACACCCGATCGACAGATAGCCATAGGCGACCAGCGGGTTTTCACGCAGCGCATGTGCGCGCATGTAGCTGGCCTGGTCTGATGTCGTCCAGTGCGCCAGCGGATTGATGCGGATGCGCGAGCCGACCGCCTCGAACACCGGAAGCGCTGCCCGGGTCGCGGCCTGGAAGCGCTTGCGCCCGGTGAACCAGGCACGGAACGGCTCGACGCCGCGCGCCAGCGGCTCGACCTTGCGCACGTCGCAGCAGGCGTCGGTATCGGTCTCGTTCAGATTGCCGGTCGGGTCGATCCTTGCCAGCGCCGCATCGTCGGGCCTGATCACCCGGATATCGGTCAACCCGAAATCGGCGACCAGCGCGTCACGATAGCCGAGCGTTTCCTCGAAATGCTTGCCGGTGTCGAGAAAGATCACCGGCAGCGTGCGGTCGATCTCCGCGATCATGTGCAGCAGCACCGCCGAATCCGCGCCGAAGGACGAGACGGCGGCGATTTCGCCGTGAAAGAATTCCCGGGCCGACCGCTCGATAATCTCCAGCGGCTTTAGATGGCCATAGAGCGCGTCGAGACCCGCCGCTTCGGCGGCGATGCCGGCCTCGACGTCGATGATCCGGTCAAGCGGCCTTGGTTTCGCCAGCATAGAGCGCCTCCTTGAACGGCGCGGGACCGACACGGCGGTAGGCGTCGATAAATCTTTCGTTTCTGTCCAGCCGAAGCCCGAGATAAGTCTCGACGATCTGCTCGATGACATCGGTGATCTCTTCCGAACTGAAGCCGCGGCCGATGATCTCGCCGACCGAGGTGTTCTCGTCGGCCGAGCCGCCGAGCGTCACCTGGTAGAGCTCGGCGCCTTTCTTCTCGACGCCGAGGATGCCGATATGGCCGACATGGTGATGGCCGCAGGCATTGATGCACCCGGAAATCTTCAGCTTCAATTCGCCGATCTCGCGCTGGCGCTCCAGCGAGGCGAAGCGCCGCGAGATTTCCTGTGCCACGGGAATCGAACGCGCTGTCGCCAGCGCGCAATAATCGAGGCCGGGGCAGGAGATGATGTCGCTGATCAGGTTGGAATTGGCCGTCGCCAGCCCGATATCGACAAGCGCGTCATAGACCGCCTTGAGGTCGGCACGCGCGACATGCGGCAGGATCAGGTTCTGCTCGTGACTGACGCGCAGCTCGTCGAAGGAATATTTTTCGGCAATGTCTGCGACCGCTTCCATCTGGCTGTCGGAGGCGTCGCCGGGCGTCTCGCCAATGCCCTTGAGCGAGATGGTCACCGCCGCGTAGTCGGGATGGCGATGGGTGACCACATTCTGGTCCAGCCATTCGGAAAAGCTCTTCGAGTCGAGCCGGGCAAGCTTGACCGCCTCGTCGCCTTCCGGCCGATCGACAAGCGCCGGCGGCGCGAAATAGGCGTCGATGGCGCGGATGTCTTCTTCCGGCAGCCTCAGCTCGGCGTCCTTCAACTCCTGCCATTCGGCCTCGACCTGGCGGGTGATCTCCTCGACGCCGGTCTCGTGGACCAGGATCTTGATGCGCGCCTTGAACTTGTTGTCGCGACGGCCGTAGAGGTTGTAAACGCGCAGGATCGCCGTGCAGTAGGACAACAGATCCGCTTCGGGCAGGAAGTCGCGGATCTTCTTGGCCACCATCGGCGTGCGGCCCTGGCCGCCGCCGACATAGACGGCGAAACCAAGCTCGCCGGCGGCGTTCTTCTTCAGATGCAGGCCGATGTCATGCGTCTGGATGGCGGCGCGGTCGCGCTCGGCGCCGGTCACCGCGATCTTGAATTTTCGCGGCAGGAACGAAAACTCCGGATGCACCGACGACCATTGCCGCAGGATTTCGGCATAGGGGCGCGGATCGGCAACCTCGTCGGCGGCGGCGCCGGCGAAGTGGTCGGCGGTGACGTTGCGAATGCAGTTGCCACTGGTCTGGATGGCGTGCATCTCGACGCTTGCCAGGTCCGCCAGGATCGCCGGGATGTCCGACAACGCCGGCCAGTTGAACTGGATGTTCTGGCGGGTCGTGAAATGCCCATAACCCTTGTCGTATTTGCGTGCGATGTGGCCGAGCATACGCAGTTGCTTGCTGTTCAGCGTGCCGTAGGGCACGGCGATGCGCAGCATATAGGCATGCAGCTGTAGATAGACGCCGTTCATCAGCCGAAGCGGCCGGAACTGGTCCTCGGTGATCTCGCCGGCAAGCCGCCGTGCGACCTGGTCGCTGAACTCGGCGACGCGGGCCTTGACGAAATCGTGGTCGAACTCATCGTAACGGTACATTTTCAGGTCTTTCCGGGCGCGTCCGCCCGTTATTTTCTTCGTTCGAGCACGATCGGGATCATGCTTGTGTCATCTATGCCGCGCGTGCGGCCTGCGGACGGGCCTGCTTGCCCAGATCATGGCGGGTGGTCGGGCCGGCGGCACGGATCTTTTCGCGCAGCCGGACCGCCTCGACAGTGCCGTTGACCACAGTCACGTCGATCAGATTGACGTCGACCACCTCATTGTCGGCGGAGGCCTTGGCGCCGATCGCCTCCAGCCGGTCCTCGGCCGCCTTGTCATGGGCGATGTCGGCATGGTCGATGATCTCGGCCCAGCCGCCATTGGCGTACCAGACGGCTATGCCGTCGGCGAGACGGTTCGCGGTCAGCACTTTCATTGGTTCACTCCTTCCGCGGCAGCACGGGCCACGCTGTCCTGCCTGTGTGCGGCCAGCGGCTCGGACCGTTCGAAATTGGCGCCGGCGACGGCGTCGCCGATGATCGTCATCACCGGGCCGCTGAGGTCGGCGCGCGCCTCCAGCGACGGCAGGTCGGCGAGCGTGCCGTGGAAACGGCGGCGGTTGGCAAGACTGGCATTCTCGACCACGGCGACGGCCGTGTCCGGCGACAGGCCGGCTTCGATCAGCCGGCCGGCGACCTCGGCGGCGACCGAGCGCCCCATATAGACGGCGACCGTCGCGCCCGAAATGGCGAGCTTTGCCCAATCGGGCAGCGAATTTCCCTTGAGGTCGTGGCCGGTGGTGAACACCATCGACGACGACACGCCGCGCAACGTCAGCGGCAGTTCGAAATCGGCGGCGGCGGCGAAGGCCGCGGTGACGCCCGGAACCACTTCGTAGGCGACGCCGGCATCGCGAAGTGCCGCCATCTCCTCGCCGGCCCGGCCGAACACCAGCGGGTCGCCGGACTTCAGCCGCACGACGCGCTTGCCGGCGTGGCCAAGCTCGACCAGCAGCGCATTGATCTCGGCCTGGCTCTTGGAATGGCAGCCCTTGCGCTTGCCGACCGGCAGGCGTTCGGCATCGCGGCGGCCCATGGCGACGA
Source organism: Mesorhizobium sp. M1217 (assembly GCF_040318275.1). Classification (NCBI taxonomy): domain Bacteria; kingdom Pseudomonadati; phylum Pseudomonadota; class Alphaproteobacteria; order Hyphomicrobiales; family Phyllobacteriaceae; genus Mesorhizobium; species Mesorhizobium sp. M1217. Next base: position 13,784 of record NZ_JAMYMA010000025.1, on the reverse strand, counting down.
TGGCCTCCGGCACCAGCGCGTCATGGACGATCACGTCGGCTTCCATCAGCAGGCGATGGGCGCGCAGCGTCAAAAGGTCCTCGGCGCCGGGACCGGCGCCTACAAGCGCGATATGGCCCGATGCCGGTTCGTTCGAAAGCAGCAGGCCGACGGCGGCATCATGCGCCTGCGAAAGCTCGCCGGCCTCCACGGCACGGGCCGGCGCGCCGCCAAAGAAATCGCTCCAGAAGCGGCGGCGGGCATTGCCCTTCGGCAGCAGCTTTTCGGCGGCGCCGCGAAACGACGCGGCAAGTGCCGCTAGCGGCCCGAGCGAGGGCGACAGCATGCGGTCGATGCGGCTGCGCAGCATCTGCGCAAGCACCGGGCCGGCACCTTCCGTGCCGATGGCAATGGCGACCGGCGCGCGGTTGACCAGTGCCGGCGTGAAGAAATCGCAGAGCTCCGGCCGGTCGACGGCATTGACCGGAATGCCCAGCCGGCGCGCATCCCCGGCAACGCGGCGGTCGAGCGCCTCATCGCCGCTGGCGGCAAACACCATCACCGCACCATTGAGATGTGCTGCATTATAGGCGTCGGCAATGTGGGTGGCGCCCGTCTCGGCGATGCAGGCCAGCAGATCGGCGCTTGCGGCATCGCTGACGATGCGCAGCACAGCGCTCGACTGAGCGAGCAGCCGCGCCTTGGCCAGCGCTTCCTCGCCGCCGCCGACGATGGCGACGGCTTCGCCCTCGACCCGCATGAAGACGGGAAAGGCATTGAGCTTAGGCTTGGCTTGCGGCATGACGAGCGGAATCCTGGAACCGTTTGCCAGTTCTACGCGGGGCCGCGAAAAACCAGAAGGCACCCACTCGCGCATCGCTTCGTAGCAGGCAATCTCTTTTCTGCAAGCATAACGGCCAAGAGAAAAATATTCCACATTCAGATGCGGAGCGGATTGAAGCTGCTGTTGCGGCCCCTGATCCGCTGCCTTTCTAGCGGCTTGCCGAGCTAGCCACAAAACAGATTTTTCTAATTTCTACCAATTTAGTAGATTAAAGCCGCCGGATGCCAACCGAGCCATCAAAGACAGCCTGGCGCTCTCGCCGGCTCCTGTCGGAGATACCGGGTCAGAGTACCGGAACATTCACGCCTCGGCACGCGTTTGCTCTATAGGCTCAAGCCCGGTCATGCCCCTGCGGCAAAGGCCCGGCGATGGGCTTGAAAAATCAAAAAGGAGCGCCCCATGAGCAACGTCAGACTGAAACGCGGACTGTGGATCGTGGTGGCAGATGGCGAAAAGGCGCTGTTCCTCGAGAACCGAGGAGACGTCCAATATCCCGACCTTCAGGTCGTGCACGAGATGGAGCAGGAAAATCCGGCAACCCGAGAGCAAGGCACGGACCGCCCCGGCCGCTACAGCGACGGCCCTTCCGTCCACCGCAGTGCGGTCGAGGACACCGATTGGCACCGCCTCGGCAAGGAGCGTTTTGCCGACGAGATTGCCGACCGGCTCTACAAGCTGGCGCATCGCGGCACCTTCAAGGAGATCGTGCTGATCGCACCGCCGCCGGTGCTGGGCGACATGCGCCGGAAACTGCACAAGGAGGTCACCGACAAGATAACGGCCGAAATTCCAAAGACGCTGACCAACCACAGCATACCCGATATCGAGAGCCTGCTGCAGGCGACCTGATCGGGCATCGGCGGCGCAGCAACTTTCATTTCGGTATCAATAACCTGCCTGGAGCAGGCCGCGCCGGGTGGCAACGCTTGCCGGCTTTCTGCCTTTTGCTTCTTTGCCATCGATTTCATAGGGATTGCGGGTTGTCTCGCGACTGTCCCAGCCCCCATACTGCCAAGGCGGCGGCTTTTGGACGGCGCATGTCCGACATCGCGATTCCCGAAGGCGCTCCATAGACAATGCCGCATGACACGCCCCTTATCGCCACCATCGTCGCCGGTCTGGGGCTGGCTTTCGTCTTCGGCGCACTTGCCAATCGTTTTCGCGTGCCGCCGCTGGTAGGCTATCTCATCGCCGGCGTTCTGGTTGGACCGAACACGCCGGGTTTCGTTGCCGATGCCGGCCTCGCCAATGAACTTGCCGAGATCGGCGTCATCCTGCTGATGTTCGGCGTCGGCCTGCATTTTTCGCTGAAGGACCTGTTGTCGGTCCGCGCCATCGCTGTGCCCGGCGCCATTGTGCAGATCGGCTTCGCGACAGCTCTTGGCGCCGGCCTTGCCTGGATGCTCGGCTGGTCGATGGGCGCTGGGCTGGTCTTCGGCCTGGCGCTTTCCGTGGCCTCGACCGTGGTGCTGTTGCGTGCCCTGCAGGAGCGGCGGCTGATCGAGACCGAGCGTGGCCGCATCGCCGTCGGCTGGCTGATCGTCGAGGATCTGGCGATGGTGCTGGCGCTGGTGCTTCTGCCGGCATTGGCCGGCGTGCTCGGCGGCCAAGAGCAGGTGGAGGTGCACTCCAGCGGTCTGCTGTCGCTGCCGGCGAGCTACGGCGTCTGGGGCGTCGTCGGCATGACGCTGGCCAAGGTCGCCGCCTTCGTCGTGGTCATGCTGGTGGTCGGCCGCCGGCTTATCCCCTGGATCCTGCATTATGTCGCCCATACCGGATCGCGCGAACTGTTCCGGCTGGCGGTGCTTGCGATTGCGCTTGGCGTCGCCTTCGGCGCGGCCAAGCTGTTCGGCGTGTCGCTGGCTCTCGGCGCTTTCTTCGCCGGCATGATCATGAGCGAATCCGAGCTCAGCCATCGGGCGGCCGAGGAATCGCTGCCGCTGCGCGACGCCTTTTCCGTGCTGTTCTTCGTTTCGGTCGGCATGCTGTTCGACCCGTTCAGCCTGATCAGCAATGGCTGGCCGATCCTGGCGACGCTGGCCATCATCGTTATCGGCAAGTCGCTGGCAGCCTTCGTCATCGTCGTCGTTTTCCGCTATCCGGTCGCAACGGCATTGATGATTTCGGCAAGCCTTGCCCAGATCGGCGAATTCTCGTTCATCCTGGCCGAACTCGGCGTCGGGCTGAAACTGCTGCCCGAACAAGGCCGCGACCTCATCCTCGCCGGCGCCATCCTGTCGATCGTCCTCAATCCGCTGATGTTTCTTGCCGCCGACCGGATGAAACCCTGGCTGGAAGCACGCGCCGGCAGGACGGCGCCGTCCGGCGAAGCAAGGCCGATCGGCCCGGCGACCGAACCCGGCCAGGTGGCTTCGGTCGCGGCGCCCGCGAAGGAGGATGGCCCGCCGCCCAGGACGAGGCTGACCGGCCACACCATCCTGATCGGCTACGGCCGCGTCGGCAGCCTCGTCGGCGCGTCGCTGAAGCAGGCCGCCCTGCCCTTCCTCGTCATCGAGGATGCCGACAAGACGTTGGCGAAGCTCAAGGCCGAAGGCGTCGAAACCGTGGCCGGCAACGCGGCGAATGGCGACGTGTTCGCCGCATCCAATGCCGAGGGCGCGAAGCGGCTGATCCTGGCCATCCCCAACGCCTTCGAGGCCGGGCAGGTCGTGCTGCGCGCCCGCGCCGCCAATCAGACAATCGAGATCATCGCCCGCGCCCATTCCGATGCCGAGGTCGAGCACCTCAAGGGCCTTGGTGCCGACACCGTCATCATGGGTGAACGCGAGATCGCCCGCGGGATCGTCGAGGAGGTTTTGGCAGCACCGAAAGCGCCCACGGCAGCCTAAGCCTGCGCTGCCCCGCCAGCGTAGCGGTCAAGCCCCTTCTCCCCGTTCTTCACGGGGAGAAGGTCCCGGCAGGGGGATGAGGGGCAGCGTCAACGATTGATCAAAACCAACCGCTCAAACGTGCTGGCCGCCGTTGATGTGGATTTCTGAGCCGGTCACGTAGGACGCCTGCTGCGAGCACAGGAAGAAGATGATGTCGGCGACTTCCGCGGTGGTGCCGAGCCGCCTCAGCGGAATGGTCTCGACGATTTTTTCCGTGCCCGGCGACAGGATCGCGGTGTCGATCTCGCCCGGCGCAATGGCGTTGACGCGAATGCCGTGCGGACCGAAATCATGCGCCATCTCGCGCGTCAGCGAGCCGAGTGCCGCCTTCGAGGTCGCGTAGGCGGTGCCGGCGAAAGGATGCACGCGGGTGCCGGCGATCGAGGTGACGTTGACGATCGAACCCTTGGCTGACGCCAGCTCCTTGAACAGGCCCCGCGCCAGCATGATCGGCGCGAAGAAATTCACCTGGAAGACGTCGCGCCAGACATGCATCGGCGTGTCGATCGAGTTCATGCGGCTGTTGCCGTCCTTGAGCTTCGGCGAGATGCCGGCATTGTTGACCAGCGCGTGCAACTGCCCGCCATGGGCCTCGAGCCGGTGGCGGATCTCGGAGATGGCGATGCCGACATCTTCCTGGTCGGCGAGATCGACCTTGATGTGGTCTTCCGGGCCGGCCGGCCACGGGCAGTCCTCGGCAAAGGCCTGGCGCGAGCAGGTGATGACGCGCCAGCCTTCGCGTGAAAAGCGCTTGACCGTGGCATGGCCGATGCCACGGCTGGCGCCGGTCAGCACGATGGTTTTTCTGGTGTCGGGTTCAGCCATGTCGCGGTCTCCGGCGCGTGATCTAACCGAATATGGTTACAATGACGAGAGGCCGCCAGAAGATCACAGGGCCGGTTGCGTGGCTGCTGGCAACCGTTCAATAGCAGGTCGGACACTGCACATACAGGCCGAGATTGAGAACAAAGACCAGAGCCGCCAACGTCCAGATAACCCCTAGGAACGCGCCACGCGAGCGCCCGGCCAGACGCGCAACGCCCCAGGCCACCCCATAAGGCAACAAAAGACCCATGATGACGGAGCCGTATACCGCTCCGATTCTTTCCTGATCGAGGTATGCCGGATTGGGGAAATAGAGATACGGCAGATGCCGAATGACCACGACACAAACGGTCATCCCGAGCAGCAAGAGCCACTGCCACGTGCTTAGACGCTTGTATCCTTTGACGTCAGCCGGCTTGGCCGGTTCACCGGACATCGCCTAACCTCCGCCCAGAATGTCCAGGATCGAGGTCTGCCGCTTCTTGACCGGGCCGCCAACTTCGCCGGGCGGCACCGGATGCTTGATCGATCCGGTGGCACTGTCGACGCCCGGCATGGCAAGGCCGCCGGCATCGACCGTCTCAGCAGGGCGCACGGGACGCGAAGCGGGCTGCGTAGCTGCCGCAGGCGGCGCCGATTGGCCAACGGACGCGACCGGCGCCGGCGGTGCCGTGTCGGCCGGTATCTCGTCCGGGACGACGGTGTCGGGCGGCGTCGATTTCCAGGTTCCGGGCAGCGGCCGCACCGGCACGCCCTCATGCGCGGCGACCATGAACTCGTGCCAGGCCTGCGCGGGCAAGGCGCCGCCGGTGACCTTCTTCATCGCGCTGCCGTCATCATTGCCGAACCAGACGCCGGTGGTGAGGTTGGCGGTATAGCCGATGAACCAGGCGTCGCGCGAGTTCTGGCTGGTGCCGGTCTTGCCGGCCGCCGGCCAGGCGAACGCCGCCTTCCTGGCCGTGCCGATCTCGACCGTGCCGGTCATCATCGAGTTCATCATGCCGACGACATCGGGCTTGACGACGCGCGGCGCACCGCCGCCATTGTTTTCGTAGAGCACCTTGCCGTCGCTCGTCGTGACGCGGCGGATGAAATGGATGTCGGGCTTATAGCCGCCATTGGCGAAGGGAACATAGGCCGAGGTCAGTTCCAGCGGCGTCACTTCCGAGGTGCCCAGCGCGATCGAAGTGTTGGCCGTCAGCTCGGACTGGATGCCCATGCGGTGCGCCGCCTCGACCACCGCATTCGGTCCGACTTCCATGGTCAGCTGCGCGGCCACCGAGTTCAGCGATTTTGCCAGCGCCGTCGCCAGCGTCACCTTGCCGAAATATTTGCCGCCGTAATTGTCGGGCGTCCAGTTGCCGATCTTGATCGGCGCGTCATTGCGCACGCTGTCCGGCGTACGGCCGGATTCCAGCGCCGCCATATAGACGAACGGCTTGAACGCCGAGCCCGGCTGGCGGCGCGCTTCCGAGGCGCGGTCGAACTGGCTGGTCGAATAATCATAGCCGCCGACCATGGCGCGCACCGCGCCGGAATTGTCGATCGACACCAGCGCGCCCTGGCTGACATTGAGCTTCTTGCCGCTCTGGTCGATCAGCCGGCGGATCGATTGCTCGGCGAGCTTCTGCAGCGTCAGATCGACGGTCGTGTCGACGACGATGTCGCGGCGCACGTCACCGATCAGGTCGGGCAGTTCTTCCATGATCGTATCGGCGACATAGTTTTCCGAGCCGGTCCAGTAGGACGGCGCGCGCGTCGCCGGCGCGCTCATCGCCGTGGTCATCTCCTTGGCGCTTATCTTGCCCTCGTCGCGCATCGCGGCGAGCACCAGCTGCGAGCGCTGCTCGGCCGCCTTTGGGTCGCGTGCCGGCGACAGCCGCGACGGCGCCTTGAGCAGACCGGCGAGAAGTGCCGCCTCCGACAGCGTGACGTCGCGCGCGCTCTTGCCGAAATAGCGGCGCGAGGCCGCTTCGACGCCATAGGCGCCCGAGCCGAAATAGACCCGGTTGAGGTACATTTCGAGGATCTGGTCCTTCGTATGCTTGTGCTCGAGCCACAGCGCCAAAAGCACTTCCTGCACCTTGCGCTCCAGCGTGCGGTCCGGCGTCAGGAACAGGTTCTTGGCCAGCTGCTGGGTCAGCGTCGAGCCGCCCTGCGAAAAATGCCCGCCGAGCACATTGGTCATCATTGCCCGGGAAAGGCCGATCGGGTCGATGCCGAAATGCGAATAGAAGCGGCGGTCTTCGATGGCGATGACGGCCTCGGGAATATAGGGCGACATTTCGTGCAGGCCGACGGCCTCGCCGCCGCTCATGCCGCGATTGCCAAGCAGCTGGCCGTCGACCGAGACGATCTTGATGTTGGGGGCGCGGTCGGGAATGGCCCAGGTGGTGGCCGCCGGCATTTTCGCGCCGTAATAGACGACGATGCCGGCAGTGGCGATACCGCCCCAGATGGCCAGCACGAAGCACCAGTAGAACAGCCGGCCAAGCACGCCGAACGCGCCGCGCCGGCCTTTGCCGCGCCCGCCGCGTGACGGCTTGGCCTTGGTCGATTTGCGCTTTGCGGCGGCTTTGCGGTTGTTCGGCACGACGCGGTCCTCCTCGCTCACCGAAAAACCGGCCGAGGATCTCGCCCCCGGCGATGCCTCGAAGCTGGGTTCGATGCGACTGTCTTTCCGGTTCGCCATGCGCTGTGCTGTCTTCCCCATGCCTATGGCGTTCGGGTTGAAGACTAGATGCGGCGATTTAAGGGCGGGTTAAATCGGGAAAAATCGAAGTAAACTGTATTCAATCACTTGCGAAGCACGCCCGGCTCGCGACAGTGCCAAAGCCGAAACGAAAAAACCCGCCTCGGCAGGCGGGTCGTTGGCGCCAATAAGCACCATAGCGGGATTAATAGCATAGCTGCCGGCACAAAGCAAGAACAAAATACGCTTCGCCTCAGAATAATCACTTCAGTTCGACGGTTGCGACCACCCTCAGTCGTCCGCGTCCGGGTCGTCGGAGGCGGGCCGCCAGCTGATCGGTTCGATCTTCTTTTGCGTATGGCCGTCCGTATAGGCCCACCAGCCGGCGTCGCTTTCGTCCCAGTCGCCGCCGGCCGCCTTCAGCCGGTCGAGCGAACGGTATTGCGCGATGCTTTCGTTCATCACGCCGTCCCTATCCTGCCAGTAGACGGTGACCTTGGAACCGTCCTTGGGTGCCGTTTCGATCGGTTTTCGCGCAGCCATTTCCATTCCTCCCGGTGAAGCGAACGGAGCGCCGGGACAAGCGCCCTCGGTTCCTGGCCGATGGCCTTTATGAGAATTCGCTCCGGCGAGACATATGGCGTGGTTTTCGAGAACCGGAGCGCAGCGGACATTTGGGTCCGTGAGCACCGGAAGCGGAGAAAACTGCGCCAGATGGCCGCCGGAGTAGAATTATCATGAAGGCCATTAGCTGTGGGCGAAGATATCCTCCTCATCCCAGCCCATCAGGTCGAGTTTCGCACGCGTCGGCAGGAAGCGGAAGCAGGCATCGGCCTCCCTGGTCCGGTTGTCGCGCGCCAGCCGCGCGCTCAGCACGTCGCGCAGCCGGTGCAGGTAGAGCACGTCGGAGGCGGCATATTCGAGCTGCTCGGGCGACAGCGTCTCGGCCGCCCAGTCCGAGGATTGCTGCGCCTTCGACAGGCCGACCCCGAGAAGCTCGAAGCAGATGTCCTTCAGCCCGTGCCGGTCGGTGTAGGTGCGCGTCAGCCGCGACGCGATCTTGGTGCAGAACACCGGCTCCGGCATGACGCCAAAGGCGTTGTAGAGTACGGCGAGATCGAAGCGGCCGTAGTGGAAGAGCTTGGTGATGCTGCGATTCTTCAGCAGGCTGACGAGGTTCGGCGCCTTCCTCTGGCCGGGCGCGATCTGGATGACGTCGGCCGAGCCGTCGCCCGGTGAGATCTGCACGACGCAGAGCCGGTCGCGATGCGGGTTCAGCCCGAGCGTCTCGGTGTCGATAGCGACCGCCCCGACATCGTAATGCAGCAGGCCGGGCAAATCGTTTTTGTGGAAACGTATGTCGCTCATCGTCTTCTCCGGTCGCGGCCCCGTGCAGCGATACGCGACGGGCCGTGCCCGTCCTTGCCGTGATCCGGTGAAAAATCAACACAAAGTTGATTGTGACGCAATTTCAGCGTGTCAGCGCCTCGAGAATGCGCGCCCAGGAGCGCTGGCCCTTGTGGAAAGAGCTCATCTCGTACTTCTCGTTCGGCGAGTGGATGCGGTCGTCGTCAAGACCGAAACCGACCAGCAGCGATTCCATGCCGAGATAGGTCTGGAAATCGCCGACCACCGGGATCGAGCCGCCGCTGCCGGTCACCACCGCCGGCTTCGGCCACTCGTCGGACAGCGCCTGCTTGGCCTTGGCGAGAAAGGGCGAGTCGTAGGAAAGCTGGATCGCCGGCGAGGCGCCGTGCGGATGGAATTCAACCGAGCAGTCGGCCGGAACGCGCTGCCTGACGAATGCCTGGAAGGCGGCGCGGATTTTTGCCGGATCCTGTTTGTGGACGAGGCGGAAGGAGACTTTTGCCGAGGCTTGCGCGGCGATCACCGTCTTGAAGCCCTTGCCGGTATAGCCGCCGATGATGCCGTTGAACTCGGCCGTCGGGCGCGCCCAGGTCAGTTCGAGCACCGAGCGGCCCTTTTCGCCGGACGGAATCGACAGGCCGATCGGGCCGAGGAAGGTCTCGGCGGTCTCGCCCAGCGACAGCCACGACTGCAATATCTGCGAGGGCGTTTCCTCGACGCCGTCATAGAAACCCGGAATGGTGACGTGACCATCCTCATCGTGGATGTCGGCCAGGATTTTTGCCAGGATGCGGATCGGATTGGCGGCCGCACCGCCATACAGCCCGGAATGCAGGTCGCGGTCGGCGGCCGTCACCGTGATCTCCTCGCCGACCAGCCCGCGCAGCGAGACGCAGATCGACGGCGTATCGCGGTCCCACATGCCGGTGTCGCAGACCAGCGCGAAATCGGCCTTGAGCTCGTCCGCATTCGCCTCGAGAAACGGTTTCAGCGACGGCGATCCGGACTCCTCCTCGCCCTCGAACAGGATCGTGATTCGGCACGGCAATCCGCCATGCACCTGCTTCCACGCGCGGCAGGCCTCGACGAAGGTCATCAGCTGACCCTTGTCGTCGGCCGCGCCGCGGCCGGTGATCACCTTGTGGCCGGGCTCGATCTCCTTGACCGCCGGCGCGAACGGGTCGCTTTCCCACAACTCGATCGGATCGATCGGCTGCACGTCGTAATGGCCGTAAAACAACAGATGCGGCGCGCCGGCTGGCCCGTCGTGATGCGCGACCACCATCGGATGCCCTGGCGTGTCGCGCACGCTGGCGTCGAAGCCGATCAACTTGAGCTCGGCGACCAGCCATTCGGCGGCCTTGCGGCAGTAGGCCGCGTAGTCCGGATCGGTGGAGATCGACTTGATACTGAGCAGGCCGAACAGGCGTTCCAGGCTCTGGTCGAAGTTCTTGTCGAGGCGGTCGAGGACAGGGGAAACTGCGGACATAGGCGGGCCTTTCGATTCTGGCGGCGAATCTAGAGCCCATGCGGCCAAACGGAAAGCCCGCGAACGTTGGGCCACGGGCAGGATCGGGTCGAAAGGCAAAAAAATGCCGCCGTGGTGGAGGGGGAACCACGGCGGCCTTACTCGAAACGATGCGGCAGCCCGGAGAGGGGGGATAGGCTGCCGCAAGTGTCCGGGATAGGCGGGGGACGGGCCTTGCTCCGGACTTCGGCGAAAACTGCCGATGGCGTTTATCTGTGTCTGCGAACGTGGCGATTCAAGGGCACAAAAATTACACTTTCGTAACATAGGCGTGAGCGAACAAAGCTCCGGCCAAGCCCTCATGGGTCGGCCGATCTCGCGCCATTTGTCAGGGTGTTGCCGGAACGCTTGCCACAAGCCGCCTTTGGCATGGACCGCGGCGCTGCGCCGCGCTATCCCTCGTGCCATGAAAAAAGGCGATCATCTCTTCCTTATCGACGGCTCCGGCTACATCTTCCGCGCCTATCACGCACTGCCGCCGCTGACGCGCAAGTCCGACGGGCTGCCGACCAGTGCCGTGCTCGGCTTCTGCAACATGGTCTGGAAGCTGACGCAGGACGCCCGCAACACCGATGTCGGCATCGTGCCGACGCATTTCGCCGTGATCTTCGACTATTCGTCGAAAACCTTCCGCAACGACCTCTACCCCGAATACAAGGCCAACCGCTCGGCGCCGCCGGAAGATTTGATCCCGCAATTCGGCCTGATTCGTCAGGCGACCAGGGCCTTCAACCTGCCATGCATCGAAACGGAAGGCTACGAGGCCGACGACCTGATCGCCACCTATTGCCGGCTTGCCTGCGAAGCCGGCGCCGACACCACCATCATCTCTTCCGACAAGGATTTGATGCAACTGGTTGGCCCAACGGTTGCCATGTACGACCCGATGAAGGACCGCCAGATCGGCGTTCCCGAGGTGATCGAGAAGTGGGGCGTGCCGCCGGAGAAAATGATCGACCTGCAGGCGCTGACCGGCGATTCGGTCGACAATGTGCCAGGCGTGCCCGGCATCGGGCCGAAGACGGCGGCGCAATTGCTCGAACAGTTCGGCGACCTCGATACGCTGCTCGCCCGCGCCGGCGAGATCAAGCAGGACAAGCGGCGCGAATCGATCATCGCCAACGCCGACAAGGCGCGCATTTCGCGTGATCTGGTGACGCTGAAGAACGGCGTGCCGGTGACCGAAGGGCTTGACGAATTCGTGTTGCACGCGCCGGACGGTCCCAGGCTGATCGGCTTTCTCAAGACCATGGAATTCTCGACGCTGACCCGCCGCGTCGCCGAAGCGACCGGAACCGACGCGGGCGACGTTGCGGCCACTGCCGTCACGATAGAGCGTGCCGATACCGCGCATGGCCCCGATATGGGTTTTGGCGTGCCCGCGGCCGCCGAGAGCGCACCCCCGTCGGACGAAGCGGCTTCCGAAGTCCCGGCCGAAGCCAAGCAAGGCGACACCCCATCGCTGCTTTCGGCGCTTCGCCTGGAGGCTGCGACCGCCCGCAAGATCGACACCGGCGCCTACGCCTGCATCCGCGACGCCGCGACGCTGAAGGCCTGGATCGCCGAGGCGATGGAGAGAGGCATCGTCGCCTTCGACGTTAAGGCCTCCTCGCCCGATCCGATGCGGGCCGAACTGATCGGCCTTGCCATGGCCGTCGCGCCTGGCCATGCCGCCTACGTGCCGCTTGCCCATAAAAACGGCAATGGCGACCTGCTCGGCGGCGGCGCGGTCGACAACCAGATCTCGATCCGCGACGCACTAGCGTTGCTCAAGCCGCTGCTCGAGGACAAATCTGTCCTCAAGATCGTGCACGACATGAAATACCGCCTCGTCGTCATGAGCCGTCATGGCATCGAGATCGGCCCCTATGACGACACCATGCTGATCTCCTACGTGCTCGAGGCCGGCACCCATGGTGGCCATGGCCTGGAGGCGCTGGCCGATAAATGGCTCGGCCACGCGACCATTCCGCTGAAGGAACTGGCCGGTTCGGGAAGAAACTTCGTCGGCCTCGATCAGGCCGACCTCGGCAAGGCGACGGCTTACGGCGCCGAGCACGCCGACGTCGCGCTCAGGCTCTGGCAGGTGCTGAAGCCACGCCTTGCCGCCAAGGGCCTGGTCTCGGTCTATGAACGGCTGGAACGGCCGCTGGTGCCAGTCCTGGCACGGATGGAACAACGCGGCATCTCCGTCGACCGGCAGATCCTGTCGCGGCTCTCCGGCGAACTGGCACAAGGTGCGGCGCGGCTCGAGGACGAGATCTACCAGCTGGTCGGCGAGCGCATCAACATCGGCTCGCCAAAACAGCTCGGCGACATCCTGTTCGGCAGGATGGGCCTGCCCGGCGGTTCGAAAACCAAGACCGGCCAATGGTCGACCTCGGCGCAGCTTCTCGAAGACCTCGCCGCCGAAGGCCACGAATTGCCGCGCAAGATCGTCGATTGGCGCCAGCTGACCAAGCTGAAATCGACCTATACCGATGCCCTGCCCGGCTTCATCCATCCCGACACCAAGCGCGTCCACACCTCCTACGCGCTTGCCGCGACGACGACCGGCCGGCTGTCGTCCTCGGATCCCAATCTGCAGAACATCCCGGTGCGCACCGTCGAGGGGCGAAAGATCAGGACGGCCTTCATCGCCGACAAGGGCAACAAGCTGGTTTCCGCCGACTACAGCCAGATCGAATTGCGCGTGCTCGCCCATGTCGCCGAAATCCCGCAGCTCAAGCAGGCCTTCGCCGACGGCGCCGACATCCACGCCATCACCGCCTCGGAAATGTTCAACGTGCCGGTCGAGGGCATGCCTTCGGAAGTGCGCCGCCGTGCCAAGGCGATCAATTTCGGCATCATCTACGGCATTTCGGCCTTTGGCCTCGCCAACCAGCTGTCGATCGCACGCGAAGAAGCCGGTGACTACATCAAGAAATATTTCGAGCGCTTCCCCGGCATCCGCGACTATATCGACGCCACCAAGGCCTATGCGCGCGAGCACGGCTTCGTCGAGACCATCTTCGGCCGCCGCATCCACTACCCGGAGATCAGATCGTCAAACCCCTCGATCCGGGCGTTCAACGAGCGCGCCTCGATCAACGCACGCCTGCAGGGCACCGCCGCCGACATCATCCGTCGCGCCATGATCCGCATGGACGAGGCGCTGGAGAAGGCGAAGCTTTCCGCCCGCATGCTGCTGCAGGTGCATGACGAACTGGTCTTCGAGACGGCCGAAGCCGAGGTCGAGGCGACGATTCCCGTCGTCTGCCACGTCATGGAGAACGCCGCCATGCCGGCGGTATCGATGTCGGTGCCGCTGCACGTCGACGCCCGCGCCGCCAACAACTGGGAAGAGGCGCATTAGGGCGGGGCCGATCAACTGCAATCTGTAGCGATTCGTCGCGCCCCCCTCTGTCCTGCCGGACATCTCCCCCACGAGGGGGGAGATTGGCAGCTTGGGCGCTGCGCACCATCGATTGGAAGTGGCAAACGCCGGGATGTTAGCCGATCTCCCCCCATGTGGGGGAGATGTCCGGCAGGACAGAGGGGGGCGCTGTCCCGCCAGTTGTGTGCGTCAAGTTCTGCAAAAATGGCGTGGCAGTAGCTGTGACGTCGGCGTGTCCGCCGCGCAGCCCCCGTGTTTAGCGGAGCGGCGGACACACGGCG
>NZ_JAMYMA010000024.1:0-89808 GCF_040318275.1 Mesorhizobium sp. M1217 | reverse complement strand
GGCCGGCCCCTCCAACAGCCGACCTCTCATGAATCACGCAAAACCGCTCTTGGGAATCCTCGAAACGCTCCCGGAACTAAAAATCTGCCAAAGTAGTGCTAGGGCTGCCGGCGTCATCAGAGTGGAAAGGTCGGTAGCGCCGGTCTATGTAAGACACAGTCCCCCAATCACGGCAGGCAGGATCATGACCACACATTCGCGCGGCGTTTCCGCAACCATCGACCCGGTAAAGCTCGACAGGCTGGCGGAGGTCGCCGTCAAGGTCGGGCTGCAATTGCAGCCGGGGCAGGATCTGGTGCTGACCTCGTCTATCGCCGCGCTGCCTCTGACGCGGCGGATCGTCGAGCACGCCTACAAGGCAGGTGCGGGCCTGGTGACGCCGATCTTCAACGATGACGAGATCACGCTGGCGCGCTTCCGCTACGGCGCCGACGCCGGCTTCGACCGCGCCGCCGGCTGGCTCTTTGAAGGCATGGCAAAAGCCTTCGCCAATAATGCGGCGAGGCTTGCCGTGCGCGGCGAGGATCCGTCGCTGCTTTCTTCTCAGGACCCGGCAAAGGTGGCGCGTGCCAACAAGGCGAATTCGATGGCCTACCAGCCGGCGCTGGAGAAGATCACCGGCTTCGACATCAACTGGAACATCGTGGCTTATCCCGATCAGGCCTGGGCCAAACAAGTGTTTCCGGACGACGCCGAAGACGTCGCCGTGGCCAAGCTCGCCGACGCCATCTTTGCCGCCTCGCGGGTGGACGTCGAAGACCCGATCGGCAACTGGACGGCGCACAATGCGGCGCTGAAGAGCCGCACCGAATGGCTGAACGGCCACAATTTCCACGCGCTGCATTTCACCGGCCCCGGCACTGACCTGACCGTCGGGCTGGCCGATGGCCACGAGTGGATGGGCGGCGCCTCGACCGCCAAGAACGGCATCACCTGCAACCCCAACATCCCGACCGAAGAGGTTTTCACCACGCCGCATGCAAGGCGCGTCGAAGGCCATGTCACCAGCACCAAGCCGCTGTCCTATCAGGGTACCCTGATCGACGGCATTGCGGTGCGTTTCGAGGCGGGCCGCATCGTCGAGGCCAAGGCCACGAAGGGCGAGGATGTGCTGCAAAAGGTGCTGGATACCGACGAGGGCTCGCGCCGTCTCGGCGAGGTGGCGCTGGTGCCGCATTCCTCGCCGATCGCCAAGAGCGGGCTCTTGTTTTTCAACACGCTGTTCGACGAGAACGCCGCCTGCCACATCGCGCTCGGCCAGTGCTACTCGAAGTGCTTCGTCGATGGCGCCTCGCTCAGCCAGGACGCGATCGCGGCGCGCGGCGGCAACAAGAGTTTCATCCACATCGACTGGATGATCGGCT
Organism: Mesorhizobium sp. M1217; assembly: GCF_040318275.1. Classification (NCBI taxonomy): domain Bacteria; kingdom Pseudomonadati; phylum Pseudomonadota; class Alphaproteobacteria; order Hyphomicrobiales; family Phyllobacteriaceae; genus Mesorhizobium; species Mesorhizobium sp. M1217. Next base: position 88,444 of record NZ_JAMYMA010000024.1, on the reverse strand, counting down.
CGGACAAGATCGACATAGACGGCGTCCATAAGGACGGCAGCCGCGTGCCGGTGATGCGCAAAGGCGAGTGGGTTTAGGCCCGGGATCTCTAAGCGAAAGCCAGCAAGCAGCGTCGCCTGCTGGCCCATGCGGAGTTGGCAATGGAGCTCGCGGTCAAGCGCATCTATGAGCCGCCGGCGCCCGATGACGGGCAGCGGGTGCTCGTCGACCGCGTATGGCCTCGCGGCGTCCGCAAAGAGGACGCGGCGCTGACGGTCTGGCTGAAGGACATCGCGCCAACCAATGCGTTGCGCAAATGGTTCGGCCATGAGCCGGCGCGCTGGGCGGAGTTCCAGCGGCGATACCGCGATGAGCTCGACCGGAACGGCGAGGCGGTCGGCCAGCTGCGCGCTCTGCTGGGCAGAGGTCGGGTGACGCTGCTCTACGGCGCGCATGACGAGGCGCATAACAATGCGGTGGCGCTGGCGAGCTATTTGCGTGAGTAGAAGCGCTCAATTCGGCATGCCGGCGGGACAGCACCCCTCTCTGTCCTGCCGGACATCTCCCCCTCAAGGGGGGAGATTGGCAGCTTCGCCGAAAGCGCCCTTCTTTGGAGACTAGCGAAAGCCGAAGTGACATCCAATCTCCCCACTAGAGAGGGAGATGTCCGGCAGGACAGAGGGGGGCGCGACGGATCGCGGCGGGTCGGTCCTACTTCCTACGGATCGCCGCTTGATAAACATCAGGCTTGAAGCCAACCAGGATGCGATCGCCAAGTTCCAGCACCGGTCGCTTTATCATCGTCGGTTTGGCCAGCATCAGCGCCTTGGCCTTCTTTTCATCTAGACCCATCCTGTCTTCGTCCGACAGTTCGCGAAACGTCGTGCTCGCCTTGTTGAGCAGGATTTCCCAGCCGACCTTGCCTGACCAGCCGTTCAGCCGATCCGCGTCAAGCCCGTCTGCCCTGTAATCGTGAAAGCGATAGGCAACATCATGGCTCGCCAGCCAGGAACGCGCCTTCTTGACCGTATCGCAATTGGTGATGCCGTACATGGTGATCGTCAAAACGCTTCCTCGGATCGGTCGAATCTGATGGCACCCTAAAACCGTGCCTCTCACTTTTCCAGCTGCCTTGCCAGGCATCCGTGATTTTTGCGCTTGCCAATAGTAAGGAATTTTCCTAACTATTTTCCCGAGCTAATTTTGGTCACGCGGAATGGCCGAGGCAAGGAAATGACCATGACGAGCCTGCAGACCGAAAGCCCCCCACCGATCGACGGCATTTTCCGTGCGCTCGCCGATCCGACCCGGCGGCGCGTGGTCGAGCGGCTGAACCGAAGCCCCGCCTCGGTCAGCGAGCTTGCCCAGCCGTTCGAGATGGCCCTGCCATCCTTCATCGAGCATCTCAGGGTTTTGGAAGGCTGCGGGCTGGTGCGTTCGGAGAAGGCCGGCCGCGTCAGGACCTACCGGCTTGCGCCGGAGCCGCTGAAGCTCGCGGAAAGCTGGCTGGCCGAGCAGCGTGAGCTGTGGGAGCGCCGTCTCGACCAGTTCGACGACTACGTGCTGAAACTCAAGGAGACAGACAGATGAATATGGTCGCGTTTTTTCAACCCGATCCGAAGCTCGACCTCGTGCTCGAACGGACGATCGAGGCGCCACGAGAACTGCTGTGGACGGCCTTGACGAAGCCCGAGCATGTCCGCCAATGGTTCACGCCGAAGCCGTGGATCATCACCGATTGCGAGATCGACCTGCGGCCCGGCGGTCTGTTCCGCACCCGCATGCAGTCGCCCGACGGCAAGGAGGTCAACGACAGGCGTTGCTGCTACCTCGAGATCGTCCAGAACGAGCGGCTGGTGTGGACCGATGCGCTGCTGCCCGGCTACCGGCCGTCAGGCGACCCATTCATCACAGCCGTCATATCGCTGCAATCGCAGGGCGAGGCGACGCGCTACACCGCGACCGCTATCCACCGCGACGAAGCCACGCGCAACAGCCACGAGGAGATGGGCTTTTACGACGGCTGGGGCACGGTGGCGGATCAGTTGGCGGGCTACGTCAAGACGATCTGAGGGGACCCTGGCTTGGCTCACATTGCGGCCACGGAATCGTCGTGGCCGTTCAACCGCCAGCGCCCGAGCTCTTCGTACCGGCCTTGCCGGATCAGACTGCGGATGAGCACAAAGTCACGTACGGTCCAGCTGATGGGTTCGATCGCCCGTTCTCGAACCCTTTGAACCCGCAATTTGTCACGAAGCAATGTAACATGAGGTTCAAAGGAGCTCCCCACAAAGGGCTTCAGCGGGCTGTCGGCGATCAGGGCGGTAAGATTGCGCCAGAACGCTTGCAGCGGCGGGACGCCGTCGCTGCCACGCAGCACCAACGCACCGCCGCCGAAAGCCGACAACCGATCGAACGACACCTCAAACGGTTTCGCCTGGACCATCGAGGCGACGTGGCGGGCGATTTTGACCAATTCCTCCGGCAGTCCATCATAGTCGCCGAGCCCAATAAGCGAGATGTGCAGGCGTTCCGCCGGAAACACTTGCCCTCGCAATCCCGATTCTCGCCGCCAGACGGCGGCCCGGCGTGCAAGCGGCACGGCGATCGTACTTTCAAGAAGAATGGCGAAGAACAGCCGGTCATTCCAGCGCCGATCCAGCTCCTGCCAGTTGAACACGGCTTGGCCGTTTTCGGTGATCCTGAATGCGGGCAGCTCATTCATGTTCATTGCTCCTCTCAAAGCCATTCCCGCCCAGCCAAGCAGAATAGAACAAAAAGGGAACAAATCAAACGAAAATGATACAAGCGCCGGTACTGGCAGCACCAACGCTCGCAACCACATTTCGGTCGGCCGTATGTTGATGGCTCAGGCGCCGTCGCCGATGATGCCCTTGATCTCGAGGAAATCGTGGATCGCCCGGTCGGCGTATTCGCGGCCGTTGCCTAGCTGGACAGCATAGGGCAGTTGGCGCCACGGCGCAGGCTGATATGCGCCACGTCGCCGACGCTGAATTGAAAACCCTCCGCCCGGCGCGGCGCGTCGATCACCACCTGTGTCCCCTGCCCCAGCTCCGCATGAAGGCGCAAGGTGCGGCCGTGGAAGACGATGCTGTTCACCCGCACCGGTACAGTGCCGGCCGCCGCTTCGGTCGTCGCCAAAAAATCCTCTGGACGCACGCCGATGGTGCGCACCGTGCCCTCGCCAGGCAGTTCGCCCGTCTCCGAAACCGCTTCCAGCGGCAGGGCGCCGGCGGCGAACCGCAAGCGCTCGCCGTCACGGCCGACGAAGCGCGACTGCAGAAGGTTCATCGTGCCGATGAAGCTGGCAACGAATTTGGTGGCGGGCCGGTCGTAGAGGGTCGCCGGCGGCGCAATCTGCTCGATGCGGCCTTTGTTCATGACGACGATGCGATCAGAGATCGACAGCGCCTCGGTCTGGTCGTGCGTGACCATGACGAAAGTGGTGCCGAGGCGCGACTGCAGTCGCTTCAATTCGACCTGCATCTGTTCGCGCAGATGCGCATCGAGCGCCGATAACGGCTCGTCGAGCAGCAGCACGCGCGGTTCGCAGACGATGGCGCGGGCAAGCGCGACGCGCTGGCGCTGGCCACCCGACAATTCGGACACGCGGGCGCCGAGCTTTTCAGCAAGGCCGACCATGTCGAGCGCTGCGCCGACGCGCTTTGCCTGTTCGGCACCGGAGAGCTTGCGCAGCGACAAGCCGAAGCCGACATTTTCGGCGACGTTCATGTGCGGGAACAGCGCGTAGTCCTGGAATACGGTATTGACCGGACGGTCGAAGGGCCTGAGCGCACTGATGTCGCGGCCTTCGAGCAGAACCTTGCCGCTCGACGGGCTTTCGAAGCCGGCGATGACCCGCAGGCTGGTGGTCTTGCCGCAGCCGGATGGTCCGAGCAGGGTCAGGAACTCGCCGCGCGAAATATCGAGATCGACGGCATCGAGCCCGACGATGCTGCCGGGGAATATCTTGGAGACCTTGTCCAGCCGGACGAGTGGATCAGGTGCCATCGCGAACCTCGGACGGCTTGGTCGTGTTGACCCACAGGATCTGGCAGCGCTCGCTGCCCGGATTGCGGAAAGCATGCAGCAAGGTGCTCTTGAAGGCGAAGCTGTCGCCGGCCTTCAGGCCGTATCTGGTCGAATCGACCACCAGCTCGACCTCGCCCGAAAGGACGAACCCGAATTCATGGCCGGCATGGGCGTAGGCTTCGGCGGTGCCGCCACCGGCCTCCACCGTCACCAGCATGCCGGTCAGCGCAGCAGCCGGCGGCGACAGCAGCGACTTGGCGATGCCTTCCGACTTGACCGGGATCTGACGCCGGCTGTTGGCGCGCACACAATAAAGATCGTTGCCGGCGTCGTTGCCGTCGGCGATCAGCGCGGACGGCTCGATGTCGAGGGCGGCGGCGAGCGGCCAGATCACTCGGACCCGCAATGACGACATGCCGCGCTCGATCTGGCTCAGCGCTCCGATCGAGACGCCGGCTTTGGCTGCAAGTTCGGCCAGCGAGAGATTACGCTCCAGCCTGAGCGCCCGCACGCGCCGGCCGACCCTGACGTCGGCGTCGTCCTTCGGCTTCTCAGCCGCTTCGTCCAGCATGTCCATCCATTCGTCCTTTTTGCCAATGCTTTCCCTTCCCCTTGCGGGAGAAGGAAGAAGCAGGCTCAGCCGCCCGCCTTGACCTTCTCGAACATCTTGGCGAGTTCATCATTCTGTTTCATCGGCCCGGTGAAGATGGTGGTCTTCAACATCACTTCCGGATCGGACGGCAGCTGCAATTTCTCCAGCTCCTCCTTCGGCACGGCAGCGAAAGCCGAGCTGGTCGAGCTGCCATAGCCATAGGCCTGGATCAGGTATTTGCCCGAGTCCGTTTCCAGCCGGCTGTTGATGAAGTCATAGGCGAGGTCGACGTTCTTGGCGTCCTTGAGCATGACGAAACCGCAAGCCCAGGTAAGCATGCCTTCCTTCGGCTTCATGAACTCGACAGGCACGCCTTGCTTCTTCAGCGACGTGGCCGAGGCATTCCAGGTCATGGCGGCGACCAGCTGGCCGCTGGCCAGCGCCTGTTCGACCGATGTCATGTCTGTGGTGTAGTTTGAGAGCAGCGGGCGCTGCTCGCGCAGTTTCTCCGCAACCTTGTCCATCTGTTCCGCCGTCATGTCGAATGGATTGACGCCGGCAAGAAGGGCCGCCACCACCGGAGTGTCGTGGACGGCATCGATGGTCGCCATGCGCCCGGCATATTGCTTGTCCCAGAGCAGGTTCCAGCTCGCTTCCGGGTTCTTCACCAGATCGGTGCGGTAGAGAATCGAGGTGTTGCCCCAGTCCCACGGCACCATCCAGACCTTGCCGTCGCCGGCCTGCAGGTCGGGCAGGTTCTTGAAGACCGGGAAGATCGAATCCCAGTTCTTGATGCGCTTGGTGTCGATCGGCTGCAGCAGGCCTTCCTTGTTCCAGCGCGCCACCTTGTCATAGCATGGGTGCGCGACATCGGGGCGGAAGCCGGCCTTGACCTTGGTGAAAGCGTCATCGTCGTCGCCGAACATCGAGGCTTCGACACCATCCGGGTGCGCGGCGAGGAAGCTCTTGTTGAAGTCGGGCAGCTCATAGCCCGACCAGGTGAAATATTGCAGCTTGTCGCCGGCAAAAGCGACAGTCGACGCAAGCGCCAGCGCGAAGGCGGCCAGTCCGGTTTTCGCTGTCTTTGTCGTTATCGATTTCAGGTCGAATGCCATTGCAGTTCTCCTCTTTCGGTTTCTTCTGGTTTTGACAGGCTGGCGGTCGCTGGCCGCTGAGCGGCGGCAAGCCCGCGATGGCGCAGGATTTCGGCGAGTGCGGCGGTGACGAAGGACACGGCCAAGATCGCCGTGCCCAGCGCCATGACGGTCGGCAGCGATTTCGGGAAGCGCAGCTGGCTCCAGATATAAAGCGGCAGCGTCGGCTCGGTACCGGCAAGGAAGAAGGCGACGATGAACTCGTCGAACGAGGTCAGGAAGGCCAGCATGAACGCCGAGATAATGGCGGGCAGGCTGAGTGGCAGCATCACCCGCCTGAAGGTCGTCCAGTCGGAGGCGCCGAGGTCGAGCGCTGCCTCACGGATGGTCTTCGGGATGGCGGCGAAGCGGCTGCGCATGACCACCACCGTCGCCGGCAGCGCCACCAATATGTGGCCGAGCACAATGGCAATGCGCGACGGCCCAAAGCCGGCGAGGTTGACGAGGATGAGCAGCGATATGCCGACGATGACGCCTGGGATCAGGATCGGCAGCCGCGCTATGGCACTGATGGTGGCGGCCAGCGGCGAGCGTCCGTAGAGGTCCATGTAGGACACCGTGATGCCACAGAGCGTGGCGCCGGTGGCGGCAATGGCGCCGATGACGAGGCTGTTGGCGAGCGCACCGGACAGCGCCGAATTGCCTAACAGCGTGCCGTACCATTCAAGCGTAAAGCCTTGCAGGGGAAATGCCGCCTGGACGGAATTGTTGAAGGAAAACAGCGGGATCAGCAATATCGGCAAATACAGGAACACCAGATAGGCAAGGACATAGGCACCGAGCCAGCCGCCGCCCTGCCTTGCATCGATACGCGCTGTGTTCATGTGCGGCTGCGGTATCGGCGGTCGGCGAAGCGCACCACCAGCACCACGGCGAGAATGACAAGCATGACGGCGACGGCGAGTGCGGCGCCGAACGGCCAGTCATTGGCCTTGCCGAACTCGGCCTGGATCAGTGTGCCGATCATCGTGCTGGCAGGGCCGCCGACCAGCGCCGGGGTGACGTAGTCGCCGACGGTCGGCACAAAAACGACGAGGGCCGCAGCCAGCACGCCGGGCATCGAATTGGGCAGCACGACGCGGCGGAAGCTGGTGAACGGTTTTGCGCCGAGATCGGAAGCGGCTTCGAGCAGCGATTTCGGGATCGTGTCCAGCGCCACGTAGATGGGCAGGATAGCGAATGGCGCATAAGCGTGGGCGAGCGTGACGACGACTGCTGCCGGCGTATTCAAGAACGCCAATGTCGGCTCCGACCAGATGCCGCTTTCAATCAGCGCCGAGTTCAGCACGCCATTATAGGCAAGCACGATCTTCCAGGCGAAGACGCGCAGGAGATAGCTGGTCCAGAACGGCAGGGTCAGCAGGAACAGCAGCAGCCCACGCCGCCGCCCGGCATGGAAAGCCAGATAATAGGCGACGGGATAGGCGGTGACGACGGTTGCGAGCGTGACCAGGCCGGCGATGCCCAGCGAGCGCAGCGTCACCGTCCAGTACAGTGGATCGGTGGCCACAGTGACGAAATTCGCAAGGGTAAAACCAGCCCCCAGCAGCGAGCCGTCATTGCCGCGGAAGGCAAGGAAGAACACCAAGCCAAGGGCGAAAAGGATCAGCAGAAAGGTGACCAGCCCGCCGGGCAGCAGCATAGCGAAACGGAAGCCTGGCGAAGACCGGGTTTCCGGCAGCGGCTGCGTTGCGGCAATGGTCGACATTGACTGTCCGTCGAAATTTGAAATCGACTAAGCTTTTTTCATATTGGTGAAACTGTCAAGCTGTTTCACGCTGGGGAATGCAAGTCAGCGTTCGAACGCGTCCAGCATCCGGTACCAGGCGATGGTCGCGGCAACGCCGACCTGCCGAAACGCGTGAAAAGGGATCGGCCGGATCGGCGATATCGGGAACGGCAATTGCCTGGTGTCGCCGCTCGACAGATAGGAGGCGATGCGCTCGCCAAGCGCGGTCATCAGGCCGATGCCGCGGCCCTGGCAGCCGACGACCGCCAGCAGACCCTTCTCTGGCTCGTGGATATGCGGGAGATGGTCCGGCGTCATTGCCACCCGGCCGAACCACCGCTTTTCAATGGCAATGTCTGACAGCGCCGGATAAAGCCGCAGCAGCGCGCGTTCAAGATGCGCCCAGTCGGCCGGGCCGTTCGGCAAAGCCATGCGGCCGCGCCCGCCGAGCACCAGCCGGCCGTCGGCACTCTTGCGGTAATAGACGAGGATGCGGCGCGAATCCGAAACCGGCTGCCCTTCCGGCAGGATCGCCGCGGCGAGATTGGACGATAGCGGCGCTGTCGCGATCTGGAAGGAATGCAGCGGAACGATCGTCTCGGCGAGGCCCGGAAGCAGGCCGCCGGTATAGGCGTTGGTCGCCAGAACGACCGCCTTGGCCTTCAGTTCGGCGCCGCTTTCCGCCGAAACGTGCCAAATGCCAGCACCCTTGCTGATCTGCATCACGTTCTGGCGTTCGGCGATCTTCACGCCCGCCGCGGCAGCGACGCGCGCCAGTTCCGACGTGTAGGCGAGCGGATCGATGACACCGGCGCGGCGATCGAGCCAGCCGCCGAGATAGCCTTGCGCGCCGGTCATCGTCGCAATCTCCGTCGCGCTCAGCAGCCGGACATCGGCGCCGCGGGCGCGCCACTGCCGATCCCGGTTTGCCGCCGCTTTTAGCGCGGTCCCGGTATGCGCCGCCTGGATCCAGCCATTACGGACGAACGGCACCGCCAGTCCTTCGTCGCGGATCAATTCGAAGACGGTGTCAGCGGTCGAGGCGGCAAAGTTGACGAGCGCTTCGCCGCGCTCCAGACCAAAATGCTCCAGCAGCCAGTCCGGATCGTATTTCAGGCCGGGAATGACCTGACCGCCGTTCAGGCCGGATGCGCCATTGCCGATTTCGCCGGCGTCCAGCACCTGGACGGCAAGACCGAGCCGGGCGGCGTGCAAGGCCGTCGACAGCCCCATGATGCCGCCGCCGACGATGACGACATCGACGCGTCGGCCGGCTGGAAAAAGCGACTGGAACGCGGTTGCTGTCCGCGGCTTTTGCCAGATTGGATCGGAAAACCGTAAGCGCAAGCGTCACCTGGAGATTTCAGTAAGTGAAAACCCTAGCGACGATTTCATTATTTTGAAAGAGCGTTTTCCATGGCCATTGGCGCACGTCAGGCTCGATCAAGGTCCAGCGATGCGAAGACCGCTGGAAAGAATTGACAAAGCTCACCCTGGAAGCGGGATAGACGTTTGGCGGGAATTTGTTGAAAGTGCCGCGGCCCAAGGACAAGACAACAGGAAACGTAAGTCATGACGAACGCCACACATTTGCCCGCCGAGGGCCTCTTCGTAGGCCGCGCCCGGACGAGCGATGCTTCCCATCCGCTGGTGGTCACGGTGCGCGACGGCACGGTCTTCGACATCACGTCAAATGTGGCACCGACCGTACGCGACATTTGCGAATTGCCGGATCCGGCAGGACACGTCCGCTCGGCCAAGGGGCGGCCGATCGGCCCGCTCGAAGCCATTGCCGCCAACAGTTTCGAGACAGCGCGCGATCCGGGAACGCCGTACCTACTGTCCCCCGTCGACCTGCAGGCGATCAAGGCGTCTGGCGTTACCTTTGTCGTCAGCCTGCTCGAGCGCGTCATCGAGGAACAGGCGCGCGGCTCGGCGGAGAAGGCGGACGCCATTCGAGCCGACATCGCCGGGCTGATCGGCCACGATCTGTCGAAGCTCAAACCCGGCTCGCCGGAAGCGATGGAGATCAAGGCCAAGCTGATCGCGCGCGGCGCCTGGTCGCAATATCTGGAAGTCGGCATCGGGCCCGATGCCGAGATCTTCACCAAATGCCAGCCGATGGCCTCGGTCGGCTTCGGCGCCGATGTTGGCCTGCATCCGGTTTCGACATGGAACAATCCGGAGCCGGAGATCGCCATGATTGCCGCCAGCAGCGGCAGGATTGTCGGGGCGACGATCGGCAACGACGTCAATCTGCGCGACGTCGAGGGACGCTCGGCGCTCCTGCTCGGCAAAGCCAAGGACAACAACGCTTCGGCAGCACTTGGCCCCTTTATCCGGCTGTTCGACGAGACATTTTCCATCGGCGACGTGAAGAAGGCGGTCGTACGGCTGAAGGTCGAGGGCGAGGACGGGTTCTCGCTGGAGGGCGCCAGTTCGATGGCCGAGATCAGCCGTTCGCCGGAAGAGCTGGTCGCAGCCGCCATGGGGCCGCACCACCAGTACCCGGACGGGCTCGCGCTCTATCTCGGCACGATGTTCGTGCCGTCGAAGGATCGCGGCGAAAAAGGCAAGGGTTTTACCCACAAGGTCAGCGACATCGTCACCATCTCGTCGGACAAGTTCGGCGCCTTGGTCAACCGCGTGCGGCTGTCACCCGACTGCCCGCACTGGACCTATGGCGCCAGCCATCTGATGCGCGACCTCGCCAGAGCCGACCTGATCTGAATAGAGAACGATCCAATTCGGCAGTAACCAGGCCGTGAACCGCCTCTATTTCGGGACGGGCAAGCAGGAGCCGCCGAGGATCAGATGGGTCGGAAAGGCGATGCGTTGCGCCGGCCGCTCGCTCTGGCGGCCGAGCCGCTCCAGCAGAAGCTGTGCTGCGGTGCGGCCGATCTCCTCGACGGCCCGGTCGATGAGCGTGATCGGGCCGGGATAAAGCAGCGCGACGTCCGACCTGTCGCAGCCGATCAGCGAGATATCGCCCGGGACCGAAACGCCTTGCTGCTGGATGGCGCGCAGCACGCCGACCAGAATGCGGTTGCCGGCGGCGATGATGGCGGTTGGACGCTCCTTCATCTGGAACAGGGCGGTGGCCTCGCGGAAACCGAAGTCCACCGAGAGGCTTTGCGAGCGGATCAGGTCCTGCGGCACCGGCAGGCCGCTGCGCTGGAACGCCTCGACGAAGCCGCGCACCCCGTTCACGGCCCGGCCTGATGTCGCTGCCGGCCGTGATGATGGCAATGCGACGGTGCCCGAGTTCGATCAGATAGCTTGTCGCCTGCCGTAACCCGGCGGCGTGCTCGGTCAGCACCGCGTCGATCTCGAGCGGAATGTCGCGATCGAGCAGTACTGATGGAATCCGCAACTCCTTCAAGCGCTTGATGGTGCGCGCATCCTGTTCGTTGTTGATGGTCGTGATCATGCCGTCGGCCCGCCCATGCTGCAGCATGTCGATCGCCGCCGCCTCCTCGGTGGCGCGGCCGTTGGTGCTCATCAGGTAAAGCGAATAGCCGCGCTGGCGCATTTCCGCGTCCACCGCCTTGAAGCAACTGGCATGCCAGGGATTGGCAATGTCGTCGATGACGAAACCAACCGTCATGGTGTTTCGACGGCGCATGTTCTGGGCGCGCGAATCGGGCTGGAAGCCGAGCGACTGGATTGCCGCGCGTACCTTCCCCAACGTCTCCGGCCTGACAGTCTCAGGCGCGTTCAAGCTCCGCGAAACGGTTCCGACGGACACGCCGGAAACGCGCGCCACGTCGCGTATTGTCGCCGCCAGAATCCGGGTTTTCCATGTCGCGAAACTGAAAATCGAACGCGACATGATGAATGCTGGCGACTTCCGCGTCTCGCCGCTGGAAGTCGAGGCAGCGCTTGCGCCCTGCCCCGGCGTCGCCGAGATCGCCGTTGCCGAACACCGGGTGCGCGACGATGTCTCGGTCATCGCGGCCTATGTCGTGCGCAAGGCAGGCGTCAGCGTCAGCGCCGAAGATATCGTCGCCCTGGCGGGGCAAAGGCTCGCCGCCTACAAACGGCCGAAACAGGTGTTCTTCGTGCCGAGCCTGCCGCGCAGCGCCAACGGCAAATTGCTGCGCCGAAATCTCGCGCCGGACTGAAGTGGTTCAGGTCTTCTGCGTCGGCTTCTTTGCGGCTCCCCGACCCCCAGCGAAGCGGGCGAGCACCGCCTCGGTATCGGCGTCGAACGGACGGCCCTGATGACGCAGGCGGCCGGGTGTCTTCGACATGCCGGCAACGACATTCTGCATCACCACGCCGTCCACTTCGGCGATCATACCGCGGGCGCGGAAATGCTCGTCGTCAAAGATGTCCCTCATGTCGAGGACCTTGGCGATTGCCGCATCGACGCGGCGGAACTCGCGCAGCACCTCCTCGGATGGCCGGCCGGCGACCCAGGCGGCGACATAGGCCTCCAATGCCTCGCGGTTCTGGCTGCGGGCCTGGAAGCCGGCAAAGCGGGGATCGTCACCGTGACCGATCAAGGCCAGGACGCGGCGGGCGACGGAATCGGACGAGCTCGAAATCGCCACCCACACGCCATCGGCGCAACGATAGGTGCCGCGCGGGACGGTGTAGGGGATGCCGGAGCCGAGCCGCGGCTGCAGATAGCCGAGATGGGCATAGGCGGACGGTAACGGCCCCATGATCTGGAACATCGAGTTGAGCAGATTGACGTCGACTGTCTGGCCTTCGCCTGTCCGCTCGGCATGACGCAGCGCCGCCAGCGCCGCAAAGGCGCCGACAAGGGCGGTGACTTCGTCGGTCATGGCGATCGGCGGCAGCAGCGGCGGGCCCCCGGCCTCGCCGAGGAGCCCGGAAAACCCACTCATCGCCTCGGCAATCGTGGCGAAGCCCGGATGCATGGCATAGGGACCATCCTGGCCGAAACCGGTGATGCGCAGGATCACCAGCCTGGGATTGCGGCGCAGCAGTTCGTCCGGCGCAAAACCCAGCGCCTCGAGCTTGCCCGGCCGCATGTTCTCGATCAGTACGTTGGCGTCGAGCAGCAGCGACCAGAGATTTTCCTTGCCGGTATCGGTCTTGAGGTCGAGCGCAATGACCTGCTTGTTTCGGTTGACCAGTTTCCAGAAATAGGAATCCGTTTCCCCCGGACCGGTCCACCCCATGCGGCGGGTCGGATCGCCACCCGGCCCCTCGACCTTGATGACCTCCGCGCCGAAATCAGCAAGATAACGGCCGGCACCCGGCCCGGCTACGACGGTGGCCAGCTCGATGACGCGGACGCCGTCGAGCGGCCCCGACGCTTCGGCCTTCGGCACGGTCTTGGTCGCTGGCGGAGCCGGCTTGTCCATCACGCGTCCTTCCCGGGGCGCAGCGGCAGCAGGACCGAGCGCGTGAATGTGCAGACTTTGAGCCGGTCCTGGTTGAACCCATCCGTGCGAACGGTCAAAACCCCCTCGCCCTGCCTGGAGGCGGATGGACGCTGCGCCAGTATTTCGGTCTCGCCATAGAGCGTATCGCCATGGAACAACGGAGCGAGATGGCGCAGCTCGCTAAGGCCGAGATTGGCGACCGCGCGTCCGGAAATGTCGGGTACGCTCATGCCGAGAAGCAGCGAGTAGACATAGGTGCCGACGACGACATTGCGGCCTTGCGCCATTTCGGTCTCGGCGAAATGGCGGTCGATGTGGAGCGGGCTGGCCGCCATGGTCAGCAGGCAAAAGAGGTGGTCATCGGCCTCGGTAACGGTCTTGCCCGGCCAGTGCTTGAACACGTCGCCGATCTCGTAGTCGTCGAGATACGAGCCAAACCTTTCGTCGCGGGCCGAATGAACCCTCGGCATGTCAGACCTCGAGCACCAGGGTCGGGGCGCCGGTCCTCACGTCATCGCCGACAGCGATCAATATCTCGATGACGGTTCCGGCGAAGGGTGCGGGAACCTCGACCTGGGTTTTGTCGGTCTCCACCGTGAACAGGGTTTGCCCCTCGGTGATCTTGGCACCGATGCTGGCCTGGATTTCGCTGATGACGACTTCATCGACGGCATCGCCGACCTTGGGCATCTTGAGTGTGGAACGCATCGTCAGTTCTCCGTCTGCAAGGCGAGGGTTGAAGGAAGTCCGCCGGCTGGCAGCCAGGCTTCGCGGCGGATGGGCGCTTGAAAACACCCACTTCTTCGTTGCCAGACGACAAGACCCCCGCCAAGATCGAGCGCAAAGACTTCGGTGAAATTCGAGGCGGCACGCGTTCTCATCACAGCGCCTTGCCCGTGGTGCCGTCGAAGAGATGCGCGCGGCTACCATCGATGACGAGTTCCAGCATCGTGTCGCGGCGCGGCACCTTGTCGGCGCTGACGCGAAGCACGATCAGGCGGGCATCCCGGCGCACCAGCTCGGCCGGATCGGCGGGAGTGCCGATCGAATAATCATCAGCGGTGCGGATGACGACCTGGGGATTGGCTGGAGCCACCGCGATGAAGGATTCAGGTTCGAGCTGTTCGACCAGCTCGACACGGCCGGCCAGACAGCTTGCTGCCCCCCCGCTGGCCGAAGCTTCGCCTGCAGGCCGCCATGACAGGTGCTCCGGCCGGAGGCCGGCCAGCAATGTTCTGCCGGCCGGGAGGTCGTGGGCATCCGACTTCGGTGTCACAACCAGCCGACCGTCGCCGATGGACACGACCATCTTGCCGCGCCCGGCATCGACTACAGTTGCCTCAAGGAAATTCATCGCCGGGCTGCCGATGAAACCGGCAACGAAAATGTTGGACGGCGCGTGATAGAGCGCGTGCGGCGTGTCGTACTGCTGCAGCGCGCCGCGCGAAAAGACGGCGACGCGGCTGCCGAGCGTCATCGCTTCGACCTGGTCGTGGGTGACATGGATTGTGGTGACGCCGAGCCGCACATGCAGGCGGCTGAGCTCGGCGCGTAGCTGGACGCGCAATTTCGCGTCAAGATTGGAGAGCGGCTCGTCGAGCAAAAAGGCCTCCGGATCGCGCACAATGGCGCGGCCCATGGCGACACGCTGCCGCTGGCCGCCGGAGAGCTCGCGCGGCTTACGGTCAAGCAGATCGGCGAGGTCGAGAATTCGCGCCGCTTCGCTGACGCGGCGGTCGATCTCGGCCTTGGCAAATTTACGCAACTGCAGCGCGAAGGCGATGTTCTCGCGCACCGTCATTTGCGGATAGAGCGCATAGTTCTGGAAGACCATGGCAATGTCGCGATCGCGCGGCGACACCTCGTTCATCACCTTGCCATTGATGCTGATCTTGCCGGTGGTGATGGATTCCAGCCCAGCGATCATGCGCAACAATGTCGACTTGCCGCAGCCGGACGGGCCGACGAAGACGACGAACTCGCCGTCCTCGACCTCAAGGTCGACGCCATGGACCGCCGAAACGGCGCCATAGAGCTTGCCGACCTTCTGCAGGCTGATCGATCCCATCAACACCCTTCCCTGCGCAACGGCCTGCAAGCAGCCAGGCGCGGGCGATGCAGGAGCGCATTTCGCACCGTTGGCGACTGCCGACAAAAGCGGTCCCGCACCAGAAATTGTGGCGCGAGACTAGGCAATTCGAGAATCTATGTCAATCGTTTGACCAGACCAGATCAATCGGTTGACCAAACCGCCTCGCGGGGCTATGGTTGCTCCGCTTTCCCGGGTCGGCCGGGGTCCTTGGGAGGGGATGGAATGCCTGGTCCTTCAACTATCGTCGATATCAGCGTCGCCGCCATACAGGGCCAATTGCCGGCGCCGGTGATCTTTGGCGACTGGGTGATGAAGCAAAGGGAATTCGTGGTCGTGCGGCTGCGCACGCAGTCCGGCCATGAGGGCTGGTCGTTCACGCTGACGCGGGATGGCGCCTGCGCCGAGCAGATCCGCAAGAGCATCGCCCCAGTTTATATCGGTACCGACGTTGGCGACCGCGTGAAGACCTTCAAGACAGCCAAGGGGCGCAGCTACGGTTCGCACAGCGCCGGTGTCGGCTTGCGCGCGCTGTCGCAGGTCGACCTCGCCGCATGGGACGCGGCAGCAAAGATAGCCGACAAGTCGATCGCCGAGTTCCTCGGCGGAACAACCGCGCCAATGCCGGCAACCGCGATCGTCGGCTACCCGCCGGCGCTGATGAACCCGCAGCAGATCGGCGACCAGGTGAAAGGGCTCTATGCCGCGGGCTGGCGCCGGTTCAAGGCGCCAATGGGCGTCACGCTGGATGAATCCGAAGCGCGGCTGCGCGCCGCGCGCAGGAACGCGCCGGACGCCTGGCTCGGCACCGATCTGGTCTGGATGTTCTCGGACGTCGACGCGGCTGCCGCCTATGCCAACCGCCTCGCCGATCTCAATATGGGCTGCATCGAAGACATCTTCCCGCCGGGAAACGCCAGGAAGCTCGCCGAGCTGCGCAAACGCGTGCCGATGCCGATCTGGCAAGGCGACGAACAGGGCGGCTCTTACTATCCCGAAGCGCTGATCATGGCCGGCTCCGTCGACCGCGTGCGCGTCGACCTGACCTGCATGGGTGGGATTACCGGCGGCCGCGCCATCATCGACGAGTGCCTTGCCGCGGGCGTCGATTTCGGTCCGCACATGTTCGCGCATGTGCACAGCCAGGTGTTCAGCGCCTGGGGCTTTTCCGACAAGCCGGTCGAATGGGGCGTGCCGTGGAGCGGCGTCGACCCCTATGCGGACAGCCTGGTGCAACCGGAAATCATCAAGGGCGGGCTGATGAAGCCGCTTCCTGCCAAACCCGGCTTCGGCGACATGATCAACCGGGAATGGGCGCTGAGCCAACCGCACCAGGATCCCGACCACATTCTCGACTGACCAAAGCCGCCGCGGAGCGGCCTAGACACGGGCATAGCGATGACCGACGACCAGACCGTTCCCGCCAATTATGCAGCGGGCCTCTTCGACCTCTCCGGCCGCGTCGCCGTCGTGACCGGCGGCGGCAGCGGGCTGGGTGCCGCGATCGCGATCGGCTACGCGCAATTGGGCGTCACCGTCATCGTTGCCGACATCAACATGGCCGGCGCCGAAGCGACGCGCGCAACGATCGCCGAACAGGGTGGCAAAGCCGAGGTCGCCAGCCTCGATGTCACCAAGCGCGACCAGTGCTTCGCCTTGGCCGAGGCGGTCAAGCGCGGTCACGGCCATATCGACATACTGGTCAACAGCGCCGGCTCGGCCTTCCGCAGCCCGGCCGAGGAGTTCCCCGAGGACAAATTCAACTTCATCCTCGACCTCAACCTGAAGGGCACGTATTTCTGCTGCCAGGCCTTTGGCGGAGTGATGCTCGGCCAGAACAAGGGCTCGATCATCAACATCGCCTCGATCGGCTCGTTCAAAGCCTATCCCTGGGCGAGCGCCTATCTCGCGTCGAAGGGCGGCGTCCTGCAGGTCACCCGCGCACTGGCGCTCGAGTGGCGCGACCGCGGCGTCAGGGTCAACGGCATCGGGCCGACACTGATGGAATCGCCGCTGACCAGGGCGGCGGGAGCGACAAGCTCGATCACCGCCGATTTCATCAAGGCGCGCATGCCGCGGCCGCGACTCGGCTTGCCGCGCGAACTGATCGGCACGGCGGTGTTCCTCGCCAGCGACGCCTCGGAACTGGTCACCGGCCATGTCGTCATGTGCGACGACGGCTATCTGAACGCCTGACCAAAGGAGCGCAGACGGAATGGCCAGGATCACGAAAGCCCATCACACCGGCTTCACCGTGCGGTCGCTCGACCGCTCGATCGCGTTCTATCGCGACGTGCTCGGATTCGAGCTGGCGTTCCAATGGAACCCGCGTGCGCCCTATATCGGCGAATTGGTCGGCTATCCGGAAGTCGACCTGCACAGCGCCATCCTGCGCCTGCCCGGTACCGACGTCTGCCTCGAGCTTCTGGAATACCGCAATGTCGAGCAGATTCCCGTCGACATGCATAACGGCAATGTCGGCAATGGCCACATCGCCTTCAACGTCGATGACCTCATGTCGTTCTACGAAAAACTGACGGCGATGGGCGTCAAATCCGTGTCGCCGCCGGTGACACCGACGATCGGGCCGAACAAGGGCGGCAAGGCGGTTTACATGATCGACCCGGACGGCTTCCGCGTCGAGCTCATCGAAAGTGCCCAAGCCTTCGGCAGCTACAAACCGGAATGACGCCAGTGCCGATAAAAACGTTCCAAATTTCTTCCGCTGCGATAATTTCGCCGACGCTATCGACGATCCGCGCAGTGCATTGGGAGGTCTGAACCTTGGCTAAGATCTGGATACGGCAAGCGGTTCTGCGGGCACTTGACGACGCGATGACGGATGACCCCAGCGTCATCGTCATGGGTGAAGACATCGCCGCCGCCGGGGGTCCGTTCAAGGTGACCGAGGGGCTGCTTGCCACGCATGGCCCCGAACGGGTGATCGACACACCGATTTCGGAAATGGCGTTCATGGGTGCCGCGGTCGGTGCTGCCGTCTGCGGCCTGAAGCCGGTGGTCGAGATGATGTTCATCGAATTCATCGGCGTCGCGCTCGACCAGTTGACGACGCAGGCGGCAACGATGCGCTATCTGTCGCGCGGCCGGCTGACGACGCCGCTCGTCGTGCGCGCGTCAGCCGGCGCCGGCCAGGGGTTTGGCTGCCAGCATTCGCAGATGCTCGACCACTGGTTCCGCGGCACGCCCGGCCTCAAGGTCGCGGTGACCAGCAATGCGCGCACGACCTATGGCCTGCTGCGGTCGGCGATCGAAGATCCGGATCCGGTGGTGGTGCTCGAACCGCGCGTGCTTTACGCCGAGCGCGAGGAATACGAATTCGACCGCAACTACCGCATTCCGCTCGGCCAAGCCGAGATCGCGCGGCCCGGCAGCGACGTGACACTCGTCACCTGCGGCGCGATGCGGCGGGTGGCGCTCGCGGCAGCGGAAACCAGCCACGCCAATATCGAGGTCGTCGACCTTCTGACGCTGTGGCCATGGGACCGCCGGACCGTTGCCGAATCGGTTGTGCGCACAGGCCGCCTGGTGACGCTCGAAGAGGCGCCGGCCGGCAGCGGCTGGGGCGGCGATGTCGTCTCGTCGATCGCCATCGAAGCGTTCGGCCGGCTGAAGGCGCCGCCGCATCGTATCACGCTTCCCGAAGCGCCCGTACCTTATAGCGGCGCTCTCGAAGCCCGTTTCCTGCCGAGCCCGGCCTATGTGGCCGAACAGATCGCAACGCTTGTCTCGACCAACAAGCCACCCCTTCCGTGGTGGAGGAACGCAGCATGACGCTCTCCAATTCGAATGTGCCGATCGTGCGGCGCGAGGCCTTGAAGAACAGGCTGGAGCAGCTCACGCGCATGGTCGAGATTCGCGCGGTCGAGGAGCGCATCCAGAAACTCTTCGCCGAAGGGCACGTCCGCGGCAGCACGCATCTTGCCAGCGGACAGGAGGCCGTCTCGGTCGGCATCGCGCGCTCGATCGATCCCGACGACATCGTCACCTGCACCTATCGCGGCCATGGCCATGCATTGGCGCTCGGCGTGTCGCCAACGGCGGTCATCGGCGAGATCTGCGGCCGCGTCATCGGTTGCGCCGGTGGCCTCGGCGGTTCCATGCATCTGGTCGAGCCGGAGGTCGGGCTGCTGCCGACCGCCGCCATCGTCGGCGCCGGCCTGCCGATCGCCTGCGGCGCGGCGATGGCGGCTCGCGCCCGCGGCAAGGACCGCATCGCCGTATCCATTTTCGGCGACGGCTCGGCCAATATCGGCGCCTTCCACGAGTCGCTCAATTTCGCGGCGATCCGCAAGCTGCCGGTGGTCTTCGTCTGCGAGAACAATCTCTACGGCGAATACACCCGTATCCAGCTGTCGACGCCGGTCGAGGACATCGCCATACGTGCCGCGAGCTACAACATGCCGGGCGTCGTCGCCGACGGGCAGGATGTCGACAAGGTGGCGGAGGCGATGGCGACCGCCGTCGCCCGCGCCCGCCGCGGCGGAGGGCCGACACTGATCGAAATGAAGACCTATCGCTATTCCGGCCATTCACGTTCGGACCCGGCGACCTATCGGCCGGCCGGCGAGCTCGATGCCTGGCTGAAGCGTGACCCTATCGACATCCTGGCAGAGCGGCTGGCCGGCGAAAAAATATTGGCGCCGGGCGGTCTCGACCAGCTTAAGGCCGACATAAGCGATGCCGTGGAGCGGGCGACAATGGAGGTGCTGGACTCACCGGCGCCGGATCTCGGCGAAATCCTGTCGCATGTCGGCGCCCATTCGGCTGGAGGGGACCAGAGATGGAATTTCTGGTCGAAATAGAGGTCAATTTCCCGCCCGACGGCGACCCCCGGCAAAAGGCGGAGCTGATCGCGGCAGAAGGCCGTCGCGCCAAGGAATTGGCCGCGGCCGGCATCGTGCGCCGGCTGTGGCGTCAGCCGGGCCGATGGGCGAATTTCGGCATCTGGGAGGCGCCCGACGCGACCGCGCTGCATGAGGCGATCGCGTCGCTGCCGTTCTACCCCTGGCTGAAGGTGGTGGTGCGGCCGCTGGCAGCGCATCCTTCTGATCCGGGCCGAAGCTGACGAAGGATCAGCAGCGTGAGCACGTCTCCACCCGCAATAGGCATCGACGGTCCGTTCTACGAGGATCTCCGCATCGGCGACCGCTTCGACGGAGCGCCGGTGATGCGGCTGAGCGACGGCCTTGCCGCTGCCCACCATACAATCGTCGGCGGCAGGCTGAGGCTGGCCTTCGATGCGGCACTGTCGGCATCCGTGACCGGACTAAAGCAGCCTTTTGCCGCGCCGGCGCTGGTCTGGGACGTGGCGATCGGCCAGTCGACGCTGGTGACGCAGCGGGCGATCGCCAACCTCTTCTACCGCGGTCTGATCTTTCGCCGGGCGCCGGCGATCGGCGACAGTTTGAAGACCGTTACCACCATCATCGGGCTGCGGTCCGCCGCCGCCAGGCCGGGGCGTGCGTCGCGCGGCCTGGTCACCATGCGGATCGCCACCAGCGATCAGGAGGACCGACCGGTACTCGATTTCTGCCGGTGCGCGCTACTACCGGCCAGACAGGCAGGGGATGGTGCCGCGCAGGGCGAAACCGATCCGCCGCGATCCGAGTTCATGGGAGCGCCGGCGGCGATCGGCGGATGGAACCTCGACGCTTACCGCAAGGCGGTGCCTGGCCCGCATTTCAACGATCTCAGCGCCGGCACCATCCATCGCCTTGCCGGCGGCGATGTGGTGAGCAGCGCGCCGGAGCTGGCGCGGCTGACGATGAACCTGGCGACGATCCACCATGACCGCACCCAGACGGGGCAGCGCCTCGTCTATGGCGGCCATACGATCGGGCTGGCAGCGGCACAGTTGACCCGTGCACTGCCGTCGCTGGTAACCATTTTGGGCTGGCAGGACTGCGATCATCTGGGGCCGGTGCACGAGGGCGACACGCTGCACTCCGAAATCGGCATCGGGCACTGCGAGCCTCTGCCCGGCGGCGGTGGGCTGGTGCATTTGCGCTCACTGGTGCGGGCGACCGCTTCCGATGGCGGGATTTCCGACGTGCTCGACTGGCGATCAGTGGGGCTGTTCGCATGAGCGGCGGCATTCTCGCCGGCCTTAGCATCGTCGAGGGCTCGGCCTTCGTGGCGGCACCGCTTGGCGGCATGACGCTGGCACAATTGGGGGCCGACGTGATCCGCTACGACCAGATCGGCGGTGGGCTCGACCATGGCCGGTGGCCAGTGGCGGACAACGGCCAGAGCCTGTTCTGGGCCGGCATGAACAAGGGCAAGCGTTCGATCCAGATCAACCTGCAGTCGCCCGAAGGGCAGGACGTCGTGGCCAGTCTGATCGCGAGACCGGGGCCGGGCAACGGCATCTTCCTGACCAATTTTGCGGCGCGCGGCGCCCTCTCCTACGAGGCCCTGAAGCACCGGCGCAACGACGTCATCATGATCGCGCTGACCGGCAACAATGATGGAACCAGCGAGGTCGACTATACCGTCAACGCGGCAACCGGCTTTGCCGAAATCACCGGCGCGCGCGGCGCCACGGAGCCTACCAATAGCGTGCTGCCGGCCTGGGACATCGCGATGGGCGAGATGGCGGCGGTGGGCGTGCTGGCCGCCGACCGCCACCGCAGCCGCACCGGCAACGGGTCATTGGTGAAACTGGCGCTATCGGACGTAGCGCTGGCCATGACCGGCAATCTCGGTCGGCTGGCGCAGGCCGAACTTGGAGGCAGTGCCGAAAAGGACGGCAACTATCTCTATGGTGCGTTCGGGCGGGATTTCCTCACCGCCGACGACCGCCGCGTCATGGTGATGGCGCTGACCGGCCGGCAATGGGCCGTACTGCTGCAGGCGACCGGGCTGGACACGGCAAAGCTCGCGGCAACAAGCGGCGCCGACCTCGACAGCGAAGGCGGGCGTTATGCGGCGCGCGAGGCGATCGCCGCCCTACTGGCGCCGTGGTTTTCGGCACGGAGCTTCGCCGACGTGCGGCGCAGCTTCACGGCATCCGGCGTCTCGTGGGGGCCTTACCAGACATTCCGGCAATTGTTGGTCGAGGATCCGCGCTGCTCGACGGACAACCCGATGTTCGCAAAGGTCGATCACCCCGGTCTCGGATCGCTGCTGACGCCGACTTCGCCACTGGATTTCTCCTCGGTGGAACGGCTTCCTGCAGTCCGCGCGCCCGTACTTGGCGAGCACACCGACGAGATCCTGACCGAACTGGGGTTGAGCGACGGCGAGATCGGAAGCCTGCACGACCGCGGCATCGTCGCCGGTCCGGCGACGGCTTGAGCCGCGAAGGCTTTAGCGCAATTCCAGGAAAGGTGTGAAACGGTTTTCCGTCCGGAATTGCGTAGAAACAAAGAGATAGAGCGGTTCGGCGTTTCCGTGAAACGATGAACCGCTTTAGCGAGGCGGCGGCGCCACGGATTCGCGGTAAACCAGCTTCGGCGGGATATCGATGACGACATCCTGCGGTTCGCGCCCCTGGATCATGGCTTCGAGCTCGACGACGGCGCGCGCGCCCATTTCGGCGAGCGGGGTAATGATGGCGGTCAGCGGCGGCGCGGTAAAGATGGCGTCCTCGCCGTCGAGCGTGACCACCGAAAGATCGTCCGGCACGCGCACGCCGCGCACACGGGCCGCCGCCAGCGCACCGATGCCGACCAGCATGTTGAAGGCGAAGACGCCGGTCGGGCGTTGCGCCTCATCGAGCAGCCTGTGCAAGGCATCGTAGCCACCGCGGCGCGAGACCGGGCCGGCGATTTCGACGACGGCTGGCAGGCCGGCAGCCTGGCAGACTTCGACGAAGCCATGGCGCCGGCGTCGCGAGGTGTCGAGTTCGGGCAACGCGCCGATGAAGCCGAGGCGCCGATGGCCGGCCTCGATCAGGGTCTGCGCGGCAAGCCGTCCCGAAGCCTGGTCGTCGACGGTGACGCTGCGGCCGATGCTGGAACGGCGGTTGACGAAGACGTGCGGCACCGGATTGTTCTCGATGGCAGCGATCATCTCGCTGGTTTCGGCGCTGACGGCGATGATCAGCCCGTCGATGCGGCGTTCGCTGACCAACCGCATATAGGCGGCGGCGGAGGTGCGCTCGTCCGCAACCTCGGCAATGAGCATGACGTAGCCGGACCGTTCGGCCTGGCGCATCGCACCATGCACCGTCTCGGCATAGATTGGATTGGTGAGGTCGGGCAGCAGAATGCCGAGTGCGCCGGTGCGCTGGGTGCGCAGGTTGCGAGCAAGCGCATGTGGGCGATAGTTGACCCGGCTTGCCTCGTCGATGATTGCTTGGCGCGTCTGCGGCCGCACGCTGATGCCGCCGTCGTTGAGCACCTTGGAAACGGTGGAAACGTCGACGCCGACAGTGCGGGCAATGTCCTTCAGCGTGGCGCGCCCCGGCGGGCCGATTGGCTTCAAAGGCTTCAGCCCTTTCCGTACATGGCGAGCAGTTGCGCGTCGGGCGCATAGCGGTAGCAGCGCGAGGTCAAGCCGCCATCGACGGCCAGCGACTGGCCGGTGACGAACGAGGCCTCGGACGAAATCAGCCACGAGACGGCGGCCGCGATCTCCTCCGGCTCGCCGATGCGCTCGAGCGGATGCTGAATCGACATTTCCTTTTCAGCCACCGCGCTGTCGGGGCTGTCGCGGATCACGCGTTGCACCAGCGCCGTACGGACGGCGCCGGGCGCAACCGCATTGGCGCGGATGCCGATCGGCCCGTATTCGACCGCGATATAGCGGGTCAGCGCATCGATGCCGGCCTTGGCCACATCATAGGCCGCCCACATGTTGAAGGCCGAGCGGCCATGCACCGAGGAGACATTGACGATCGAACCGGTCGCCCGGTCTCGAACCCACGTCCGGATGGCTTCGGACGAGCCCCAGAAATGCGACATCAGGTTGACGGCGAACAAACGCTCGACCTCGGGCTCATTGGGTTCATGCAGATTGCCCATCAAGGCGATGCCGACATTGTTGACCCATCCGCGCAACGGCGCGAGTTGTTCCGCCGCCTCGCGGGCGGCTTTCAGCACCGAGCGGTCGGATGCGTCGCCGCACACCGCATGATGGCCGTTGCCAAGCGTCTTGCCAAGCGCCTCGGCTGCCGCCCGGTCAAGTTCGAGGCCGACGACATTCCAGCCGTCGGCGGCCAATCGGATCGCTATGGCGCGTCCTATGCCGTCGCCCGCACCTGTCACGACAACGCTTCCCAGGCTCATCGACGACCTCCCTGTCGGTTCGGGCTTCGGATGCGCTGGAAGGCCGCCATTCAGTCGCCTGGCACATTGTTGTTTGCCAGCGTGTAGAGGCCGTGCGCGACAGCTGTCAAGCGCCTGCGCCCGAGACAATTTTCACCCATAGAGCACGGCATCGATAACACGACGTGTTTGTTCAAGCAATCGTTTGAGCGATCATTAAGCAATCGATTGACTATTTAGATCGCCGGATGCAATCTGCCGTCCGGACCGATGCAGTCCCGTCGGCAGAACAAAGAAGAAACTGGGGAGTGAGACATGAGCGGAAAAGAGCAGACGGATCACCCGCGGCCCGGCGAAAACGCCGCCGTGGATACAGGCGGCCTGACGCGCCGCGACCTGATGCAGCGCGCCGGCATGCTGGGCCTGGCAACGGCGTTTGGAGGACTTGGCGGCACCGTGCCGCTCTACGCCGCCGGTTTCGACATGAAGAAGTTCGCCGGCACCAAAATCAACATCCTGATGACCGGCGATGAGAACGACCATCGCGCGCTCGCCGACATGATGCCGAAATTCGTCGAGGAGACCGGCATGGAACTGGAGATCACCTCGCCGGCACTCGGCGCGCTGATCGAAAAGACATTGCAGAACCTCAAGGCAGACAAATCCTCGTTCGAATTGATCGAGTATCTTGGGTTCCTGACGACCCAGCAGGTTGGCGGCGGCTATTACGAGCAGCTCAACGCCTATATCGACGATCCCGCAAAAACGCCGCCGGACTGGGATTTCGCCGATCTCATCCCGGCGGCGATGAAGAATGTCGGCATTTTCGACATGGCCTCCGGCACGGTTGGCAAAGGCAAGGACGTCTACGGCATACCCGGCCTGCATTCCGGGTCGGTCATCTATTTCTATCGCAAGGACCTGTTCGACGCGGCAGGCCTGCAGCCGGCCAAGACCTGGGACGAGTTCAAGGCTGCCGCCGAGAAGCTCAACACCGACGACGTGGCCGGTTGCTCCTTCATCGGCGCCAACGATTTCTCGCTCGCCGCGGTCGACTGGTACACTCGCTTCATCACCACTGGCGGCGTGCTGATGACCGGCAGCGCCAAGGAGAAGAATTTTAAGCCGCAGGTCAATTCCAAGGAAGGCATCGGCGCCTTGCAGATGCTGATCGACCTGCTGCCCTATGCGCCGAAGAATGTGACCAAATACGGCTTTGCCGAAAACGTCGACGGCTTCTCCACCGGCAAGATCGCGCAGATGATCTTCTGGTCTACAATTGCCGGGCCGATCCTGAACAGCGAGAATTCCATGGTCGCCGAGACCACCGCGACCACCCCGGTTCCTTCCGGCGACGGCAAGTCGCCGCGGGCAATCCAAGGCGGCTGGGGGGTCGGCATCCCGAAGAATATCGACCCGGCGAAGAAGGACGCCGCCTGGCTGGCGCTGACCTGGATCACCAGCAAGGCGGTGAACCGCTATTCCATCGAGAAATACAACATCGATGCGAACCGCACCTCGGCTTTCACAGATCCCGAGCTGGTGGCGAAGTTCCCCTACCTCAAGGACGCGCTGACGGCGATCGAGACGGCCGACACCATACCGACGTCGCTGATCCCGGAATTCTTTCAACTCAACGATGTCATGAACGTCGAGTTCAACGCGGCGCTGATCGGCACGCAAGATGCCAAGACTGCCTGTGAAAAAGTGCAGACCCAGTGGGAGGCGATCTTGCGGAAGGCAGGCCACCTTGCCTGATCGGTGCCCGCGCGGATCGCTGTGGATGTGATTTTCGATGAGCCTTGCGACAACCGCCGCCACCCAGACGAAATTCGTCTTCGGCACACGTGACGAGCCGGGGAGAGCCGTGTGGCTGCTCCTCGGCCCGTGCCTGCTTTACCTGATCGTCTTCAGCATTTATCCGCTGTTCCACAGCCTGCGCCTGTCGCTTACAGATTTGACCGCCGCGACCGGCACCGGCAATTTCGTCGGCCTCGCCAATTACCGTGCCCTGCTGGTCGATCCGCTGTTTTGGAACGCCGCCATGAACAGCGCCATCATGGTGTTTTTCTCGGTTTCCATCCAGGTCGTGCTCGGCGTCGCACTGGCGATGTTCTTCAACCTGCAGCTGAAGGGCGCCTGGATCGTGCGCGGCATCCTGTTGCTGCCGATGCTGATGACGCCGATCATCGTCGGGGTGATGTGGCGCGCCCTGCTCAATCCGGACTGGGGGCTGGTCAACTGGGCGATAAAGCAGATCGGACTGACGCCACCCGACTGGCTGGGCTCGGTCGGCATGTCGATGGTGACGGTGATCCTCGTCGACTGCTGGCAATGGACGCCATTCGTCTTCATCATCGTCTTTGCGCGCCTGCAGGCGCTGTCGCAGGATGTCTTCGAAGCCGCCCAGGTCGACGGCGCCGGCCCATTCGTCACCTTCCGGCGCATCACGCTGCCGATGCTGACGCCGGCCATCGTCTTCGCCGCCGTGTTCCGCGCCGTCGATGCTTTCCGTTCGTTCGACCTGATCTACGGGCTGAGCTATGGCGGGCCAGCGCGCAGCACGACGACGCTGTCCTTTTTCTCGTTCCAGAACGGCTTCCAGTTCCAGAATTACGGCTATGCCGCGGCGGTCGCCTACATGATGCTTTTGATCCTCGCCGTCGGCACGACAGTGATGCTCAGATACGTCCAGATCCGGCCCGGGAACTCGCGATGAAGATCCGCCCGGGCCGGGTCATCGCCTACCTCTTCCTCATCGTGCTCGGCATCTTCGGCGCCGCGCCCTTCCTCTATCTGGCGGTGCTGTCGACCAAGAAGCGCATCGAGATCCTGGCGCAGGTGCCACCGACGCTCAACCTCAACTGGACGCAGATCGTCAAGAACTACAATGAGGTGCTGTTCAGCCAGGGGATGCTGGCCTTCACCCTCAACTCCATCATCGTGGTCGGCATCGCAACCGCAGCCGCGATTCTGATCGGCACGCCGGCGGCCTATGCGTTTTCAAGGCTGCGCTTCAAGCATAGCGAGCAGCTGGCAAGCACCATCCTGTCGATGCGCTTCATGCCGCCGATCGCTGTCGCCATTCCGCTGTTTCTGATGGTCAAGACGGCCGGCCTGCAGGACAGTTATCCGGGCCTGGTCCTGCCCTATATCGCCTTTTCGCTGCCGCTCGTGGTGTGGATCATGATCGGCTTCTTCGACGAAATCCCGAGCGAGATCGATGAAGCGGCGATGATCGACGGCTGCACGCGCGTCGGTGTGCTGTGGCACGTCATGCTGCCGATCGTGCGGCCGGGCCTGGTGACGGCAGCGCTGTTCGGCGCGCTGTTCATCTGGAACGAGTTCCTGGTCGCACTCTACGTCATCGACAGCCGTGCCTTCCAGACCATATCGCTGGGTGCCGCGACCCTGGTCAGCGCGCAGCGACCGATCGACTGGAACATCGCCGCGACGGTCGGCGTCGTCACCGTCATCCCGATCCTCCTCTTCTCGCTTTTCGTCCAGCGCTACATCGTGCGCGGACTAACCGCAGGGGCCGTGAAATGAAGAACGATCTTTCGCCGGAACTGGTGACGGACAATCTCGGATGGCCGGAAGGGCCGACCGTGATGCCGGACGGCAGCCTGGTCTTCGTCGAAAGCTACCGCAGCCAGCTGACCATTGTCGGCAAGGACGACAAGGCAAGGCAATTCGCCTATGTCACCGGCGCGCCGAACTCCTGCGTGCTTGGCTCCGACGGCGCGCTCTATGTCTGCCAGAACGGCGGCACCGTCGGTCCGTGGCGCGCGCCTGAGATGACCGTGCCATCGATCCAGCGGGTGCGGCCGGGCGCCGGGCCGGAAATTCTGGTGACCGAGGTCGAAGGCGTCAAACTCAATGGCCCGAACGATCTGGTCTTTGCGCCGGATGGTACGCTGGTCTGGACCGACCCCGGCACCTATAATCCCGCCAGTCCCGACCCGAGCTACATTTTTGCGCTGGCGCCGGACGGCAAGGCGACAATCAAGGTGGCCTTCCCAGAACCGGTGTTTCCGAACGGCATCGTCGTCGAGGCCGACGGCTCGATCGTCTGGGACGAATCTTACACCGGCCGTGTCAGGCGACTGAAGGGCGACGGCAGCATCGAGGATCTCGGCCGCATGCCGGGGGATAACCCGATCCTCGACGGCATGACGATCGCCGCCGACGGTTCGCTGCTGGTCACGGATCTGGTCGGCGGCGGCATCCATGTCGTCGCCCGCGACGGCGCCATCAAGGGCTTCATCAAGTGCGGCGGCGCGCCGACCAATCTCGCCTTCGATGGCGAGACGCTGTGGGTGACCGACGCCAGCGTGCTGGCATCGAGCGACAAACCGTCCTATGCCGGGCGCCTGTGGCGGCTGAAAGTGCCGGGCGGCGGCGCCCCGACCTACAAAGGCACGATCAAAATGGCAACGAAGGCCGGCGCATGAGCCCGCGCGAACCGTTTCCCGGACTTTCCTATCAAGGCAAGGTCGCCTTCATCACCGGCGGCGGCTCGGGCATAGGCCGCGAGACGGCGCTGACACTGGCCGATCTCGGCGCCGATGTCGCGATCCTCGACTGGACCGCGGGCGCTGCTGCAGACACCGCCAGGCAGGTCAAGCACATCGGTCGGAAAGCGATCGCCTTCGAAGGCGATGCCGGTCATGAGAAGACCGTCGCCGATGCCTTTGCGGCGACGCGCAAGCAGCTTGGCGAAATCGATGTCGCCGTGGCCTGTGCCGGCGTGCTCGGCGCCGGCGGGCCGGTGTTCGAGACCTCGGTCGAGGATTTCGAGCAGGTGATGGGCGTCAACGTGCGAGGCTCATTCCTGGTGGTGCGCGAGGCGGCCAAGGGCATGCGCAAGCAAAAGAGCGGCGCCATCGTGCTGCTCTCCAGCCTCGATGGGCTGCAGGCCGAGCACGGCATGTTCTCCTACTGCGTGTCGAAGGGAGCGCTGCTCAACCTTGCCCGCGCGGCGGCGCTCGACCTGGCGCGGGACCGGGTCACGGTCAATTGCGTCTGCCCGAGCGTGACCCATACGCCGCTGCTGGCCGGACGGCTGGCAGCGCTGCCGAATGGTGACGAG
The DNA here is from genome assembly GCF_040318275.1 of Mesorhizobium sp. M1217. Lineage (NCBI taxonomy): Bacteria > Pseudomonadati > Pseudomonadota > Alphaproteobacteria > Hyphomicrobiales > Phyllobacteriaceae > Mesorhizobium > Mesorhizobium sp. M1217. The sequence continues at coordinate 59,166 of NZ_JAMYMA010000024.1, read as the reverse complement.
ATCCTCGCCTCCTACGCCGAGCGGCATCCGCTCGGCCGGGTGCTGACACCGCGTGACATCGCAGCGGCGATTGCGTTCGTCGCCTCGCCCATAGCCAATGGCATTACAGGCGCTGCCATTCCGGTCGATGCAGGCATCGGTGCCACATGGGACAATTTTCGCGACCCGGCCTGGATCAAGGGCTGATCTTGACATCCGGAATCTGAGGTCTTCGGTATCAAACAGGCCCGCAGCGCCCACGACAAGGGACGTCATGGTCGTTTGGAGTAGATGGGCGCCGGGAGCAATCCGGCCGACGCAGTCCAGGAATCGCCTGCCTGAAAAATATCACGCAAACTGATGCAATCTGATGGTAGGGCTGATGGCGCCTGCGGATGCGCCAACTACCACTGGCAGATGAAGGCTTGCCATCGATCGAAAAAGGGGATGCTCTGATGCACCCAGGTCGACGCTGGCAGAATACGATCGCGATTTTTGCCGCGCACGGTTTTTCGCCGCGATCGTCGTGGGAGGAGGAGTTCGGTTCAAATGGGAGGAAATCAAATGCTGACGAGGCTAAGACTGCTTGTACTTGGCTTGGTGGTGGCGCTGGCCATTCCGGCCGCGGCACAGGCCAAGACATTCTACTGGATTTCGCATGGCGGCCCGGCCGATCCGGTCTGGACCTACTTCCTTGCCGGCGCCAAGCAATGGGCGACGGACACCGGCAATACCGTCAACACCTCGTTCCACAATGGTGACGTGGCGTCGCAGCAGGAAGCCGTTCGCGCCGCAATCGCCGCCAAGGCCGACGGCATCACCACCACCAGCCCCGATCCGGGCAGCCTTGTCGAGATCGTCAAGGAAGCGCGGGCGGCGAACATCCCGATCATCAACTTCAACACGCCCGACCCGAAGGCGGATTTCAACGCCTATGTCGGCGGCGACAACGTCACCTTCGGCAAGCATTGGGCGCAGTATCTGGTCGACAAGGGCCTGGTGAAGAAGGGCGACTTCGTCTGGATGCCGGTCGAAATTCCCGGCGCCACCTATGGCGTCCAGGAAGAGGAAGGCATCAAGAGCGTCTTCGAGCCGCTCGGCATCACTTATGAAATCACCGAAGCGACGCTCGACCAGGCCGAAGTGATCAACCGCATGGTCGATTACCTCACCGCCAACAGGGCCAAGGTCAAGGCGGTCATCGGTCTCGGCGACCTTGTCACCGGTTCGATCAAGCGAGTGTTCGACCAGGTCGGCGTCAAGCCGGGCGAAATCCCGGTTGTCGGCTGGGGCAACTCGCTCGATACCACCCAGGAAGTGCTGAACGGCTACGTCAATGCCGGCCAGTGGCAGGATCCGCAGGCGACCAGCTACGTCGCGCTCTCGCTCGCCAACATGGCGGCGAGCGGCATTCCGCCCGGCTTCGACGTGATCACCGGCGCGCTGTACGAGAAGGACACCGCGGCAGTCTACGACAAGATCCTGTCCGGCAAATAAATCCGCGATCGAGTTGGTCACGGCCGCTCCGGCGGCCGTGACTGTCTCATCATTCCGCCGAAGCCGGTTGCCGTCTCGGCCAGTTCCAATCCTATCGCGGGTCCAAGGTGGAAAATCGTTCCCTTATCCAACGCTCGATCGCGCGGCCAGAGTTCGGGCCTTTCGTGCTGCTTGTCGTCGAGATTGCCGTGTTCTGGGGCATCAATCACGACTTCCTGTCGCCGCAGAACATCTCGAACACGCTGGCCTTCACGGTCGAACTCGGGCTGATCGCGCTGGCGATGACACTGCTGATGACATCGGGCGAATTCGACCTCTCGGTCGGCTCGGTGTTCGGCTTCTCGCCGGTCCTGATGTGGACGCTGTTCAACAGCGGTCTCACCTCGCTCGAAGCCGCCTTCGCCGTTGCCCTGGTGGTTGCCGCCTTCATCGGGCTGGTCAATGGCTGGTTCGTGACGCAGCTCAAGATCCCGTCCTTCCTGGTGACGCTGGGCATGCTGCTGGTGGTGCGCGGCACCGCTTTGTTCGTCACCAACGGGTTTCCGCAGCGGACCTGGAGCGCCGAGGGGAGCTGGCTGGCGGAAGCCCTGGTCGGCGATTTCTTCATCGGGCCGTTCCGTATCTATATGTCGCTGTTCTGGTTCATCGCGGCCGCCGTCGCGCTCGGCTACGTGCTGACGCAGAGCCGGATCGGCAACTGGATCCAGGCGGCCGGCGGCAACCCGAGTGCCGCAAGGGCGCGCGGCGTCAATGTCAGCGGCGTCAAGATCGGCCTGTTCATCCTGTCGTCGATCCTGGCCTCGCTTGCCGGCGTCATCAGCTCGCTGCGCACCTCGGCGGCCAACCCCAACAGCGGCACCGGCTACGAGCTCGAAGTCATCGCCATGGTGGTGATCGGCGGTACGGCGCTGACCGGCGGGCGCGGCACCATCATCGGCACAGTGCTCGGTATCCTGATCCTGCGCGTGATGCGCAACGGCATCGTGCTGATCGGTGTGCCGGGCCTTGCCTACAACATCTTCATCGGCGCTATCATCCTCGGCATGATGGCGCTCCACTCCTGGCTGGAACGCCGGCATCAGGCAGGGACTTGAGACGATGGTCGAGCCGCTGATCCGCATGACGAACATCCGCAAGTCCTATGGCCGCGTTCAGGCGCTGGTTGATGCCAATTTCCATGTCAACGAAAGGGAGATCGTCGGACTGCTCGGCGACAATGGCGCCGGCAAGTCGACGCTGATCAAGGTGCTGTCGGGCGCGGTCCCGCTGACCAGCGGCGACATCTTCATCCGCGGCAAGAGGGTAAATTTGCGCAGCACCAGCGACGCCATCGCCCACGGCATCGAGACGATCTACCAGGACTCGGCGCTGGTGACGCAACTGTCGATCGCCCGCAACCTGTTCCTTGGACGCGAGCCGATCAAGCCGCCGCGTTTCCTCAACCGCATGGACCAGGAGGCGATGAACGTGGTTGCCCGCGACCTGCTCAAGCAGGTCGGCATCTCGAAGAACATTCCGCCGACGACGCCGATCGGCTCGCTCTCCGGCGGCGAGCGGCAGGCGGTGGCGATTGCACGCGCCATGCATTTCGACAGCGACCTCATCATCCTCGACGAGCCGACCAACAATCTCGGCGTCGCCGAAACGCAAGGCGTTCTAAGCTTCGTGCGCAGCGCCCGCGATTCCGGCCATTCCTGCATCTTCATCGCCCATAACATCCACCACGTCTTCCAGGTGGTCGACCGCATCGTCGTCATGCGCCGCGGCAAGGTGGTCGCCGACGATATCGACCCGAAGAAGACCAGCGTCGCCGAAGTCGAACGCGTCATCACCGGCATGTCGGACAAGGAGATCCACGACGCGCTGGTCGAGCGCACAAAGCGGCACGACTGACCGCCGGCTGACCGCCGAGGCACTGGATCGCATCGCCACATGGTTGCGAGATGAAAGCCACCGTTTCGGATATTGCCAGGAGCTGCGGCCTGTCGACCGCGACGGTCGACCGTGTGCTCAACAACCGGCCGGGGGCGAGTGCCGCCAACCGGCAGCGCGTGATGGAGGCAGCCAAGCAGCTCGGCTATCTGCCGGTTGTCGACCAGGTCGCGTTGCCCTCACGGCCGGCACATCTCGAATTCTTCCTGCCGATCGGCAGCAATGCCTTCATGGCCGATCTGGCCAGGCACATCGAGGATTATGCGGCGCGCCTGCCGCTGGTCGCCTCCTGCCGCATCCACAAGCTCGCCGGGATCTCGCCGAGCGCCTTACAAGGGGCCGTCGAAAACCTCTCGCTCAAGGCGAACGGTGTCGGCGTCATCGCCATCGATCATCCGAGAACGCGCAACATCTTGCGCGAGATCGTCGAGGCCGGCATCCGCCTGGTCACGCTGGTGTCCGACGTTCCCGGCGCGCCCCGCTCGGCCTATGTCGGCATCGACAACCGGGTGGCCGGCCGTACCGCGGCGCTGCTGATGGGACGGTTCCTCGGCGGCCGCCAAGGCCATCTGGCGATGGTGGTCGGCTCACGTTCCTATCGCGGCCACGAGGAACGTGAAATGGGCTTTCGCTCGGTGCTCGGCGAGGAGTTCCCCAATCTGACCGTCACCAGTGCCGTCGAGATCAACGACGAGCCGGAGGTCAGTTATACCGCGACCATGAAGGCGCTGCACAACGAGCCGGAGCTGCTCGGCATCTACTGTATCGGCGCCGGGCGCTCGGGCGTGGCAAAAGCATTGCTCGAAGCCAGGCCGCAGAAGAAGCCGGTGTTCATCTGCCATGACCTGACGCGCGAAACGCGCGGCTATCTTGTCGACGATCTGCTCGACGTCGTCATCGACCAGAATGCGCGGCTGATCGCGGAACAGTCGGTCATTCGCCTGCTCGGCTCGATTGCCTCGTCGGCGCCCTATCTGACGCGGAAATTCATCGAGCCGCGCCTGATCTTCAAGGAAAATGTCCCGGTGCAGTGATGCCGCGCGAGGGCGATGTTCGCTCGGCCTCGATCGTTAAAATTCGGCTGATACCGCAAATCTGCACATCAGCTATGCAACTTTTGTGGTTGCCGAATCATTGGGCAATCGATACTTTCGGAGGTGTCGGCCATCTACTCCTCCCAGATGCGATGCCGACGCTGAGTGCGGTACACCTCCTCCCGTGCCGTATTCGAAATCGAGCCCGCTGCCACCTCCTCCCGGCAGCGGGCTTTTTTCGTTCCAGCTCCGAGGTATCGGCCAAGGCTGGGGCCATCACCGGGACGAGTATCGATCCGCGAATCGATGGGCCTTCGCTGAGATCGCCACGGCTTTTCCGGGCGGAATCCTGTCACACTTGTCACTCTCACCAATTCGCTGCCGGCCCTATCTTGCCTCACAACCAACAAGCAATACGCCGCGCAAGGAATGGCGCGGCGGCAGACGGAGAAGTGTGGTGACGACACATCCGAATGGGACGAAAGAGCGCTCGGCGGCGCGGCTCGTAACCAACGAGCTGTCAATGGTTTCGCCGCTTGCGAGACTATCTGGCCCTGAAAGAAGTGATCAGGCCTTCCGCCATGCGGACGAACTGCGCGCTCGGGCCCTCGGCGCCAACGCTTTGCAGGCTGACACGGGCGCCCTCGAGCAGAAGCGACAGCGTGTCCGCAAGAAGTTCGGCCTGGCCGATGCCTGCATCGCGACACAGGGAGACCAGCCGCTCGCGCTGCGCTTCCTTGAGTTCCTTGATCACTTGCCTTGCCGGATGATCGGTCTCGCTCAGCTCGATGGCGGCGTTGGCCATGTCGCAACCGCGACGATCCGACATCAGGCAATCGGCCGCCATCCGGACCCAGGCGTGCAGCTGCGCCAGTTTGTCGCCCGGATTCTCGGCCTCGAACTTTTCCCACATCGCGTTGGCGCTGCAGGCGGTCGCCCGCAGACATTCGATGATCAGGTCGTCCTTGGACTCGAAATGCCGGTAGAGCGTCATCTTGTTGGTACCGGCGGCCTCGGTGATGGCGTCGATGCCGACGCCGCGAATGCCATGCTTGTGAAACATGTCCCGTGCCGTCTCCAGGATCCTGTCCCGGGGGCGAACACGCTCCACAACACCGTCTGTCATCAAAACCTCCGTAATTGCGTTTCCCGAAATTCCCTCGGTGCACCTCTTGACTAGGGTGTTACCGGTCTGTAACGTTAGAGATGTTACTTACCTGTAACACCCGCATTGCATCATGTCAAACTCGCAAGTGCCGGCCATCAGCCCCGCCCAATCGGCAAGGGGACGAACCGCACCTTACGGCCTCGGCCGGCGAGCAAGAGAACACCCGATCCGCGGCCTGCCGCGGATCGCCAAAAACCAGGAGCCGCTTCGATGTCGCAGCGCAATGATCTGACGATCGATGAAGTCGTGAAGGATCCGATGATCCGCATGCTGATGAAGGCCGACCGCGTCGACCCGCGGTCTTTCGAGGCGATGCTGCGTGCGCTGGCGGACGAGCAGGCCGAGCGCCGCAACGCGCCGCGTCGCCCGCTGCAAGATTTCGGCTTTCTCGAAGATTCCGGCTCAACGCGCAGCCGGCGACTGTCCAGGGTGGCCAGGGCCTTTGGCCGGGCCAGAGCATCGGGCGAGGCGTGCATCTCATGGTAAACTTCTTCATTCATCGTCCGATCTTTGCGTCGGCGATCGCCATCATCATGGTGCTCGCCGGGGGCATTTGTTATTTTCTGCTGCCCGTCTCGCAGTTTCCCGACATCACGCCGCCCCAGGTCGTGGTCAGCGCACACTACCCGGGCGCCAGCGCGCAGGTTGTCGCCGACACGGTGACGACGCCGCTCGAACAGCAGATCAACGGCGTTCAGGGCATGACCTATATGTCGTCGTCGAGCTCCAATGACGGCTCCTCGACGATCACCATCACTTTCGAGGTCGGCTATTCCCTGAGCACCGCCGCCGTCGACGTCCAGAACCGCGTTTCGCAGGCGGCTTCCTCGTTGCCGGCCATCGTCAACCAGGGCGGCGTGACGATCAAGAAACAGAACCCGAACTTCGTCCTGATCGTCGACCTCACCTCCCCGGACGGCTCCGTCAACCCAGTCACTTTGAGCAATCTCGCCTACCTGCAGGTGGTCGATCCGCTGAAGCGCCTGCCTGGCGTCGGCGACGTGCAGATCTTCGGCGAGCGGCGCTATTCGATGCGCGTTTGGCTCGATCCCGACAAGCTCGCCAATCTCGGCATCACCGCCGTCGACGTGCAGAACGCCGTCGCCGAGCAGAACGTCCAGGTGGCGGCCGGCAAGATCGGGCAATCGCCGGCTCCGGCCGGCACCGCTTTCGAGATGCAGGTCAACGCCGTCGGCAGGCTGAGCGACCCCAAGGAGTTCGGCGACATCGTCGTGCGGGCCAATACCGCCAACGGCTCGTTGGTGCGGCTCCGCGACGTTGCGCGCATCGAGCTCGGCGCGCTGCAATATTCGTCGTCGGCCTTCTTCGGCAAGGACCCGACGGTGGTGCTCGCGGTCTACCAGATGCCGGGCTCCAACGCGCTCGATCTGCAGCAGCGCGTCAAGGACAAGATGCAGGAGCTGTCGGCCCGCTTCCCGAAGGGGGTCAGCTATGCCATGCATTACGATACGACACGTTTCGTATCGGCGTCTATGCATGACGTGCTGATCACGCTCGGCGAGGCGCTGGTCCTGGTCGTCGCGGTGGTGTTCATCTTCCTGCAAAGCTGGCGCACCACGATCATCCCGACGATCGCGATTCCGGTGTCGCTGGTGTCGACATTAGTCGTCATGTACATGTTCGGCTTCTCCCTGAACATGCTCAGCCTGCTCGGCATGGTGCTGGCGATCGGCCTCGTCGTCGACGACGCTATCGTCGTCGTCGAGAATGTCGAACGCCAGCTCGAGGCCGGCCTCAAACCGCTGGCTGCCACGCGTACGGCGATGGCCGAGGTCACCGGACCGATCATCGCCACGACCGCCGTGCTGATGGCCGTGTTTGTGCCGGTTGCCTTCATCCCCGGCGTTTCCGGCCGGCTCTACAACCAGTTTGCCCTGACGGTCGCGATCTCCTTCGGCATCTCGGCCTTTGTCTCGCTCACGCTTACTCCGGCGCTCAGCGCGGCGTTCCTGCGCCACCGGCCTGAAACGCAGTTCGTGCTGTTCCGCTGGTTCAACATGGGCTTCGAACGGCTGTCGCATGCGTATGCGAATGGCGTGCGCATTCTCATCCGTCTGCGCTGGATCATGCTTGGCCTGTTCGCGGCCGGACTTGTCGCGACCTATTTCGTCTGGCAGCGCCTGCCCTCGACCTTCCTTCCGGTCGAGGACCAGGGCTACTTCTTCGTCGTTATCCAGCTCCCCGACGGGGCCTCGCTGGAACGCACCGATGCAGTGGCGCAAAAGGCACGCGACATCCTGCAGAACACGCCCGGCGTCGACATTGTCGGCTCGATCAGCGGCTTGAACTTCCTGACCAGTGCCGCGCAGTCGAACTCGGCGGTCGAATTCGCCATCCTGAAGCCATGGGACGAACGCGGTCCCGACCAGAGCGCCTCGAAGCTCGTCGCCGACGTGCGCAACAAGCTGCTGCAAATTCCGGAGGCTTTTGCGCTGAGCTTCGACCCGCCGTCGATCCCGGGCATCGGCACCACCGGTGGCTTCGAGTTCCAGGTCGAAGATCTGACCGGCCGCGGCAGCGTGGCGCTCAACGATGCGACGCAAGCTGTGATTGCCGAGGCGCGCAAGCAGCCGGAGCTCAACCCACAGCAATTGTTCTCGTCGTTCTCGACCTCGACGCCGCAGTTCAACTACGATCTCGATCGCGCCAAGGCAAAGCTGCTCGGGCTCAACCTGCCGGACGTCTTCAACACGCTGCAGATCTATCTCGGCTCGCTTTATGTGAACGACTTCAACCTGTTTGGCCGCACCTTCCGGGTGACGATCCAGGCCGACAAGGACTCTCGAGCCGGTCCGGCCGACATTTCGCGGCTCTATGTCCGCAATGCGTCGGGTGGCATGGTGCCGCTGAGCACGCTGGGCAAGCTTGTGCCCATCGTCGGCCCCGAGACCGTGCCGCACTACAACAACAATGCGTCGGCCCTGATCAATGGCGGCGCCGCCCCCGGCTTTTCGTCCGGTCAGGCGGTGGCGGCAATGGAACGTGCCGCTGCCACGGCGTTGCCGAGAGATTTCGGCTACGAATGGACCGGCATCACCTATCAGGAGCTCAAGGCGGGATCGATCGCATCCGTCGTCTTCGGCCTCGCCATCGTCTTCGTTTTCCTCATCCTTGCCGCGCAATATGAGAGCTGGGCGATGCCGTTCATGGTGCTGCTGGCGGTGCCGCTCGCATTGTTCGGTGCGTTCGTCGTGCTGTGGCTGCGCGGCATGCAGATCGACGTCTACTCGCAGATCGGCTTCGTCATGCTGATCGGACTGGCGGCCAAGAACGCGATTCTGATCGTCGAGTTTGCCCGGCGCCGGCGCGAAGAAGGCCTCAGCATCGTCGACGCCGCGATGGAAGCGGCGCGGCTGCGGCTGCGGCCGATCCTGATGACCGCCTTCGCCTTCATCCTCGGCGTGCTGCCGCTGATGTTCGCCACAGGTGCGGGTGCCGCAAGCCGGCAGTCGATCGGCACCACCGTCTTTGGCGGCATGGTCGCGGCGACCATTCTGTCGCTGGTGTTCGTGCCGGTCTTCTATGCGGTGATCGAGCAGCTGCGCGAGCGCCGCAGCGAGAGCGAACCGGTCTCCGAAACGACTGAACAACCAACCGCCGAACCCGCCTTCGAGCCATTGGCCGAAGCGGCTGAATAGGACTGGAGAATCGATCATGCGTAAATGGAAAATCGCGCTGGGAACGGCCGTCGCCCTTGGGGCGATTTCGATGGCGAGCGTTCACTTGCTCGACATGGGCAGTCTCAGCCTCAACGCCGGCACAGCCGGGGCGGCAACACCCAAGCCGGAAGCCTTTGTCATGCCGGTGCCGGTGGTGAGCGTCGTCAAGAAGACGATCCCGATCTATCTCGACTATGCCGCTCGGGTGGAGCCGATCCGCAGCATCACGCTGCAGGCGCGCGTGCCGGGCTATCTACAGGAGCAGGTCGCCACCGACGGCAGCGACGTTGCGAAGGGCGACCTTCTCTACAAGATCGCCCCGGAGGATTTCCAGGCTGCCCTCGAGCAGGCGAAGGCGCTTATCCAGCGCGACACGGCAACACTCGACTATGCGCGCTCCAATCTCGGGCGCGGCAGCGAGCTCGCCAAGAGCGGCTATCTCGCCAAGGACGTGTTCGACCAGCGCACCAGCACCTTGCGCGAGGCTCAGGCCTCGCTCGCCGTGAACCAAGCCGCCTTGCGGACCGCCGAGCTCAATTTGAGCTATACCGAAATCCGTGCCCCGTTCGCGGGACGCATCGGACGCAGCCAGGCTTCCGTCGGAACGCTGGTCAGCGTTGCCGGCACGGTGCTCAACTCGCTGGTGCAGCTCGATCCGATCTACGTCACCTTCAATCCGAGCGAAACGGACCTGACCCAGATCGAGGAAGCTCGGGCTGCGGGACCGATCAGTGTCGACGTCCTGCTTCCCGGTGAAACCGAACCGCGCCAGAAGGGCGATCTTACCTTCATGGACAACACAATCGATCGCTCGACCGGCACGATCACGGCACGGGCGACGGTCGGCAACGGCAAATTCACGCTGCTGCCCGGGCAGTATGTCCGCGTCCGGCTGCACGTCAAAGAGCAGCCCGATGCGCTGATGGTGCCGCAGACGGCACTCGGCTCAGGCCAGCTCGGCAAATACCTCTATGTCGTCGGCAAGGACAACACCGTCGACCAGCGCATCGTTTCGCTCGGACCGACCAATGGCGATCAGGTGGCCATCTTGAGCGGCGTAGCCGAAGGCGACCAGGTGATCACCGGCAATCTGCAGAAGATCGGCCCGGGAATGCCGGTCTCGCCGCTACCCCAGAAACCGGCCACCTGATAACCCCCATCAGGTCCGGTCCCGCGGCGCCCTCGGCTCCCACGCCGAGGGCGCCGTTTTCTTGCTGAGCAGGGTCGGCAAGATTGGCCTCATCGGCGCACTCGGCCTTGGCAGGAGCCATGAAGGCGCAAATAGAGCGGGCCGTGACGTACCCATCTGCCGCAAGCTGCAGGCCAGCGGAGAACCTGAACCCGCAATTACCCTCTTGTTAGATTGTCGACAATCTGCTTGTGTAGCTTTTGGTCTCCTGGAGCACCGAATGGCGAAGCTGGATTTCAGTCCGATCGCGGATACGACACGCCGGGCCGAGATCGTGGCGCTGCTCCGGCGCGCGATCCTGACCGGCCAGTTAGAGCCAGGACAAAAACTCAACGAACTCAGGATTTCCGAGCAGATGCGGGTGAGTCGTGCGCCGCTGCGTGAGGCGATGCGCGAGCTGGTGCAGGAAGGCATCCTGACCAGCATCCCCTACGCCGGAACCTTCGTCATCGACGTTACCGCCAAGGACATCGACGATGCCTATTCGCTCAACAAGGTGCTGGACGAATTCGCCATCGAGCGGACCTGGCCGCTTCGCGACCAGCGCTTCTTCGACGAGATCGACCGGCGGCATGCGGCGGTGAAGCAGGCGACGCGCGAGTTGGACACGACGCGGCAGATCGAAACGGCGCTGCAACTGCATGGACTGATCCACGAATGGGCCGACAACTCGGTGCTGCTGGAAACCTGGCAGCGGCTGGCCAGCCGGCTGCAGATGTATTTTGCGCTGCACCAGCGGGCCCGCAACGAGCCGGTGCCTGCCGAAGACGCTCACGAAACCTATGTGCAGTTGCTCCAGGGCAGCGACATGCGCGCTGCCCAGCGCCACGCCAAGGAGCATATCGATTTGGATTTCGAGGAACTGCTCGCCTATGCGCGCGGGCTGGAAGAGCGCGGCTCAAAGGGCGCCGGTGCCGATCGTAGCGGCCGGCCCGAAGGCGGTTGAAACCGACAAGTTTGGCGGGTCATCCCGGAACATAGGCAACGGACAGAAAACGTGCAGATCAAAACCATCAAAGCCTACCATGTCGTGCAGCCCTTCGTTGACGGGCCTTATCGTATGTCCAAGGGGCGCGTCGCCGATGCGTTCGACGCGGTGATTGTCGCCGTCATCGCAGATAGCGGGCTCACCGGCTGGGGCGAGATGGCGCCGCTCGGCAATTTTTATTCACCGGCGTTCGCCGCCGGCACGCGCGCCGGCGTCGTCGAGATCGCGCCGCATCTCATGGGCCATGACCCACGCGGGCTTGCCGGGATCAACAGGCTCATGGATACGGTGTTCAAGGGCCATCCCTACGTCAAGTCGGCGCTCGACATGGCATGCTCGGATCTCGCGGCGCGCGCCGCCGACGTGCCGCTGGTTACGTTGCTTGGCGGACGCGAGAGCGAGACGGCCGAACTCTACAAGGTCGTCACCCATGGCACGGTCGACGCGATGGCTGCACTTGCCAAGCGCATCGTCAAAGACGGCTTTCATCGACTGCAGGTCAAGGTCGGCGGCAACGTCCATGACGACATCGAACGCGTCACAGCCGTCGCCGCCGCGGTGCCGAAGGGCACCGTCATCTTCTGCGACGCCAATGCCGGCTGGACGCCTTACCAGGCACGCCAGTTCGTGGATGCGACGCGCACCATCGACTACACGTTCGAACAGCCCTGCACGACGATCGACGAATGCATGTCGGTGCGCCGCTCGCTTGACAAACCGATGGTGCTCGACGAATCCGTCGCCTCGCTGGACGACATGCTCGACATCCACCGCAAGCGCGCTGCCGACGGGCTGACGCTGAAGATCTCGCGGCTCGGAGGAGTGACCAAAACGCGCCAAATCCGCGACCTCGCCGTCGATCTCGGCTTCATGATCACCGTCGAGGACACTGGCGGCGCCGAGATCGACACATCGGCCATGGCGCATCTGTCGCTGTCGACGCCCGAGGAGCGCCGGCTGCACGCCATCGCCTTCCACGAATGGGTGACGGTGCGCACCGCATCCAATATGCCGCCGGTCTCGGGCAGCCGCATGGGCATTCCGGACGGGCCGGGACTTGGCATCGATGTCGTTCCCGACCTGCTCGGCGCGCCCTTCTTCGAGATCGGCAGCTGAGGTAGAGACCGCGCCACCTCAAGGCAACGTCGAGCAACCCGCATCGGTCGGCGCCGTCCGGCTACCTGCAGAGGTCGTGCCCTGACCGGCAGCTGACCCCAAGCGATCGGCCATTCCAGAGCGGGAATGTCCCAATTGCAGGTTGAAATATTTTTCATTTGGAAATAGGAATGTTCAAAACGTTGATTTGGACGCTGCGGCGCGTCAAGAACTGGAGGAAGCGACATGTCCCATCCGCAATTTGCAGCGGAACTTCTGCAGCGCGCTGAACAGCAGGGGCCGATCACCATCGGGCTTGCCGGCGCCGGTCAGATGGGCACCGACATCGTCGTCCAGGTGGCACTGATGCCGGGCATGCGGATCGGCGCTATTTCCGAGGTCAGGCCGCAGGCAGCGATCGACGCGGCGCTGCTCGCTGGCCACGACCGTTCCGACATCGTCCAGGCCGGCAATGCGGCGGCGATCGACCGCGCCATCGAGGCCGGCAAGATTGCGGTGACCGAAGATTTGCACGCGCTGGCGGCGGCCGGCCGGATCGACGTCATCATCGACGCGACGGGCAATCCCAATATCGGCACGCTGTTCGCGCTGGAAGTGATGAAGAACGGCAAGCACATCGTCATGCTCAATGTCGAGGCCGACATCACGATCGGCCGCTTCCTCAAGGACGAGGCACGCAAGGCCGGCGTCGTCTATACCGGTGCCGCCGGCGACGAGCCGGCCTGCACGCTGGAGATCATCGGCTTTGCCAAAAGCCTCGGCTTCAACATCATCGCCGCCGGCAAGGGCAAGAACAATCCGCTGAAGATCGACGCCATGCCGGCCGATTACGAGAAAGAAGCGGCCGAGCGCAACATGAATGCGCGCATGCTGGTCGAATTCGTCGACGGCTCGAAGACGGCCATCGAAATGGTGGCGATCGCCAATGCCACCGGCCTGGTGCCCGACGTGCCGGGCATGCACGGCCCAACCGCAACGCTGGAGGAGCTCGCCAGCGTGCTCTGCCCGCGCGAGGATGGCGGCGTGCTGCATCGCAAGGGCGTGGTCGATTATTCGATCGGCAAGGGCGTGGCGCCCGGCGTGTTCTGCATCATCGAGACCCAGCATCCGCGCGTGCTGGAGCGCATGATCGACCTCAAGGTCGGCAAAGGCCCCTATTTCACGATCTTCCGGCCCTATCATCTGACCAGCCTGGAAGTGCCGCTGTCGGCGGCGCGCGCCGTCGTCTACAAACGGGCCGACATGGAGCCGCTCGACCGTCCGGTCGCCGAGGCGGTGGCGGTTGCCAAGAGCGATCTTGGCGTCGGCCAGTCGCTCGGCATGATCGGCGAGAACGACTATCGCGGCTTCGCCATGACATGGGAAGATGCACGCGCCCGGGGCGCGCTGCCGCTCGGCCTTGCCGAACGGGCCAAGGTGGTCAAGCCGCTCAAGATCGGCGATTTCCTGACCTATGAAAATTGTGTACCCGACGATTCGATGGTGATAACCCAGATCCGCCGTCGTCTCGATCAGTCGGACGGACGGTTCGCTACCAACGCGGCTTGACCCCGCCGGATCTCCGCCTGATGGACGATATCGTAATCGGGATCGACGCCTCGACCACGGCCGTGAAGGCGATTGCCTTCACCCGCGACGGCGAGGAGCTGTTCCAGGCGCGCGAGACTTATCCGCTTTCAAATCCGAAGCCCAGCCATTTCGAGCAGGACGCCGAACATTGGTGGACGGCGCTGCTTGGCGCATTGAAGCAGGTCACTGAGGCGGTCGGCGCTTTCCGCGTGGCGGCGATCTCCATTGCCCACCAGCGCGAGACCTTCACGCTGGTCGACAGCGCCGGCAAACCACTTATTCCGGCGATCCTGTGGCTGGACGAACGCGCCCGGCCGCAGGTTATCAGGCTTTCGGCCGAACTCGGCCGCGAGGCGATCCGCGACTGGAGCGGCAAGCCGCCGGACCCGACGCCGGCGCTCTACGCCATCGCCTGGCTTGCCGAACACCAGCCTCAGGTGCTTCACCAGGCAGCGGCACTGGTCGACGTGCACGGTTTCTTCGTCCAGCGGCTGACCGGGCGATTGGTCACCAGCACCGCAAGTGCGGATCCGCTCGGGCTCCTCGACGTCGAGAGAGGTACCTGGCATCCCCGCCTCGTTGCGGCCGCCGGACTGCAGATGGAGCAATTGCCCGACCTGGTCGCGCCGGGCGCAATTTGCGGCGGGCTTTCCGCAACCGCGGCGCAACTGACCGGCCTGAGGGCCGGCACGCCGGTCGTTGCCGGCGCTGGGGACGGCCAGGCGATGGGCCTCGGCATGGGCGTCTACGGCGAAGGCAAGAGCTATCTCTCGCTCGGCTCCGGCGTGGTCAGCGGCTGCTATTCCGGCAAGGTGAAAACCTCGGACGCCTTTCGCACGCTGGTCTCGCCGACCGGTTCCGGTTTCATGCTGGAGACAGTGCTGCGTTCGGGCATGCAACTGGTCGACTGGATTATCCGCACGACCGGTTCGCCGTCGGCGGCAGCACTGGAGAAAGCGGCGCTGGAGGTTGCCGCTGGCAGCGAGGGCCTGCTCGTCATGCCCTATTGGGCCGGCGTCATGAGCCCCTATTGGGATGGTGCCGCGCGTGGCGCCATTGTCGGCCTGTCGCTCGACCACCGGCCGGAGCATCTTTTCCGCGCTGTCCTGGAAGGCATCGCCTTCGAGCAGGCCGTTGCCACCGAGGCCATGGAAGCCCAGGCCGGCGGACAGGCGGCGATGATTGCCGCCGGCGGCGGCACCAATTGCGTACTCCTCATGCAGATCATGGCAAGCGTGCTCGAGCGGCCGATCTCGGTTTCGCCGGTCAACGAAGCCGCCGCACTCGGCGCCGCCATGCTGGCGGCCGCCGCGGTCGGCTGGTTTGCCTCGCCGGAAGCCGCCGCAAAGGCAATGGCTGCCGCTCCCACCATGCATGTCGACCCGGTCGATGGACTTGTTGCCGGCTATCGCGGCCGCAAGGCAATCTACCGCGATCTCTATCAAGCGACGCGCGATATCCACGTGCGGCTGAGTGCTCTCAACGCGACTAGCGGTTGAGCAGCCCCTTTGCCGCATCCTCGTCGGTGATCAGAACCGATACCTTGGTGTTGGCGAGTGCTGCCCGCATGATGGCAATCTTTTCCTGCCCTCCCGACACCAGGATGATGCTCGGGATATCCGACAGATCCTGCAGCGGATAGGCACAGACGCGGCGGTTCACCTCGTGGTCGACCGGGCGGCCCTCGGCGTCGATGAAATGACACAGAATATCGCCGACGGCGCCGGCCGCCTGCAGTTCCTCGAGTTCGCTTGGCTTGATGAAGCCGTAATTGGCGATCGGGCTGTCGTTGGAAAACGAGCCGACGCTGAGCACGGCAATGTTTGCCCGGCGTGCACGGAAGACAACGTCCTGAACGCTGCGCTGGCTCATGAACGCGTCGCGCTGTTCCGGCCGGTCGGCATAGACCGGCACCGGCAGCAGGAAGCACTCCGCACCGATCTTCTCGGCGAAATCCCAGGCGCTTTCTGTCGGGTTGAGCGGCTGTGCATGGGTCAGGCCGCCAAGCATCGAAACCACCGTGGTCCTGGCGATAGGCCGCCTTGACAACTCATTGATGGCGAATTTCAGCGTCCGCCCCCAGCCCAGCGCAATGACATCGCCGGCATTCACATGGTCGGCCAGATAGGCGGCGGCGGCGTGGCCGATCATCAGCGGTGCGTTGCTTCGGTCGGCAGCCGACGGCACCACAACAGCCTGGCTGAGCCCGAACCTCTGCTTGAGGCTTTCCTCCAAAACCACGCATTCGACGACGCTGTCGCGGATGCGAAACTGGACGACACCCTCTTCGCGGGCGGCTGAGAGAATGCGATGTACCTTGATGCGGCCGACGCCAAGAATTTCGGAAATCCGCTCCTGTGTAAGACCCTCGACATAATAGTGCCAGGCGGCGCGGGCCTTGAGTTCGGCGTCGGGAAAGCGCGAGGCTCTTTCGTTCTCTACGATCGTCATCTGTTTGCCTTGCCGCAGCCGCCGGCTCTGCTCATGATATTCCAATCCGGCGACTTCGAAATGCCCAAGATTTCCGAGACCTTGCGTAAGGCAAACCGGCGGACAGCGCAAACCGTCGTCGAATGAAACGGCAGGCCTTGACAATTTTCCGACGAACAGTTTAGCTGAACAAAATTGCATGTTAAAGATAAATTGTTCACATGGAGGGGCCTGGTGAACAAAGTGGCCCGGTGATGCAGCGCCGGATTGCTGTGGAGGAGACGAAGTGGCTGTGAGCAACGACGCAAGCGAGTTGAAAGCAGGCTCTGGTACGCAGGCCACGACGGGCGCAAAGTTTTCGGCTGTCTTTGCCGGAACCATGGGCCCGCTGATCGGGCTGGTCCTGCTGTGCCTGGCGCTCTCGCTGACCACCGATACGTTCCTGACCATCCGCAACATCCTCAACGTGCTCGACCAGGTTACCGTACTCGGCATCATGGCGATCGGCATGACGCTGGTCATCCTGATCGGCGGCATCGACCTGTCCGTTGGCTCGGTGCTGGCGCTGGCTTCCATGGTGATGGGCTTCGTCGCCCATCCGGACTATCTCAATCTCGGCCTGCCGGCCGGCATCGCCGCAGCCCTCGTCGTCGCCGGCCTTTGCGGGCTGGTTTCGGGCCTGCTGGTGACGGTCACCAAGCTGCCGCCCTTCATCGCCACGCTGGCCATGATGTCGGTGGCGCGCGGTCTCGCCAATATGATCACCGACGGCTCGCAGATCGTCGGCTTTCCCGACTGGTTCACCAGCCTGTCGATCATCCGCCATTTCGGCTTCCTGTCGGTCACCGTCGGGCTGATGATCGTGCTTGCCGTCATTTTCGCGATCTTCCTGAATTATCGCGCCACCGGCCGCAGCCTCTACGCAATCGGCGGCAGCGCCGAAGTCGCCCGGCTGTCCGGCATACCGGTCAGGTCGCTGACAAACTGGGTCTATACGATCTGCGCCGTGCTGGCCGGTCTCGCCGGCATCGTGCTTGCCGCCCGGCTCGATTCCGTCCAGCCGAGCTCCGGCCTTGGCTACGAGCTCGACACCATCGCGGCGGTGGTTATCGGCGGCGCCAGCCTGTCGGGCGGCGTCGGTTCGATCGGCGGCACCGCCATCGGCGTCCTCATCATCGGCGTGCTGCGCAACGGGCTGAACCTGCTCGGTGTCTCGCCCTTCATCCAGCAAGTGGTTATCGGCGTGGTGATCGCGCTGGCGGTGGCCACCGACACCTGGCGGCGCAGAGCACAATGAAAAATGGGGCACAATGAAGAATTGGGCTCAATGAGATTCACCCGGATATTCGGGCGAAAACGGATCGGTGATCCGAAACTGGGAGTTGTTCGGCCACGGGGCGCCGCGATGCGCGGGCAGGACAGATTGAACATCAACGGAGGAATAACATGCTGACTAAACGTTCATTGCTGCTTGCCGCCGCGGCCATCATCCCGCTGCTTAGCCTGTCCGACATGGCCTCGGCCAAGGAAGCCAAGAAGCTCGGCCTCGCCGTCGCCAATCTGCAGGCCGACTTCTTCAACCAGATCAAGCAGTCCGTCGAAGCCTACGGCAAGGAAAAGGGCATCGAGGTCGTCACCGTCGACGCCAAGGGCGATTCGGCGACCCAGGTCAGCCAGGTGCAGGATCTGATCACGCAGAATATCGATGCGCTGATCTACATTCCGGCCGGCGCCACCGCCGCCACCGTGCCGACCAAGACGGCCAAGGCTGCCAGCATCCCAGTCATCAATGTCGACCGCAACGCCGACGGCGCGCCCGGCGACACCTTCATCGCCACCAATAGCGTGGCATCGGCGAAAGCGGTTTGCGACTACATCGCCAAGCAGGCCGGCGGCAAGGGCGAGCTGATCATCATCCACGGCCAGAAGGGTACGACGCCCGAGGTCGATCGCTCGAAGGGCTGCGGCGAAGCGCTGAAGGGCTATCCCGACATCAAGGTCGTCGGCGAATTGTGGAGCGAAGGCTGGCACCAGGACGAAGGTTTCAAGCTGACGCAGGATCTGTTGCAGTCGCATCCCGACGTGTCGATCGTCATCGGCCAGGCCGATGCGCTGGCGCTCGGTGCGGCGCAGGCGGTCAAGGTCGCCAATCCCGGCCACAAGGTCTGGGTTGCCGGCTTCGACGGCGACGTGGCGGCGCTCAAGGCGCTGAAGGACGGCGTCTTCGACGTGACGGCGACGCAGCAGACCCAGGGCATGGGCCGGCTTGCCGTCGATGCGGCAATCAAGCTGGTGGCCGGCGAGACCATTCCCGCAGAACAGCTGCAGGATGCGACGCTGACCACCAAGGACAATGTCGAGCAGTTCATCGCCAAGCATCCCTGATTTAGACCAGTCCGGCAGTCGACGAGCGCAACAATGTCCACCGAACCTCGCCACACGCACAGCCCCAATCTGGGTCTCGTCGTCAGCGGCCTCTGCAAAAGCTACGGACCGGTGCAGGTCCTGGCCGATGCGAGCTTCGAGGTGCGGCCGGGCGAGGTCGTGGCGCTGCTTGGCGAAAACGGCGCCGGCAAGTCCACCGTCTCGAACATCATCGCCGGGTCGACCAAGCCCGATGCCGGCACCATCACCTGGCGGGGGAACGCTTATTCCCCCGCCAATCCTGCCGCGGCGATCGACGCCGGCATCGGCATGATCCACCAGGAGCTGAAGCTGCTGCCGGATCTGTCGGTCGCCGAAAACGTCTATGTCGGGCGCCTGCCGATGCGCGGCGGCCGCATCGACCGCGCGGCAATGAATGCACGGGCATCAGCCCAGTTGAAGCGCCTCGGGCTCGATGTCTCGCCCGAGCGCAAGGTGCGCACGCTGCGTATCGCCGCCCAGCAGCAGGTCGAGATTGCCAAGGCGCTGACGCTCAATGCCGAGCTGCTGATCTTCGATGAACCGACGGCCGCCCTTGGCGGCGAGGAAACGGAGCTCCTGTTCCAGCAAATCCGCAAGCTCAAGGCGGAAGGCATGTCCTTCATCTATATCAGCCACCGGCTGGACGAAATCGCCCAAATCGCCGACCGTGTGGTGGTGATGCGCGACGGGCGCATCGTCGCGCGGCACGAGCGCGCCGACATTCCGGTGCGCACCGTTGTCGAGCAGATGGTCGGCCGCAGCGTCGAGCGGATGTTCCCGACTTTGTCGGCGCCCCGCAACGACACGCTGCTCGAGGTCGAGAACCTGTCCTCGCCGGAACGCAGTTTTCAAAATGTCAGCTTTTCGGTGCGGGCCGGCGAAATCCTCGGCATTGCCGGGCTGATCGGCGCCGGCCGCACGGAGCTGGTGAGGGCGATCGCCGGCGCCGACCCGATCTCATCCGGCTCGGTGCGCGTCGCCGGCAAGCCGGTGCATCTCAATGGGCCGGCGGCGGCGATCAAGGCCGGCGTCGTGCTCGTGCCGGAAGACCGCAAGGCGCAAGGCGTGGTGCTCGACCAGACGATCGGCGAGAATCTGGCGATCGGCAATTTCGACCATGTCGCGCCGAATGGCTGGGTGTTCCCGAAGGCGGTGCAGAAATTCGCCGAGGCCGGTATTCGCCGGCTCGGCGTCAAAGGCCGGCCGAACCAGGCGGTCAGCAAGCTTTCAGGCGGCAACCAGCAGAAGGTGATCATTGCCAAATGGGTGTCGCGCCCGCCCAAGGTGTTTATCCTGGACGAGCCGACGCGCGGCATCGACGTTGGTGCCCGCGCCGCGATCTACGATGTCATCGCCGACCTTGCCCGTTCCGGCATGGCGGTGGTGGTGGTGAGTTCCGACCTCGAGGAAGTGCTCGGCCTGTCGCATCGCGTGCTCGTGCTGAGCCGCGGCCGTCAGCGCGGCATTCTCGACCGCAGTGATGCGAGCAATGTCGCCGTCATGGAACTCGCCACAAGCTAGGACAGCCCATCGAAACAAAGCGCAGCAGGTGGTATCCTCCCGGGCACCAGACCGCGCGGGGCGCCAGCAACAGAGTTGGCGCCCCTTTATTTCCGGAGGACGGCGGTTGGAGGAGAGGGACCGACGATGAAACTATTCGATCTTCATGGTGACGTGGCACTTGTGACAGGCGCCGGCAGCGGCATCGGGCAAGCAATCGCCATCGGCCTGGCCGAGGCCGGCGCCGACATAGCCTGCTTCGGCCACGCCTCCAAAGGCGGGCTGGAGGAGACCGCACACCAGATCACAGCACGCGGCCGCAAGGCACTGGTGCTGACCGGCACGGTGACTTCAGAGGCCGATCTCGCGGCCGCGATCGAGCGTACGGAGCAGGAACTCGGCGCGTTGACCATCGCAGTCAACAATGCCGGCGTCGCCGGAGCTGAGCCGGCAGAGACGCTGTCGCTGGAAAAGTGGCAGAAGCTCTATGACGTCAATGTCAGCGGCGTGTTCCTGTCCTGCCAGGCCGAGGCCCGTGCCATGCTGACGCGGCGCAAGGGCTCGATCATCAACATCGCCTCGATGTCGGGCTCGATTGTCAACCGCGGCCTGACCCAGGCGCATTACAACTCGTCGAAGGCCGCGGTCATCCACATGTCGAAGAGCCTCGCCATGGAATGGGCCGATCGCGGTCTACGCGTCAACGTCGTCAGCCCCGGCTATACGCTGACCCCGATGAACAAGCGACCGGAGGTCGCCGACCAGGTCAGGATCTTCGAGCGCGACACGCCGATGGGCCGCATGGCGGCGCCGGAAGAGATGGTCGGCCCGACCGTGTTCCTGGCCAGCCGCGCCGCGAGTTTCGTCACCGGCATCGACCTGATCGTCGATGGCGGCTTCGTCTGCTGGTAGGAGAAAAAATGCAGAAGCGATTCCAGGGAAAAACGGCGGTCATCACCGGCGCGAGCGGCGGCATTGGCGCGGCAATGGCCAGGCGCTTCGCCGTGGAAGGTGCTGCGGTCGTCGTCAGCGCCATCGACGCGCGCGTTGAAGAGGTTGCCGCCGATCTGAAGACTGCGGGCGCCAAGGTTGCGTGGATGCGCATGGACGTGACCAAAAAGGAAGAGGTCGTCGCGCTTTACGACCTGGCCGAGCAACAATTCGGCCGCGTCGACATCTCAGTGCAGAATGCCGGTGTCATCACCATCGCCAGGATCGAGGCGATGACCGAGGCAGAATGGGACAAGGTGATGGCGGTCAACACCAAGGGCGTGTTCCTGTGCTGCCAGGAGGCGATCGCGCGCATCCGCAAGCATGGCGATGGCGGCCGGCTGATCAACACCGCATCCGGCCAGGCGCGGCAGGGCTTTATCTACACGCCGCATTATGCGGCCTCGAAATTCGGCGTCGTCGGCATCACCCAGAGCCTCGCCAAGGAAGTAGCGAAGGAGAAGATCACCGTCAACGCGATCTGCCCCGGCATCATCGACACCGATATGTGGGCCTATAACGATGCCGCATGGGGCAAGTTGATGGGCGACTACAAGCCCGGCGAGCTGATGGCCGAATGGGTGGAGAACATCCCGATGGGCCGCGCCGGCAGCGGCGAGGACGTCTCCGGCCTGGTCAGCTTTCTCGCCAGCGACGATGCGGCCTATATCACCGGGCAGACCATCAATGTCGATGGCGGCCTGATCATGTCGTAAGATACGACACAGGCCAACGTTCCATCCGCCGGGATCTGAAAGCCGCTTCGCTGCATTCAGGCTGCTCGGCCGGCCCGCGCCAATCCATGTTCCACGAGCCGGTCGATGATTTCGGAATAGCTGACGCCGCTTGCCGCCATTGCCTTGGAGTACATGCTGATATCGGTGAAGCCGGGGATGGTGTTGATTTCATTGACCAAGAACTGCATGTCCGGTGTCAGGAAAAAGTCGATGCGCGCCATCCCGTCACAGCCGACGGCTCTGAAAGCCCTTGCAGCCACATCCCGCATGCTTGCCTCGACCTCGGGCGGCAGTTCGGCCGGCACTTTTAGCGCCGCGCCGTTCTCGTCGATGTATTTGGCATCGTAGCTATAGAAACCGTGGCTTTCCGCCGGCACGATCTCGCCTGGCCGCGAGACGAACAGGTCGCCTGCCGGGTCCTCCAACACGCTACATTCGATCTCGCGCCCATGAACGAATTCCTCGGCCAACAGCTTGCAATCGTGCTGGAAGGCTTCAGCAAGCGCCCCATCGAATTCCTGGCTGGCATTGACCTTTCTGACCCCGACAGACGATCCCTGACGCGCCGGTTTGATGAAGAACGGCAGGCCGAGTTCGCCTTCGAGTGTGGCGAGGGCGGGCGCCGCACCTTCATGGACCGTCACTGAGCGCGCGATTGGCAGACCCGCCGCTTTCAGGAGCCGCTTGGTGACATCCTTGTCCAGCGCGGTTGCTGAACCCAGGATGCCGCAGCCGGCAAGCGGCACCAGAGCCACCTCGGCCACCCCCTGTACCGAGCCGTCTTCGCCATGGGGGCCGTGCAGGACGGGAAACAGGATGTCGATCGTTGGCAGATCATAGGGCGTGCCGTCGGCCGGGATCGCCATCATCCGTCCGCGCCCACCCGGAAGCAGGCAAACTTCCGTGCCGCCTGCAGGTTTCGCGAGCTTACCATCCTGAAAGCTGCTCAGCCGCCACCGTCCCTCGCGCGTGACGAAGATTGGGACGGCATCGTATTTGGCAGGCAGCAGCGCACGCATGACATTGGTTGCGGAAAGCACCGAAACGTCATGTTCGGCGGAACGTCCGCCAAAGAGCACGGCAATGCGCAGTCTGTTTAAGGAAGAGGTCATGAAAGCCTCGGAGATGATCTGGTGTTGAAAGGGTCAGAAGCCGACGGCAATACCGCGGTTGGCGCTGAAGTAAGGCGCTTTGGTCTGCTGCATTGTGTCGATGTCCTGTCGTCGCGGCTGGTACCCGATGACTGGCAACCTTGGCTTTTTTTCGAGCCGATCTACGGGTCCATGTAAAAAGACGGCCGTGAAATTGGCGCAGGCGTTATTCGTTGCGTGACGTGAACGTTGGTATATATAATTTCATCCCATGAAAGCGGCTCTGGGCGAGTTGCCGAGCCAACAGCCGAGATCATGGGACTTTGATGGTTTGCACCTGAAGACCGGCGATCGATCCGCGGATGACTGCTTCCGCAGCAAACCATCGGCAGTCATGACGCGGCCGGTCCCGCGCCACATCTTCACCAATTTGGGCACCACCCCGTTTTGCGCCGGCATCCGCTTCGGCAGCATTGTGGCGCCGACGGCCTTGCGCAACGACCAGCTTTTCCAACACAATCAAAAAAGACGCAAGAAGGGAACTAACGATAACTTCCACCAGAGCTTGACAGGAGAACAAGCATGTTACTTCGGAGCATGATTTCGAAACTATCAATGGGAGCCTTGGCGCTTGCCGCAGCAAGCGCGCTGACACTACCGGCACAAGCAGCGGCGCCGGAATCCAACGACCCGATCAAGATCGCGCTGTTCGACTGGACCAGCGTCAATCTGAACGCCAAGATCCTCGGCGGCATCCTCGAAAAGCTCGGCTATACCGTCGAGTACCCGACCGCCGACTATCTCTCCAGCCTGACCACCGGCCTGACCAATGGCGACATCGATGTCGGCATGGAGTTCTGGGACACGACGGCCGGCGAAGCGATGAAGGCCTCGGATGCAACCGGCCAGACCGAACGCCTCGGCAAGCTCGGGCCCAAGGCCAAGGAGGAATGGTGGTTTCCCGAATATATGAAAGAGAAATGCCCGGGCCTGCCGAACTGGGAGGCATTGAAGGACCCGAAATGCGCCGAGGCCTTTTCGACGGCGGAAACAACACCGAAGGGGCGCTATCTCGGCGGCCCTGTGACATGGGAAGGTTTTGACGACGAGCGCGTCGAGGCGCTGAAACTGCCCTTCACCGTCATCCATGCTGGCACCGATGCAGCGATGTTCGCCGAACTGGACTCGGCCTATCAGCGCAAGGCGCCGATAATGCTGTGGATCTATTCGCCGCATTGGGCACCGGCCAAATACAAGGGCGAATGGATCGAATTCCCCGACTATACTGTAGAGTGCTACACCGACCCGAAATGGGGCGTGAACCCCGATGCGAAATACGACTGTGGCAAGCCGCATGGCGAGATCTGGAAATATTCCTGGGCCGGCATGAAGGACAAATGGCCGGTCGCCTACAAGGTCGCCAAAAACTACACGGTCGATACCGACGAGCTCAACAAGATGAGCGGCGAGATCGATCTCGAAGGCAAGACGCCGGAAGACGTCGCCGCCGCCTGGATCGCCGCCCACGAAGCCGACTGGAAAGCTTGGGCCGAGTGACCGTCTGACTGGAAATCCGACGGCCCGGCCATTCGTGGCCGGGTCTCGATCCCTATTCCAGAAGGACGATTGCATGACCGATACGATTGAACGCGCGGCGAAAGCGGGCAACGATGCCCGCCCGATAAAGCTTGCCTGCCGCAATGTCTGGAAGCTGTTCGGGGCGGACGCGGCCAATTTCATCCGCCGGCGCGACGGCAAGGCCAGCCTGGCGGACATCGCCGCTGCCGGACTGGTTGGCGCGGTGCGCGCCGTCGATCTCGAAATCCGGCAAGGCGAGATCTTCATCATCATGGGACTTTCGGGATCAGGCAAGTCGACGCTGGTGCGCTGCATGTCGCGGCTGATCGAGCCGACCCACGGCAAGGTCGAGTTTGAAGGCAAGGACCTGCTCAAGATTTCCGATGCCGCGCTGATCGAGTTGCGACGCCACCGCATGGGCATGGTGTTCCAGAATTTTGCCCTGCTGCCGCATCTCAACGTACTGGAGAACATCGCCTTTCCCTTGGGCATCCAGGGGCAGGACCGGCCGACGCGCGAAAAGCGGGCTCGCGAGGTCATCGAGTTGGTCGGCCTGCGCGGCCGCGAGCATTTCTATCCACGCGAGCTTTCCGGCGGCCAGCAGCAGCGTGTCGGCATCGCCCGCAGCCTCGCCACCAAGCCGGAAATCTGGTTCCTCGACGAGCCATTCTCGGCGCTCGATCCGCTGATCCGCCGTGAGATGCAGGACGAGCTGATGCGGCTGCAGACCATGCTGCACAAGACCATCGTCTTCATCACCCATGATTTCGACGAGGCCATCCGGCTGGCCGACCGGATCGCCATCATGAAGGACGGCGAGGTCATCCAGATCGGCACGCCGGAAGAGCTGGTGGTCAACCCGGCGACGGATTATGTCGCCGAATTCACCCGCGACGTCGACCGCGCCAAGGTGATCTCGGCCAAGAGCCTGATGCGCGCCTGCGACGGCGCTGAACATGGCGGCACGGTCGCGCCCGATGCCAAGATCGCCAGTTTCTCGGCAGATATCGTCTCTGCCGGCAAGCCCTTCGCGGTGGTCAACGGCACCGGCAAGCCGATCGGCGAGGTAACGCCGCAGGCGGTGATCGATCTTCTCGCTGGCATCGAACGTCCCGGAGCCGGCGCATGACGGTCACGGCAAGCGCGAGCGCAGCGAGGCCGCGGCAGGGTCAGACCTGGCTGGTGATCTGGGCCTGCGCGCTCGCCGCCGTGCTTGTTGTCTTCCTGCTGCAGGAAAGCCTGCCCTGGACGGTCAATTACCCAGCCAATGCCGTCATTCCCGTCGCCGACTGGGTCAGCGCGCTGATGAACTGGGTGAAGTCGAACTTCTCCTGGCTGACGCGCTCGCTCACCGCCGTGCTCGGCGTGCCGCTCGATTTCGCGCTCAATCTTCTCGCCAAGAATTTCAAGATCGGCCATGGCGCGGATATGATCGTCTTGCCGCGCCTGTCCTGGGTCGGCGTCTGCGCTGCCGCGTACCTTGCCGGCCGCGCTGCCGGCGGCTGGAAGCTGGGCGCGCTGGTCGGCGGGTGTTTTCTCTACATCGCGCTGTTCGGGCAGTGGACCAGCGCCATGCTGACGCTGGGCCTGATCTCGATCGCTGTGCCGTTTTGCATTGTCACCGGGCTGTTCGCCGGCATCTGGGCATGGCGCAAGCCTTGGGCAGAAAGGCTATTGATCTCCCCTGCCCTCGATCTGATGCAGACGATCCCAACCTTCGCCTATCTCATCCCGATGCTGCTTTTGTTCGGCAACAGCCCAGTCTCGGCAATGATCGCGACGGCAATCTTCGCGACACCGCCAATGGTGCGGGCGACGATGCTGGGCCTGTCGCGGGTGCCGTCGGAGATCGACGATTTCAGCGAGATGGCCGGCTGCACGGCACGGCAGAAGCTGTGGCGGGTGCTGTTGCCGTCGGCGCGGCCGACGCTGATGGTCGGCGTCAACCAGGTTATCATGCTGGCGCTCAATATGGTCATCATCGCCTCGATGATCGGCGCCGGCGGCCTCGGCTATGATGTGCTTTTGGCGCTGCGCGCGCTCAAGGTCGGCGAGGCGATGGAGGCAGGCCTCGCCATCGTCGCACTGGCAATTGCGCTCGACCGGCTGAGCCAGGCGATCGCGCACAATCAAGCCAAGGGCCATGTCTATCAGGACGTGAGCCCGAGCTTCTGGCGCCGTTATCCCAATCTGACGCTGGCCGTTGCCATCCTTGCCGTCAGCACACTGTTCGGCCTGTTCGTGCCGGCCTTCGCGGCGGTGCCGAAGGCGATCACCTTCACCACCGCGCCTTTGTGGAAGGCGGCGGTGAACTGGATCACCATCAACTTCTTCGACACGATCGAGGCGTTCCGCGTGGCGCTGATCCTCAATGTGCTGAACCCGGTGCGCGCTCTCTGCGAGGGCTTTCCGTGGCTGGGCGCGGTTTGTCTCCTGGGCCTTGCCGGATACCAGCTCGGCGGCTTGCGCTTCGCCGCCCTGGTCGCGGCCTTGACAGCGTTCTGCGCCGTCACCGGCCTTTGGGAAAAGACCATGGCGACGGTCTACCTGTGCGGCATCTCGGCCTTTATCGCTTGCCTGATCGGCATCCCTATCGGGCTGATGGCATCGCGCAGCGACCGCTTCGAAAAGATCGTGACGCCGGTCATCGACACGCTGCAGGTGCTGCCGTCGTTCTGCTTCATCATTCCGGTGGTGATGCTGTTCAGAGTCGGCGACGTCACCGCGATGATCGCCACCGTCGCCTTCGCCGTGGTGCCGGCCATCCGCTACACCAATCACGGAATCCGGCAGGTGCCGCCGGCGCTGATCGAGGCGGCGAAGGTTTCCGGCTGCACCAAGCGCCAGACCTTCTTTCGCGTGCAGCTGCCGCTGGCGTTGCCGGAGATCATGCTCGGCGTCAACCAGACTATCCTGATGGCGCTGGCAATGATCATCATCTGCGCCATGGTCGGCACGCGCGATCTCGGCCAGGAAGTGTTCATCGCCCTGTCCAAGGCCGATTCCGGCCGCGGCATCGTCGCCGGCCTGGCCATCGCCTTCATCGGCATCGTCGCCGACCGGCTGTTCAATGCATGGACGGCCAAGGCGAGAGCGAGGCTGGGATAGCCGGGAATAGGACGGCCACAGGAAGCTGCCGCTAATGGCGCCCCGGTGACGAGTTACCGATCCCTACGCCTAACGACATAGCCCTTCGGGATTATTGCTCGCTCTTGGCTCACATCGTACGGCTGTGATGGGACGGGTAGGCTCAACAGGAGAGCGGATAATGTCTAAACGCGTTCCCTTTACTACCGGTGATCTAGCAGATCATCAGTGGGGTATCGATGACGCCCTCACAGGCGATCCAAACACGAATATCTTGACCGGCGACGCCGGCGGCAGCCTGCTCGATTTCTCGAGAGGCGGCAACGATACCTTTACGGAAACCGCACCGTCGACCTACACCTTCTACGGTGACGCGGCTCGGAGCTTGTTCAATTTTGCTCGGGGCGGTGACGACACCTTCACCACGGGGCTTTCGTCCACCACGACGACTGCCTATGGTGACGCGGGCGACGATATATCGGACCACAGCAAGGGCGGCAACGATACCTTCAACAGTGGATTGGCAAGGCAGGTAGTCGATACCTTCTATGGTGACGCCGGCGGCAACATGCTCGGCCATGCTCATGGGGGTGACGACACTTTCCTGACCCAAACCAAACAAGGAGCCGACCACACCTTCTACGGTGATGCAGGCGGCGAGATGTCCGATCGCAGCAAGGGCGGCAACGACACCTTCGAGGGCTCGAAAGAAGCCAATAACATTTTCTACGGTGACGCCGGCAGCAACATGTCCGGCAATGCGCGGGGCGGCGACGATAGCTTCACGGGCAAGAGCGATTCATTCAACACTTTCTACGGCGATGCCGGCGGCGACATGTCGGACGACAGTAGGGGTGGCAACGATACCTTTACGGGCCGCTCCTTTTCCACCAACACTTTCTTCGGCGACGCCGGCGGCAACATGTCTGGCCATGCTCTGGGCGGCGACGACTATTACACAGACACGTTTGGGGATCTCGGGAGCAAAACTCTCTATGGCGATGCGGGCGGCGATCTTTCCGGTTTTGCCACGGGCGGCAACGACACCTTCACGAGCGTGGGTGGGTCCCGGGTAACGTTCTACGGTGACGCGGGCGGCAGTATGTTCGACCATGCGCTTGGGGGCGATGACGTGGCCGTGCTGCAAGGCACCGCCCATAATGTGGGGTATGGCGACGCCGTGACGATGCTCGGCAACGCTGTGGGCGGCAATGACACCCTGACCGGCGGGGACAAGAGCGCCTTTCCTGACGTTCTAAACGAGTTGTCCGGCGACGCGCGCGCTATGTCCGGCTCCGCCCAGGGCGGCAATGACATTCTTACCGGGGGCCAGAACAGCGAAAGCGGCCAAGTTCGCAACTTCCTGTGCGGCGACGCTCTGCAAATGTCCGGTTCGGCTCAGGGCGGCAACGATGTCCTGTACGCAGGGAGCGCGGCACCTGGCTGCACGGTCATCAATGACATGTGGGGGGATGGACAACTGAGCGAGTTGGGTCAGGGCGGCGCAGACCAATTCATATTCAAGGACGATGGTTCAATGACGGTCGGAACCCAAAACACCATCTACGACTTCAGCCAGACCCAAGGCGACACTATCGTGTTTAGTGGCGTGGAGGGCGTGCAATCGTTCGATGATCTCACAATTGCGCAAAGTGGAACCGACACCATTATTACCGCGGGAGTCGATCAAGTTACTCTCGCAAACTTTGCGAGCCCGCTGACAACGAGTGACTTTTTGTTCGTCTGAAAGTGAAACCTTACCTGTTCGAAGTAGCTGGAATGCGGTGAGAGTTCGTTGAAGATGGTCGCGCGGCCGGTCGCCCCAATTCTGCTCGACCGGCCGATCGGCGATCCCAGCCGCAAGTATGGATCAAGCGGCCAGGAATCTCTCGGTCAATCGAGCCCAGAGCGCTGCGCCAACGGTCAAATTGCCGTCGTTGAAATCATATTTCGAACTGTGAAGGATGGCTGAATCCTCGCCGTTGCCGAGGCGGAGGAAGCAACCGGGTTTGTGCTCGAGGAAATAGGAAAAGTCTTCGCTGCCGGGGATCAACGGGCAGACGGCCACCTTGTCGTGACCAACGAGTTCAACAGCGACGTCTGTCGCAAAGGACGTCTCGCTCTCGGAATTGACCACCACCGGGTAGCCGCGCTCGTAGTCGATCTCGACGGTTGCGCCATGCGCCTGCGCCACAAGTGCTGCGATACTGCGAATACGCTGCTCGAGCCTATCGCGAATCTCGACCGAGAAGGAGCGGACGCTGAGCGTGATCTCGGCCTGTTCGGGGATGACGTTGGAGGCCGTGCCGCCGTGAATGGTGCCGACGGTGACGACAGCCGTCTCGATCGGGTTGACGTTGCGCGACACCACCGTCTGGAGGGTCATGATGATGTTGGCGGCAGCGACGATCGGGTCGACCGTCAGGTGCGGACGCGAGGCGTGGCCGCCACGCCCGGCGATCTTGATGGTGACGGTATCGCTCGCTGCCATCAGCGGCCCCGCGCGCATCAGGAAGGAACCCGCCGGCGCGCCCGGATGGTTGTGCAGCCCGAAAATCGCATCGCAGGGAAAGCGCTCGAACAGGCCGTCGGCGATCATCGCCTGCGCCCCGCTTCCTTTGCCGGCTTCCTCGGCCGGCTGGAAGATGAGGTTCACCGTGCCGTTGAAATGGCGCGTGCGCGCCAGGTATTCGGCCGCGCCGAGCAGCATCGTGGTGTGGCCGTCATGGCCGCAGGCGTGCATCTTGCCGCTGGCTTGGCTGGCATAAGGGAGATTGGTCGCTTCGGTGATCGGCAAGGCGTCCATGTCGGCGCGGATGGCAATGCTGCGGCCGCTGCCTTGGCGCAAGCGGCCGACGACCCCGAGCCCGCCGACATTGCGTGTCACCTCATAGCCCCAGCTTTCGAGCCGTTCGGCAACGTATGCACCCGTTTCGTGCTCCTGGAAGGAAAGCTCGGGATGCGCGTGCAGGTGCTGGCGAGCCGCAGCAAGCTCGGCGGCCTTGTCGGCGAAGTCGGAAACATCGGCGAACTGGTTGGAGGTCTTTGGCATGAGGGGTCCTTTGCCGAGCACGTAATGGCGCCGGCTTTTCTGTCAGATGAAACGGCTTAAAAAGGCCCGCGTGCGCGGGTGCCTGGGTTTGGCGAGAACCTCGTCCGGAGGCCCGGCCTCGATCACATTGCCGTCGTCCATGAACACCACCCGATCCGCCGCTTCGCGGGCGAAGCCGATCTCATGCGTGACCACGATCATGGTCAAGCCCTGCCTGGCAAGATCGCGCATGGTGGCGAGCACCTCGCCGACCAACTCCGGATCGAGCGCCGACGTCGGCTCGTCGAAGAGCATCAATTTCGGGCGGATGGCGAGCGCACGGGCGATGGCGACGCGCTGCTGCTGGCCGCCTGAAAGCTGGCGCGGATAGGCGTCGATCTTGTCGGCGAGACCGACACGGGTCAGCAGTTCGCGGGCGTAGCCGATCGCTTCCTTGCGGTTCTCCCGGTGAACGCCGACCGGAGCCTCGATGACGTTCTGAAGGGTCGTCATGTGTGGATAGAGATTGAACTGCTGGAACACCATGCCGATCTTGCGCCGCTGCGCCGCGATCGCCCGATCGGAGAGCTTGTCGAGACGGCCGTCGTGCAACCGGTAGCCGATCTGCTCGCCGTCCACCTCGATCGCCCCTTGGTCGATCGCCTCGAGATGATTGATGCATCGCAGGAAGGTCGACTTTCCGGAGCCGGACGGTCCGAGAACGACCACCACCTCGCCAGGCGCGACGTCCAGGTCGATGCCCTTCAGCACCTCGAGCGGGCCGAAGGCCTTGTGAACGTTGCGCGCCCGGACCAAGGGCGTGTCATGCGCGCTCATTGGCGGCCTCCAGGGTGGCGGTCGCCGTCTTCTCGCGGGCGCCGCGGTCGCCGCGGCTGTAATGGCGTTCGATCGCGCCCTGCGCGACATTGAGAACCGAGGTGATCAGCAGGTACCAGAGCACCGCAACCATCAGCAGCGGAATGATTTCGAAGGTGCGGTTGTAGATCGACTGCACGGAGTACAGCAGGTCGGCCATGGCGATGACGCTGACCAGCGACGTCGCCTTGATCATGCTGATCAGCTGATTGCCGGTCGGCGGCACGATCGAGCGCATCGCCTGCGGGATGATGATGCGCCGCAGGGCCCGCGCGCGGGTCATGCCGAAGGCTTCAGCCGTTTCGGCCTGCCCCTTGTCCACCGACAGCAGCCCACCACGAATGATCTCTGCCATATAGGCGGCCTCATTCAGCGCCAGACCGAGGATAGCCGCCGTCAAAGGCGTGATCAGGTCGTTGGTGTTCCAACTGGCGAAACCGATGGAAATGCGCGGAAACAGCGTCGAAAGATTGTACCACAGGATGAGCTGCACCAGCAGCGGCGTTCCCCGGAAGAACCAGATGAACAGTCCGGATAGAAAAGATGCCAGCCTGTCTTTCGACATGCGCGCGATGGCGAGCAGCAGGCCGAGCACGATACCCAGGATCATCGCCACGACCGTCAGGCCGAGCGTTACGGAAAGCCCCTGCATGACCGTCGGATCGAAGAAATACTGGGCGACGACTGGCCAACCGAAATTCGGGTTGACCGCGACGATATAGGCGAAGCCGGCCGCCACGGCGACGGTGAACGCCCAGAGCGCCAGCCGGACAAGCGGAAACGGCCGGTGGGCTCGCTTGACATCGCGCAGAGCGTCGTCGGGACGTCGCGGCACCTCGGACGCGTAGGCAGCGGTCGCGTCGGTCATGGCAGCCTCTACTGTCCCTGGTTGATGCCGGGCGCGTCGATCATGTTCTTCTCGAGACCCCACTTCTTCATCACCGCGGCGTAGGTGCCGTTCTTCATCAGGATCTTGAACGCGTCGAGTAGTACACCGCCCAGCGGCGAGCCCTTCTTGACGACGGCGCCTTGATAGATGTCCTTGAAGCCATTGGCCTGGCCGACACCTGAAAGTTCCAGTTGGCCCTTCGCCTGCTCGACGAAATAGGTCAGTGGCGCCTGCGAGGAGAAGAATGCGTCGGAGCGCTTCGACCGGACGGCCAGTATCGAGCTCGGCTGGTCGGTGAAGGATTGCACCTCGACGGCCGGCTTGCCGCCCTCGGTGCATTTCTGCGCCTGCTGCTTGATGACCTTTTCGGCTGAGCCACCCGACATCACGGCGATGCGCTTGCCGCACGCCGTGTCGAGCGAGGTGATGCCTTGCGGATTGCCCTTCTCGACGGCGAAGACGACGTATTCGCGCACCCAATCGATGAAGTCGTTGGATTTCTGGCGGTCGGGATAGTCGCCGACAGGTCCCATCGCGAACTGATAACGGCCGGCATTGATGCCGCTCAGCAAGGCCGGCAAGCCGGCGACCGAGGCGTGATCGACTTCGACACCGAGCAGCTGGCCGATGGCGTCGGAAATGTCCCTGGTTGCCCCGGTCAGTTCGGTGCCGGTGACGATCTCATAGGGCGGGAACGAGCCGTTGTTGACGGCCGTGATCTTTCCCGCCGTGCGGATCTCTTCCGGCAGCCGGGCCCGCAAATCTTCGTTCACCGATTGCTTCTGGATATCCTGGGCGAAGCTGGCCTGCGCCAGAATGGTGACGAGCGAGGCGAATATGAAGCTGATTGTCCTCATGGCATTCTCCTTCGTGTTCTTCGTTGCGCGTTGTCAGGCTGCGGTGGCCCGCGACCTGGCGTCGAAAGGAAACAAGGCTTCGGCGGAAATCGGTTCCGTCAGAATGCCCTGGGCATGTAGCTCGGTGACGAAATCCTCGATCATGCGCCGGTTGGCGGGCAGGCCGCTGGCGTTCCAGGAGGCAGGCAGGTCGCGCCCCGCATGAAGCAGCTCCTCGAGGATCCAGGGCGAGGTATCGGCATATTTTCGGCGCTTGCCCGTCCAGACGCGCTGGCTTTCGTCGATCAGCCTGGCGAGTTCCTGCGGCAGCCAGGGGTGCTCCCTGGCCAGGACGGCCTTGACGGCGACCAGATGCATGCCCGGGACATAACCGACGTCGGCGAAATAGGCGCGTTCGGCCGCGCGAAAATCGCGCAGCACTTGCCGGAAGCCGGAAGCCGGGCCGAAAAAGCCGTCCGGCATGAAGGGTGTGAAAACGGCGTCGAGCTCGCCTTGCGCCAGCAGCTCCATCATCGGGCGCTCGCCTGGCGCTGCTTCGATGCGACCCGGCCTGCCGAATCCGTCGAGGCGGTCGGCGACCGGGTGCTCGGATGTCAGCCTGCCGGCAAACCAGTAGGCGTCCTCGACGCCGACACCTTCGCGGCGAAGTGCCGCCCGCGTCCATGTGTTGCCGGAATCGCGCCAGCCGGTGACGCCGATGCGTTTGCCGGCAAGGTCGGAGAGCCGTACCAGCGGACTGTCACTGACCGTGATGATGCAGCGGTGGCGAAAGCCGCGCATGATGAAACACGGTATTCCAACCACCGTATCCCGGCCCGACGCCATGGCCGACAGATAACGGCTGAACGAGACCTCCGCCGCATCGTAGTTCGGATCCGTGCAGAGATCCGGGATCAGCGTGGCGACACGGTCGACCTTCACCGACAGGCGGCTCGAAGTGACGTCACCCAGGACCAAGGGAGTGAGGTAGTCCCAATCGCGGGTGGCTATGGTGATGGAGACGGGCGTGGTGGAGGCGGGCATCGGCATGAACTTCAAAGCTATGTTTGACCGGCGATTGGTAAATGTTTATTTTTGGCCGATCAAATGTTATTATGTTACTGAACATTCACACTGACAGTCGTTGATTCGATGGATTTCGATGCAGGATGGTTCGCTGAACGCCTCGGTGACCGCACGACGCGCGGCATCGCGCGCGAGACCAGCGCGCTGATCAGAAGCGGCGCGCTGCCTGTCGGCGCAAAGCTTCCGCCGGTGCGCGATCTTGCCTATGTGCTCGGCGTCAGCCCGGCGACGGTCTCGCAGGCGTGGAGCGAGCTGCGGCGCTACAAGATCATCGGCGGCCGCGGGCGCAACGGCACCTGGATCATGGGCAACCGCTTTGCCGCCCGGCCCGAGCGCCACATGAGCGGCGGCAATTACGGTGCGGACATTCTGAACCTGGCGATCGCGGAGCCCGATGTGAAGCTCTTGCCGCCGCTCGACATCGCGCTGGCGCATGGCGCGCGCGCCGAAAAGCTCAACAGCTACGACCGGGTGCGCATCCTGCCCGAGCTGGAGGCCGCGGTGCGCCCGTCATGGCCGTACGATCCCGGCGCGTTCCTGGCCACCAATGGCGGTTACAACGCCATCTACACCTTGCTGCATGCGCTGGTCCCGACGGGGGCGCCTGTGGCCATCGAGAATCCGACGGCGCTTCGCCTGCTCGACATCCTCGAAGATCTCGACGTGCCGATCATCCCGGTCGACTGCGACAGTGACGGCCCCTTGCCCGACGCGCTCGCCAACGCTCTGCGGCAGCGGCCGGTCGCGTTCCTATTCCAGCCGCGCGTCCATTCGGTGACCGGCGCCTGCATGTCGTCGGCGCGGCTGGAAGTCATCGGCGACCTGCTCGCCGGCACCGACGTGCTGATTGTCGAAGATGACGGCGTTGGCGATATTGCCGATGCGCCGGGCATTTCGCTTGGCCGGCGTTTTCCCGATCGCGTCGTCCACATCCTGTCCTATTCCAAGACCCATGGCCCGGACCTGCGGCTCGCCGTGCTGTCCGGATCGGCGACGATCGTCGAACAGATCCAGTCCTATCGCAGCTTCAGCTCGGGATGGACCAGCCGTATCCTGCAGGCGGCCACCGCCTGGCTGCTGCAAGACCCGGCCACGGCTGTCTTGGTCGAGCAGGCGAAGGAAGTGTACCGCCGCCGTCGCGAACGGCTCGCCGGCGAACTGGCGAAACGCAATGTCGGGATCGACGCCGGACACGGTCTCAGCGTCCTCATTCCGGTTGCTTCGGAACCTTACGCAATGGTCACGCTGGCTGCCCACGGCATCGCGGTCCATGCCGGGGCCAAGTTTTCGACCGGGAAGACCAGTGCCGTGCGCGTCGCGACCAGCATCTTGAGCGAGGAGCACCTCGAGCACGTCGCAAATTCCCTGGCGCTGGCGGCCGACCCGGCGCGGGACGTTGTCTGAGGCAAGGCAATCGTCGTTCGGACTTGCCTACTCCGCCGCCACGCCCTTCACCTCGAGATAGCTCTCCATCGAATCGTCCATCGCCTGCAGCCAGGGCGTGTGATGCAGCGGCGCCATCGTGCCGGTCATCAGCGAGCGATAGGAATGGTCGCGGAAGCCCATGATGTCTTCCG
The DNA here is from genome assembly GCF_040318275.1 of Mesorhizobium sp. M1217. NCBI lineage: Bacteria > Pseudomonadati > Pseudomonadota > Alphaproteobacteria > Hyphomicrobiales > Phyllobacteriaceae > Mesorhizobium > Mesorhizobium sp. M1217. The sequence continues at coordinate 22,900 of NZ_JAMYMA010000024.1, read as the reverse complement.
CCTTGTGGTGCTCCCACTCCATGAAGGTCTGATTGACAGCCTCGACATCGAAGCCGGGATAGTCGGTCTGCTCCATCAACTCCCTGGTGTAGTCGCCCTGGAACCAGATCATCTGCTCGGCGTCTTCCAGCGTTTCCTCGCGTGCCCGCCACTTTTTGCCGTGCTCGGCCATCGCATCGGCCGAGGGCAGTTTGATGCGGCCCATGATGACGTCGCGGGCGAACCAGGCCTGCGCGTCGAACATGTTGAAGGTGTAGAACTGGTCCTGCATGCCGATATAGGACAGCTTCAGGTTTTTCTCCCAGACGACGCCCTCGTAGAGCCCGTCCGGCCACATGCGGTTGGCGGTCTTCAGCTTCAGATCTTCGGTCAGGAACGGGAAGGAGTGGAGATAGCCGGTGCACAGGATGATGGCGTCAACGTCTTTGGTGCTGCCGTCCTTGAAATGCGCGGTCTTGCCGACGACCTTCTGCAGCAGCGGCACTTCCTTCCAGTTCTCCGGCCATCTGAAGCCCATCGGCTTCGAGCGGTAGCTGGAGGTGATCGATCTGGCGCCGTATTTGTAGCATTGCGAGCCGATGTCCTCGGCCGAATAGGAGCGGCCGATGATCAAAATGTCCTTGCCCTTGAATTCCATCGCGTCGCGGAAGTCATGGCTGTGCAGGATACGGCCGTTGAAGGTCGAAAAGCCCTCGAAATAAGGAACGTTGGGCACGGAGAAATGCCCCGAAGCGACGACGACATTGTCGAACTCTTCCGAGTAGGTGACGTCGTTGGTGCGGTCATGCGCGGTGACGGTGAACTTCTTCGTCGCATCGGAAAAGGTGACCATGCGCACCGGGCTGTTGAAGCGCACCCATTGGCGCACGCCGGATTTTTCGACACGGCCCTTGATGTAGTCCCACAGCACGGCGCGAGGCGGATAGGAGCCGATCGGCCGGCCGAAATGCTCCTCGAACGTATAGTCGGCGAATTCGAGGCATTCCTTCGGGCCGTTCGACCAGAGATAGCGGTACATCGAGCCGTGCACCGGGTCGCCGTGCTCGTCGAGGCCGGTGCGCCAGGTGTAGTTCCACAGGCCGCCCCAGTCGGACTGCTTTTCGAAGCAGACGATCTCGGGAATGTCGGCGCCGTTGTCGGCGGCCGACTTGAAGGCCCTGAGCTGGGCCATGCCGGACGGCCCGGCTCCGATGACGGCAACACGATCTTTCATTTCGGGCCTCCCGATCTCATTTCTCTAACGAAACAAATTTCACTGACAGGACAGTAATTACCCCTTCGATGCTGTCAACAGGCCTTGTCGCGAAACCCTCGTTTCACCACGCTGGATTTCCAAGCGACGCGGTAGCTCGGGCGAAATCCGGACATTGCGCAATTCGACACGGGTGGCTTGCCGTAAGAGTTGCGCTTCTGTATCGGCACCGAATATGTTCACCGTGAGTGAAATGAATCGGCAAGGTCCGGGGTGGCGAAATGGCGAAAAAAGCGACCAGTCTAAAGCCTGCGGCAGCCGCCGCGGGCAAAGCCAAGCCGTCGGTTGCTGTAATCGATCCGCGCAAGATGCGCGCGCCGCTCACCCAGAACCCGCACGCCATTCGCGACACTCGCGAAAAAGTGCTGGAGGTCGCGATCGGCCGCGAGGTGCGGGCATTCCGCAAGAAGCTCGGCATCACCGTCGCCGATCTGGCGGCCGCCACCGACATTTCGCTTGGCATGCTGTCGAAGATCGAGAACGGCATCACCTCGCCGTCGCTGACCACGTTGCAGGCGCTGTCGCGGGCACTCGGCGTTCCCGTCACCGCATTCTTCCGCCGCTTCGAGGAAGAGCGCAGCGCCGTCTTTGTCAAGGCCGGGGAAGGCCTTGACGTCGAGCGCCGCGGCACGCGCGCCGGCCACCAGTACAATCTGCTCGGCCATATCGGCTCCAACACCAGCGGCGTCGTCGTCGAACCCTATCTGATCACGCTGACCGAAGATTCCGACGTGTTTCCGACCTTCCAGCACGAAGGCATGGAGTTCCTGTATATGCTCGAAGGCGAAGTGGTTTACCGGCACGGCAGCAATCTCTACCCGATGAAGCCCGGCGACAGCCTATTCTTCGACGCCGACGCACCGCACGGACCGGAAGTGCTGACCGTTCTGCCGATGCGCTATTTGTCGATCATTTGCTACCCGCAGAGCGCGGGGTGAGCGGAGCTCGATCTCCCCTTGGTCGCCTCGTGAGGGAGATCGGCGGCTTCGCGACGGCTACTCTTTGCAGCATTGGGGATTGGCGAAGCCGAAGTGACATTCGATCTCCCCCCTTGAGGGGGAGATGTCCGGCAGGACAGAGGGGGGCGAACCGCGATGACGCATAATCTAGTATCCGCCAACAACCGCCGCAATGCGCGCAAGATGCGCAAGGTGATGACCGATGCCGAACTCAAGCTTTGGAATGAGATCAGGGCACACAGGTTGATGGGACTGGGATTTCGACGCCAGATGCCTATCGCCGGCCATGTCGTCGATTTTGCATGCCCGGACAAAAAGCTGATCGTCGAGCTTGATGGTTCCCAGCATGGCCAGGCCGAAACGTCGGAATCGGACGCTGCAAGAACCGCGAAGTTCGAAGCGCTGGGCTGGACGGTCCTGCGCTTCTGGAACGACGATGTCATTCGCGATATCGACAATGTCTGTCAGCATGTCGTGATCGTGGCTGGGCTGGGCGGCGCGTCGTGAGCTTCGCGGAGGCGCTGGGGTGGAGATTGGGCAAGGCCGGCGCTCCACGGCGCCCCCCTCTGCCCTGCCGGGCATCTCCCCCTCTAGGGGGGAGATTGGCTGCTTTAGGGCAGCGCCAACAGGGGCAAGAAAAACTCAATCCGGCCCAAACCCCGGCGACGTCGCACTGCCGTCATCCAACTTCGACAGCCATTCGACGAGCGTCGCGCGGTAGCGCGTCAGGCCCTTGTAGGTGGCGAGTTCCTCGGGCAGGTCGCGGATGACGCGGTGCAGGCGCCGTGCCCATTTCGGCTGCATCACCAGCTCGTCCATCTTGATCAGGTAACAGCGGATCGGGAACACGATCGCATTCGAGCGCGGCAGCCGCCAGAAGCTCTGCAGCTCGACGCGCAGATGAACCTTGTCGCCGACATTTTCCGGCGTCACCGTGGCGCGGTCCGGACCCCATTTGTGGTAATTTTCCGGGCTGGTATCGAGGCGCGGATTGATGGTCATCGTCCAGTTCAGCCGGCGCGCCGGCTTACCCTGCTGGATATTGGTGAGGAACTTCAGCGCCCGGACGAATATGCCCTTCTCATGCGCCAGCGGCACCGGCGCGTGCCATTCGAAGAAGTTCATGCCGATGTCGAAATCGAGCGACCAGTCGGCCTGGGTGGTGACCATGCCGGCATCCATCCACAGATTGCCGTCGCGCTGGTCGAGGATGCAGAAATCGCCCTGGCTCTGGCGGGTGATGTATTCCATCGGCCCATAGGGCAGCGTCGAGACGTCACCGAAGGTGAAGCTGTCGTCGATGCCGAGCGGCCGGTTGATCCAGCGCCAGCGGTCGCCGTCGCGGGCCAGGGTGAAATGCTCGGGATAGCCCAGCGCCTGCTGCTCCATCAAAAGCTCAAGCAGATCCCAGCCGGCCAGCGTCATGTGCGGCAGCGATTGGCAGCGCAGCGGATCCTCGGCCAGCACCAAAGCGCGGTCCTGCATCTCGGCGACATAGTGCTCGTCGACGTCGATCAAATTCTGCAGCACGCTGCCCTTCGGCCCGACGACATGCGGCTCGATGTTGACCGCATACATGTAGCTGTCTTCGTGGAACGGGAACGGGAACCGCCTGATGTGCTCGGGGCTGTTCCTGAAGGTGAAGTCGTCGCGAAAGGTTTCCTTGCGAAAGGTAATGTCCAAGCTCGCCTCCTATCTTTCCAGCACCAGCGACCTGCCCTCGAAGCGCGACACGCAGGGCATGATCTTGCAGCCCGAACGGTGGTCTTCCTCGCTCAGCCAGTGGTCGTTGTGGATGAATTTGCCGTCATGCGAGATGACGTTGGTCTCGCACTGGCCGCAGACGCCGCCGCGGCAGAGATAGGGCGGATCGACGCCGGCCGCCTCGATCGCCTCGAGCAGGCTCTGCTGCTCGTCGACGCGGATCGTCTTGCCGCTGACCGCCAGCGTCACGTCGAAGGGCGCACCCGGCTGCGGTGCCGCGAAATGCTCGAAATGCACGGTCTGGGGAGGCCAGCCTAGAGCGGCGGCGCGGTCACGCACCCAGCCGATCATGCCGGACGGGCCACAGACATAGAGATGGGTGCCGAGCGGCTGCGACGACAGCAGCCGGTCGAGCTCGATGCGCTCGTCGCGATCGTCGTGATAGAGCCTGACCCGGCGCTCGTAGCGCTCTCTCAGCAGATCGGCATAGGTGCCGAGCGAAGCGGTGCGGCAGGTGTAGTGCAACTCGAAATTGCCGCCCTCCGCCGCCAGCTGCGCGGTCTGCGCCATGAACGGGGTGATGCCGATGCCACCGGCCAGCATCAGATGCTTCCTGGCGCGCAGATCGAGCGAGAACAGGTTGACGGGGTAGCTGACCACCATCTCCGTGCCCGGCCTGACCTGCCGGTGCATGAACAGCGAGCCGCCGCGGCCGGCCTCGTCGCGGCGAACCGAGATGGTGTATTCGCGGGTGTCGAGCGGCGAGCCCATCAACGAATAGGGATTGAGCCTGGTCCGCTCGCCATCGCGCATCTCGACGACGACATGGGCGCCGCCGGAAAAGGTCGGCAAGAGCTCGCCGTCGCGCCTGCGGAAGTGAAAGCGCGTCACCAGCTCGTTGACCGGAACGACATCGCTGACGATGACGTCGAGCTTGGTGGTGCCGGTGCTCATCGAAAGACCTCCTCCGTCGGAGGAATTTCACTGCGGTCCTCGGCATTGATGCAGACGCCCTGGAAAGCGGCGAGGCGTCGTGAATAGTGGTCGCGAACCAGAAGCAAGAGGCCGCAATGCGAACAGGTCGCCGGCTGCGTCGTCACGTTCTCGGTGATGCCCTTGCAGTGGACGCACTGCATGCGGCGCGCCAGCGAGCCGCGATGCTCGGTCTGGATCGAGATGTGGTCGATGCCGGCTTCGAGCGCCGCCTGCATGGCCTGGCCGATCAGCCCTTCGGTGCCGGCAAGGTAGAGCCTGAGTCCCATATGCGCGTTTGCCAGCGTCTGCTTCAGCCGCGGCAAAGCGCTGGCAAAGGAATGGCCGAGGTAGAACTGCGCCGGCTTCAGCGCTTCGAGCACATCGGCATATTTGCTGTCGCGGCCGGGAATGAAAATGATGTGGGCGCCGCCGAAGAAGTCCGCCGGTGCCTTGGCGGCCAGATCGGCAATCGCCAGCGCTCCCTCTGCATCCGCTACGAAAAGATGATACTTGCCGGGCTGCGGAGACAGGGTCCCATAGACCGGCCGGCTGATGATGCTTTTCGCTGCCATACCCGCAGTATGCCTCAGCCTTTCGCCGTGCGCTTGGTCTTCTTCGGATCGTCGAACGGAAGCGGCTCGGCGGTTGCGCTGATGGCGCCGCTCTTGTTGCGGATCTCGAGCCTGGTGCCTTGTACCGCGCAGTCGACGTCGAGCCGGGCGATGCCCATCGATTTTTTGACCAGCGGCGAATACATGGCGCAGGTCACCACGCCGACTTTTTTGCCGTCGCGATAGACTGGCGCGCCCTCGTCGGCCGGCTCCTTGCCTTCGAGCAGCACGCCGAAGATCTTGAAGCGCTCCTTGCCCTTGAGGCGATAATGCTCCTCGGCGCCGCGAAAGCCTGTCTTGCCGGGGCTGACGGTGAAATCGAGGCCGAGCTCCCACAGCGTGTCGCCGGGGCCTTCGTTCTCGAACGGGTATTTCTGCGAATTGTCGTAGGGGTAAAACAGCAGGTAGCTCTCGACGCGCAGCATGTCGAGCGTGGTGAAGCGGCACGGGATGATGCCGGCGCTCTTGCCCTCGTCGAGGATCCTGTCCCAGATCGTGCCGGCGTCCTGGCCACGGCAGAAGATCTCGTAGCCGCGCTCGCCGGTGTAGCCAGTGCGCGAGATCATCACCGGCAAGCCGAACAGCTGCGTCTGCATGTGATGGAAATAGTTGAGGTCGCGAATGCCCGGCACATGCTTTGCCAGATAGTCGACGGCGGTCGGGCCTTGCAGCGAAAGGTCGTGCAGATTGTCATCGAAGCGCAGCGACACGTCACGACCGACCGAAGCGCGCTGCAGCTCTTCATGGCCGGTGCCCGAGCCATGCACCACCATCCAGGAATTCGGGCCGGTGCGGTAGAGGATGCAGTCGTCGGTGAACTTGCCGGCCTCGTTCAGCATGCAGGCATAGGCCGACTTGCCGGGATAGATCTTTTCGACGTCGCGCGTCGTCGCCAGGTCGATCAGGTGCGAGGCGTGCGGCCCGGTGATGTGGACCTTCTTCAAGCCGGACACGTCCATCAGGCCGGCCTTGGTGCGGATGGCGATATACTCTTCGTCGGCTCCCTTGTCGTAGGTCCACGCGGTGCCCATGCCGCTCCAGTCTTCGAGCTTCGAGCCGAGCGCGCGATGGCGGTCCGCAAGGGCCGAAAATCTCCAGGATGCCGTCATCCGCTGGTCCTCCGTTCGAAAAAACTTCTTGCTTTCCCCTGCTCCCTGGCGGGAGCGTTGCCCGAATATTGATCGCAAACGCCGAGAGCCTGCAATACCCGCAAGCAAATAATTTCATTGTCAGGCAAAATCCGGCTGGTCAAACAAACAGTTAACGTTGCGTAAAATCGTCTTGACAATTGCGGAGTTCGGCTTGAAGTTATGAAAAAAATTTCACTCTCTTGAAAGAGAGCGATGGAGGGGAACCGATGTCCGACATGCAGCAGCGCATTGAAGCCCTGTACCGTTCCGACCTTCGTGGATCGGTGCTCCTGATCGTCTGTCTGTGGGCGACGATCCTCTTCGTCCTCTTCATGACATGGCCGTACATCCCCGACGCAGGCATCAAGCTAGTCGTCGCGGTCGCTGCCGCCGCGGTGCTGATCTTCAACACGGCCGCCATCCTGGCGATGGTCAACCACTACAAGGAAGACAAGGACTTCATCTACGGCCTCGACATCAAGAATGCCGACGCTTACCGCAACCGCAAGTCCTGAGGGGGAGACGCATGGCCCGCTACACACCGCCGGAACAGAGCAAAGCCGGCCAGGTTTTCGATATCGCCGTCGTCGTGGTCGCGATTTTCGTCGCGCTGTGGCTGCCGCTCAAGCTGGGCCTCGCAGGGGCGGCAAAATCCATCGATGCGCTCGACGCCAAGACGTGGGAAGCGCTTGGACAGAACCCGACCATGGCCTCGATCTGGGAAAAGCTCGGCTACACGCCGGAAACCGCGCATGACATCATCCAGAACCGCTTCCACTACATCATCGACTGGCCGACGCTGATCATCATGGCCGCGGTGCTGATCGGCTATTTCATCTTCCTGTTCCGCGCATCCGACCGTGAATACTGCGACGTCATCAACGAAAAATTCGACGACAAATAAATCGGGGAAGCATCGTCATGTGGGTGGCACTCTCTTACGCATGCTGGGGCATCTCGATCGTGCTCGCGCTGTGGATGCTCTACGACTGGTTCAAGATCGACACGACCTATTCCGAAGAGATGCTGACCTCGTCCAGGGAAGGCGAACTTGAAGCTGTGTCCGAAAAACACCGGATCTGAGTGGGGATTGAACGATGACGGTCACACTTGAACCGGCAGTGCATGGCGACAGGGTCTCGCTGCTCAGGGTGCTTGGCCCGGCCCATGTCTGGGCGCTCGGCGTCGGCATCGTTCTGGTCGGCGAATTCACCGGCTGGAACTTCTCCGCCGACAAGGGCGGCGCGCTCGCCGCACTGGTGGTCTGCTGGATCGTCGGCCTGCTCTACACCTCCGTCGCCATGATCGATTCCGAGGTCACCTCAACGGTCGCCGCCGCCGGCGGCCAATATGCGCAGGCCAAGCACATCGTCGGGCCGTTGATGGCCTTCAACGTCGCGCTCTTCCTGGTCTTTGCCTATACCATGCTCGAAGTCTCCGACGCGATACTGCTCGGCCAAACAATCGTCGCCAAGGCCGGCGTCGAAGGGATGAGCTACAACTCCTTCATCGCCGCCACCATCGTCGTGCTGGCATGGCTCAACTATCGCGGCGTTCTGATGACGCTCAACGTCAATTTCGTCATCACCGCCATTGCCTATGTCTCCATCGTCATCCTGTTCTTTTCGGTCAGCCCGTGGACGCAAGGCGCCGTGCTCAAGCTGAACGAGCTGGTCACCCCCGGCAATGCGCTGCCCTATGGCTGGATCGGCGTCATCGCCGCCTTCCAGTTCGGCATCTGGTACTATCTCGGCATCGAGGGCACCACGCAGGCCGCCGAGGAAGTGCGCTCGCCGGCGCGCTCGCTGCCCTATGGCACGATGGCCGGCATGATCACGCTTTTGATCGCCGCCGCCATGACCTGGTATGTCTGCGCCTCGCTGATGCCATGGGAATATCTCGGCGTCACCCCGTACCCGCTCTGGGACGCGGGAAAGCTGACCGGCAGCCCGCTGCTCGAGAACCTGTTGTTTATCGCGACGCTGCTTGCGGCACTTGCTTCCGCCAATGGCTGCATCAACGACGCCGCGCGCGCCTGGTTCTCGCTCGGCCGCGACCGCTATTTGCCGACCTGGTTCTCGGCGGTGCATCCGAAATACCGCACGCCCTATCGCTCGATCCTGTTCCTGCTGCCGATCGCGCTTGCCTTCGCCTTCATCGCCGACCTCAACCAGGCGATCACCTTCTCCATCCTGTCGGGCGTGCTGCAATACACTTTCATGAGCATCAACATCATCATGTTCAGGAAGAAGTGGCCGCTCGGCTCGATCCGCCGCGGCTACACCCATCCCTTCCATCCGCTGCCGGCGATCGTGCTGTTCTGCCTTTGCGTGGTCACCTTCTTTGCGATCTTCCTCGGCTTCGGCTCGCAGCTGATCGCCATGGTCGCCTTCTACTTCCTGATCTCGCTGTGGTTCCACTTCTACCGCTACAGATTCGTGCGCCGCGGTGCCCAGTTCACCATGCCGTGGCCGAAACCGCAGGGGTACTGACAGGAGTAGGCTCATCCCAGAACGCAGGGCAATCGCACATGGGCAAGCGCCCCCTCACCCGGACTGCCAACCGAATTGCGAAGGGCAATTCGGGGCAATCCGACCTCTCCCCGGGGGGAGAGGGGTCGCCAGCGTTGACGCCAGCCTCTTCTCCCCAGCGGGGAGAAGGTGGCCGCGAAGCGGCCGGATGAGGGGGACTCGATACGCCTGCTCCAAAACGGGGCGGGCCTGCGCATGACGAGATATCTGAAATGATCTCAGCATTGCTCGCCGGGGCGGTTGCCCTGGCTCTCGTCCTCCATTTCGCCTGGCTTGCGCGGGCCAACCGCACCAAGGCCTTGGCCGCACTTGCCGCCGACGAAGCCGGTGTCAGTGCTGTCATCCCCGACGTGGCCAACATCTCGGACGGCACCGCCGGCGTCGTCACCTTCGTCGGCTCGTGGAACGGCCGGCGGGTGCAGGTGCGGACCATCGTCGACACGCTGGCGATAAGGAAGCTGCCGGCGCGCTGGCTGAGCGTTTCGATCACCGAAAAGGTCGCGGTGCCAGGCACTTTCGACATGATGATACGGCCAGGATCGCCGACGACTTTTTCCAATTTCGATCATCTCGACCATACACTGCCGAAGGCGGCGGGATTTCCAGCCGAAGCAGTGCTGCGGAGCGACCGCAAGGGCGTGCGCTTCCCTGACGCCATTATCGCCGACCACCTCGATGTCTTTGTCGAGGGGCGCGCCAAGGAATTGCTGATCACGCCGAACGGCGTGCGCATCGTCTGGCTGCTGGCCGAGGCCGAGCGGGCGCGCTATGGCGTGTTCCGGCAAGCCGAATTCGGCACGGTCAGGCTCGATCCGGCGCTGGTCGAGAGGCTGCTGTCGTCGGCGTCGGCACTGCGCGATGCCATCAATCAAAGCGAACGGCAAGCGGCATGAGCAGCCAGAGCACCACCTCCCCCGCGCCACCGAACCCGTATCTGGTTCTCGGCGCCGCGATCGTCTTGCCGGCGAGCGGGCATGTCGTGCTAGGCGTGCCGGTGCGCGGCCTGCAGTTCCTGTTTTTCATGGTGATCCTGGCCTGGGTCACCGCCAAGATCGCGCCGCCGGATGCCAGCTTCATCGGCCGGCATGCCGGCGGCTTCCTGATCTATGCCCTGTCGATCCTGGATGCCTACAAGATCGCCCGCGTCCGCCATGCCAAATGGGTTCACAATGGCGGCAAGCGCAGCGATAGTGCGGCCGGCAGCGCCTGAGCCGATATATAACGACAGGAAAATTTTTTTCATACTAATTGAATTCCCGGGACTCATTCGATACATCTCCAAGGGAACAAATCTCGGAGCCTGACATGTGCGGAATCGTCGGACTGTTTTTGAAGGACAAGTCGCTTGAGCCCCAGCTTGGCGCGATGCTGTCGGAGATGCTGATCTCGCTCAGCGATCGCGGTCCCGACAGCGCCGGCATCGCCATCTATGGCGCGTCTTCCAATGAAGCCAAGATCACCATCCAGTCGGCCAAGCCGGAGCGCGATTTCCGCGGCCTCGACGCCGACCTCGCCAAGGCGATCGGCGCGCCGGTGAGCTTGGCTGCGAAGTCGACGCATGCGGTGGTCAGGACGACGCCTGCCAAGATCGACGAAGCGCGCGAGGCGATCCAGGCGCTGCGCCCCGACATCCGCATCATGGGCGCCGGCGACGTCGTCGAGATCTACAAGGAAGTCGGCTTGCCGGAAGCGGTCGTCGATCGGTTCGGCGTCCGCGAGATGACCGGCACGCACGGCATCGGCCATACCCGCATGGCGACCGAATCGGCGGTGACGACGATGGGCGCGCATCCGTTCTCGACCGGCGCCGACCAGTGCCTGGTGCATAATGGCTCGCTGTCCAACCACAACAATGTCCGCCGCGAGCTGATCCGCGAAGGCATGACATTCGAGACCGAGAACGACACCGAAGTCGCGGCCGCCTATCTCTCCTCGCAGATGGCGCATGGCAAGAACCTCGGCGAGGCGCTGGAAGGCACGCTGAGCGACCTCGACGGCTTCTTCACCTTCGTCGTCGGCACCAAGAACGGCTTCGGCGTGGTGCGCGATCCGATCGCCTGCAAGCCCGCCGTGATGGCCGAAACCGACCAGTATGTCGCCTTCGGCTCGGAATATCGTGCGCTGACCAAACTGCCCGGCATAGACAATGCGAAGGTCTGGGAACCCGAGCCCGCAACCGTCTATTTCTGGGAGCATTGATCTTATGCCGGCAATTAACCTCTCCAAGGCCGCGCGCGAGCCGGGCCAGGCATCGAGGGTCTTCGACCTGGCCGAAATGTCGCTGCGCGAGCTCAACCAGGCGCTGCACGATCTGGCTCCCGGTTCGAACGAGACCGCCTGGGAGGTACTGCATCCGCGCGGCAGCCATTCGGTCGCCGTCGGCGTCGACCAGCCGGTCGCCATCGATGTCCGCGGCAGCGTCGGCTATTATTGCGGCGGCATGAACGACGGCGGCACCATCACCGTGCATGGTTCGGCCGGGCCCGGCGTTGGCGAAAACATGATGTCCGGCCAGATCGTCGTCAAAGGCGATGCCAGCCAGTATGCCGGCGCCACCGGTCGGGGCGGGCTGCTGGTCATCGAAGGCAATGCGTCGTCGCGCTGCGGAATCTCGATGAAAGGCATCGACATCGTCGTCCACGGCAATATCGGCCACATGTCGGCCTTCATGGCGCAATCCGGCAACCTCGTGGTGCTGGGCGATGCCGGCGATGCGCTCGGCGATTCGATCTACGAGGCGCGGCTCTTCGTGCGCGGCAAGGTCGAAAGCCTCGGCGCCGACTGCATCGCCAAGGAGATGCGGCCCGAACACCTGGAATTGCTGCAAAACCTGCTCGACCGTGCCGGCGTGACCGGCGTCAAGGCGGCGGAGTTCAAGCGCTACGGTTCGGCGCGCACGCTTTACAATTTCAATATCGACAACGCCGATGCGTATTGAGGCAGCATGACCTATCGCAACCCGCCGACGACGCCGCGCAAATCCGCGACCTTCGACGACTATACGCTTTCCGAGATCCGCCGCGCCGCGGCGACCGGCATCTATGATATCAGGGGCGCCGGCGCCAAGCGCAAGCTTCCGCATTTCGACGACCTTCTGTTCCTCGGCGCTTCGATCTCGCGCTATCCGCTCGAAGGCTATCGCGAGCGCTGCGACACCAGCGTCGTGCTCGGTTCGCGCTATGCGAAGAAACCGATCGAGCTGAAGATCCCGATCACCATTGCTGGCATGAGCTTCGGCTCGCTGTCCGGTCCGGCCAAGGAAGCGCTCGGCCGCGGCGCGACGCTGTCCGGCACCTCGACCACCACCGGCGACGGCGGCATGACCGAGGAAGAGCGCGGCCATTCGAAGACGCTGGTTTACCAGTACCTGCCGTCGCGCTACGGCATGAACCCGCGCGATCTGCGCCGCGCCGATGCGATCGAGGTGGTCGTCGGCCAGGGCGCCAAGCCCGGGGGCGGCGGCATGCTGCTCGGCCAGAAGATTTCCGACCGCGTTGCCGAAATGCGCACGCTGCCGAAAGGCATCGACCAGCGCTCGGCCTCGCGCCACCCCGACTGGACCGGGCCGGACGACCTCGAGATCAAGATCCTCGAACTGCGCGAAATCACCGATTGGGAAAAGCCGATCTACGTCAAGGTCGGCGGCGCGCGGCCCTATTATGATACCGCGCTTGCCGTGAAATCGGGCGCCGATGTCGTCGTCGTCGACGGCATGCAGGGCGGCACGGCGGCAACCCAGGAGGTGTTCATCGAAAATGTCGGCCAGCCGACGCTTGCCTGCATCAGGCCGGCTGTGCAGGCGCTGCAGGATCTCGGCATGCACCGCAAGGTGCAGCTGATCGTCTCCGGCGGCATACGCAACGGCGCCGACGTCGCCAAGGCGCTGGCGCTCGGCGTCGACGCGGTGTCGATCGGCACGGCAGCGCTTGTCGCGCTCGGCGACAATGACCCGCGCTGGGAAGCGGAATACAACGAGCTCGGCACCACCGCCGGCGCCTATGACGACTGGCATGAGGGACGCGACCCGGCCGGCATCACCACGCAGGATCCCGAGCTAATGAAACGGGTCGATCCGATTGCGGCCGGACGACGGCTGGCGAACTATCTTAAGGTAATGACACTTGAGGCTCAGACAATCGCCCGCGCCTGCGGCAAGAACAGCCTGCACAATCTCGAGCCCGAGGATCTTGTCGCCTTGACGATCGAAGCCGCCGCCATGGCCGGCGTGCCGCTGACCGGCACCAACTGGATACCGGGCAAGAACGGCTTCTAAGACAAACCAAAATGCCAGTAAGCGAGGAATTATAATGGGGAACGATCTCGCCGCCTTCGCCAAGGAGAAGGGCGTCAAATATTTCATGATATCCTACACCGACCTGTTCGGCGGGCAGCGTGCGAAGCTGGTGCCGGCGCAGGCGATCGCCGACATGCAGCGGGACGGCGCCGGCTTTGCCGGCTTTGCTACCTGGCTCGACCTGACGCCGGCGCATCCCGACATGCTGGCCGTGCCGGATCCGGATTCGGTGATCCAGTTGCCGTGGAAGCCCGAAGTCGCCTGGGTCGCCGCCAACTGCATGATGGACGACAAATCGGTCGAGCAGGCGCCACGCAACACGCTGAAGCGGCTGATCGCCGAGGCCGCCGGCGACGGCATGCACATCAAGACCGGCGTCGAGGCCGAGTTCTTCCTGATCTCGCCGGACGGCAAGACGATTTCCGACGAATACGATACGGCGTCGAAGCCCTGCTACGACCAGCAGGCGGTGATGCGCCGCTACGACGTCATCGCCGAGATCTGCGACCATATGCTGGCGCTCGGCTGGGGCGCCTACCAGAACGACCATGAGGACGCCAACGGCCAGTTCGAGATGAACTGGGCCTTCGACGATGCTCTGGCGACCGCCGACAAGCATTCCTTCTTCAAATTCATGGTGAAATCCGTTGCGGAAAAGCACGGCCTGCGCGCGACCTTCATGCCGAAGCCGTTCCAGGGCCTGACCGGCAATGGCTGCCATGCCCACATCTCGGTTTGGGACAGGGACGGCAAGACCAATGTCTTTGCCGATAATGCGATGGAACTCGGCCTGTCGGCCAAGGGCAGGAATTTCCTCGGCGGCATCATGAAACATGCTTCCGCGCTTGCCGCCATCACCAACCCGACGGTCAATTCCTACAAGCGCATCAACGCACCGCGCACCATCTCCGGCGCCACCTGGGCGCCGAACACCGTGACCTGGACCGGCAACAACCGCACCCACATGGTGCGCGTGCCCGGCCCCGGCCGCTTCGAGCTGCGCCTGCCCGACGGCGCGGCAAACCCCTATCTGCTGCAGGCCGTGATCATCGCCGCCGGGCTCGACGGTGTCCGCTCGAAGGCCGATCCCGGCCGGCGCTACGACATCGACATGTACCAGTTCGGCCATACGGTCGAAGGGGCGCCGAAGCTGCCGCTCAACCTGCTCGACGCATTGCGCGAGTTCGACAACGACAAATCGCTCAAGGCGGCGCTGGGTGAGGAATTCTCGTCGGCCTATCTAAAGCTCAAGCAACAGGAATGGAATTCCTATGCTTCCCACTTCACCCAGTGGGAGCGCGACCACACGCTCGACATCTGATCCGGAATTGTTGCACGCCCGGCGCGAAACAGGTTCATGAAATACTCGATCTTCTCCCTCGCCCGGGCGGCATTTTCCGGCCACAAGAACTGGCAGCGCACCTGGCGCGACGCCAGCCCGAAGAGCCACTACGACGTGGTGATCATCGGCGGCGGCGGCCATGGACTGGCGACGGCATGGTTCCTCGCCAGCGAGTACGGCATCAGGAATGTCGCGGTGCTGGAAAAAGGCTGGATCGGCTCCGGCAATGCCGGCCGCAACACCACCATCATCCGCTCCAATTACGGGCTGCCCGGCAATACCGGCTTCTACGAGCTTTCGATGAAGCTGTGGGAACGTATGGAGCAGGACCTCAACTACAACACCATGGTCAGCCAGCGCGGCGTCATCAATCTCTACCATTCCGACGCGCAGCGCGACGCCTACGCACGGCGCGGCAACACCATGCGCATCAACGGCATCGATGCCGAACTGCTCGATCTGGCGGCGGTCAGGAAGATGATGCCGTTCCTGAACTTCGACAATGCGCGCTTTCCGGTGCAGGGCGGGCTTTTGCAGCGACGCGGCGGCACGGCACGCCACGACGCCGTGGTCTGGGGCTATGCGCATGCGGCGAGCGCGCTCGGCGTCGACATCATCCAGAATTGCGAGGTGACCGGCTTTATCCGCGACGGCAGCGGCAAGGTGACCGGCGTCGAGACGAGCCGCGGCAGGATCGGCGCGGCCAAGGTCGGCATGGCGGTCGCCGGCTCCTCGTCGCGCGTCGCGGCGATGGCCGGCATGCGGCTGCCGATCGAAAGCCATGTGCTGCAGGCCTTCGTCTCCGAGGCGATCAAGCCGCTGATCCCCAATGTCATGACGTTCGGCGCCGGGCATTTCTACGTCAGCCAGTCCGACAAGGGCGGCCTGGTCTTCGGCGGCGATATAGACGGCTACAATTCCTACGCCCAGCGCGGCAATCTGCCTGTCATGGAAGACGTCTGCGAAGGCGGCATGGCGCTGATGCCGATGATCGGCCGGATACGGCTTCTGCGTCAGTGGGGCGGCATCATGGACATGTCGATGGACGGCTCGCCGATCATCGACAAAACACCGGTCGACGGGCTCTATCTCAACGCCGGCTGGTGCTATGGCGGCTTCAAGGCGACGCCCGGCTCCGGCCTGGTCTTTGCCCATCTGCTGGCGCGCGACGAGCCGCACAAGGAGGCTACTCGCTTTCGTCTCGACCGCTTCCGGCGAGGTGCGATGATCGACGAAAAGGGCCAGGGCGCCCAACCGAACCTGCATTGAAGGCTGGCTGAAGAAGCATGCGCATTGTCTGTCCCTTCTGCGGCGAACGCGAACTCGGCGAGTTCACCTATCTGGGCGACGCCAAGCCGACGCGTCCGGCGGCCGGCGCCTCCGAAGACGAGGTCTTCGACTATGTCTATCTGCGCGACAATGTCGCCGGGCCGATGAGCGAATACTGGTATCATAGCGGCGGCTGCCGGGCCTGGCTGAAGGTCGCCCGCAACACGCTGACGCACGAGATTTCGTCGGTCGAGCCGGCTGCGGGCGTTGGTGCCGCCAAGGTGAGCGCCTGATGGTTGGCCCTGCGCAGACACACCGGCTGGAGAGCGGCGGTCTCATCGATCGCGCCGCGCCACTGAGCTTCCGCTTCGACGGCAAGAGCTTTGCCGGCTTCCAAGGCGACACGCTGGCCTCGGCGCTGATCGCCAATGGCGTCAAGCTGGTCGGCCGCTCGTTCAAATACCATCGCCCGCGCGGCATCCTGACCGCCGGGTCGGAGGAGCCCAACGCGCTGGTCGAACTGCGCAGCGGAGCGCGGCGCGAGCCCAACACCAAGGCGACCACGGCCGAGCTTTATGACGGGCTCGAGGCCGCCAGCCAGAACCGCTGGCCGTCGCTGCGCCACGATCTGATGGCGGTCAACCAGCTGTTTGCGCCGATCTTCGTCGCCGGCTTCTACTACAAGACCTTCATGTGGCCGGCGAAATTCTGGGAAGCGGTCTACGAACCGGCGATCCGCCGCGCCGCCGGCCTCGGCCGCGCCGCCGGCGTCGCCGATCCCGACCATTACGACAAGGCGTGGGCGCATTGCGACGTGCTGATCGCCGGCTCCGGCCCGGCCGGGCTTGCGGCGGCATTGGCGGCCGGGCGCAGCGGCGCCCGTGTCATCCTGTGCGAGGAAGATTTTGCGTTCGGCGGCCGTCTGCTTGCCGACGGCGGCACCATCGACAGCCTGCCGGCGGCCGAATGGATTTCGCGCACGCTGGCCGAACTCGCAGCACTCCCCGATGTCCGCATCATGAACCGCACGACATTGTTCGGCGTCTATGATGGCGGCACCTATGGCGCGATCGAGCGGGTCAATGACCACCTGCCCTCCCCGCCAGAGCACCAAGTGCGCCAAAGGCTATGGCGGATCGTGGCTAGGCGCTGCGTCGTTGCCGCCGGCGCCATCGAGCGGCCGATCGTGTTTGCCGGCAACGACACGCCCGGCGTGATGATGGCTTCGGCGATGCGGACCTATGTCGCGCGCTACGCGGCGGCGCCGGCAAAGAGGATCGCGCTGTTCACCAACAATGCGGATGGCTGGCGCACGGTCGAGACCGCGCTCGCCGCCGGATTGCAGATCGCGGCGGTCGTCGATGAGCGCCCGGACGTCTCCGCCGCGCATCGCGCGCTCGCCGCCACGGCCGGCTTTCCGGTGCTGAGCGGCTCGGTCAGCGGGGTCGAAGGCGGCAAGGACGGCGTGCGGAAAATCGCGATCTCGCTGACCGGCGGCGCACGTGCGAAAGTCGAAGCCGACGGGCTTGCCGTCTCCGGCGGCTGGAATCCGGCGGTCGGGCTGACCTCCTACCATCGCGGCCGGCCGAAATGGCAGGACGACATCGCAGCCTTCGTCCCGGACGGTGCGCCTCCGGGCATGATGGCCGCAGGCGCCGCCAACGGCGCCTTCGGGTTGGGCGACTGCCTGCGCCAGGGCTTTGCCGCAGGAGCGGCGGCAGCACAGAGGGCCGGGCGCAGCGGCAATGCCGGCACATCGCCGGTTGCCGACGATGAGGCGTTTTCGCTGACGTCGCTCTGGCATGTCGCCGGCAAAGGGAAAGCCTTTGTCGACTACCAGCACGATGTCACGGCGTCCGACATCGAACTGGCGCAGCGCGAGGGTTTCGAATCGGTCGAGCATCTGAAGCGCTATACGACGCTCGGCATGGCCACCGACCAGGGCAAGACCTCGAACGTCGCCGGCCTCGCCATCATGGCTACGTTGTCAGGCAAATCCATTCCCGAGACCGGCACGACGATCTACCGCCCGCCCTATGTGCCGGTCGCTATCGGCGCCTTCGCCGGCCATCATCGCGACGAGAACTTCCATGCGACGAGGCTGACGCCGTCGCATCACTGGGCAGCCGAACAGGGCGCGGTGTTCGTCGACACCGGCCTGTGGAAGCGCGCGCAATGGTATCCGCGCGCCGGCGAAAAGGACTGGCTGGAATCGGTGACGCGCGAGGTCAAGGCGGTGCGCTCCGGCGTCGGCTTCTGCGACGTCTCGACGCTCGGCAAGATCGACGTGCACGGCCCGGACGCCGGCGCTTTCCTCGACCGCGTCTACATCAACACCTTCTCCAGTCTTGCCGTGGGAAAAGCCCGCTACGGGCTGATGCTGCGCGAGGACGGCATCGTCTATGACGACGGCACCACCTCGCGGCTGGCCGAGGACCATTATTTCCTGACCACCACCACCGCCAAGGCCGGGCTGGTGATGCAGCATCTCGAATTCTGCCGGCAGGTGCTATTTCCTGAGCTCGACGTCCAGCTCACCTCCGTCTCTGACCAGTGGGCGCAATTCTCGATCGCTGGACCTAGGACCCGGGACCTGCTCCGGGAAATCGTCGATCCGGCCGAGGATCTGTCGAATGAAGGTTTTCCGTTCATGGGGGCGCGCGAGGTATCGCTTCGCGGCGGCACCAGGGCACGGCTGTTCCGCATCTCGTTCTCCGGTGAGATGGCGTTCGAGATTTCGGTTCCCGCCCGTTACGGCGACGCGCTGGTGCGCAATTTGATGCTGGCCGGGAAGCCATTCGGCGTTACGCCCTACGGCACCGAGGCGCTCGGCGTCATGCGCATCGAAAAGGGCCATGTCGCCGGGCCGGAGCTGAACGGCACGACGACGGCCGCCGACCTAGGCCTCGGCAAGATGATGTCGACCAAGAAGGATTTTATCGGCCGCGTCATGGCCGGGCGCGAGGCGCTGGTCGCCCCGGACCGGCAGGTCGTGGTCGGCATCAAGCCGACGGATAAGGCAAGCCGCCTGCGTTCCGGCGCGCATATCATTCCGAAGGACAAGACACCCGGTCCCGACAACGACCAGGGCTACGTCACCTCGGTCTGCTTCTCGCCGACGCTCGACCAGTGGATCGGGCTTGGCCTGGTCGAATGCGGCCGCGAGCGCATCGGCGAGATCGTCCATACGCATGACCCGCTGCGCGGCGAAGACTACGATGTCGAGCTGTGCAGCCCGGTCTTCTACGATCCGGATGGAGGGCGCCAGCGTGGCTGAGTTTTCCTGGATTGCCCGCAGTCCGCTGGAGCACGCGCTCGTCGTCGGCGCCCATGGCGCGCGCGGCACCGAGGCCGGCGTTTGGCTGACGGAAATCCGCAATTTCGACCTGATCCAGGTGATGGCGCGGCGCGGCAAAACGGCGGAGCTGGCAAAAGCTGCCCAGGCCCGTTTCGGCGTTGCCGCACCGGAAACGCCCAAGGCGGTCCGAGTTCCCGACGCTACGCTGATCTGGTCGGGACCGGATCAGTTCCTCGTCCTGTCCAATGCCGGCAAGCACGCGATCGAACCGCTGAGCCAGGCGTTCTCGCAATCCGCCTCGCTATCGGACCAGTCGCATGCGCGCGTCCTGATCAGCGTTTCGGGAGAAAAAGCGCGCTCGATGCTGGCCAAATTGTCTTCACTAGACCTGCACCCGGCGGCATTTCCGGTCGGCACCGCCGCCGCAACATCGGTCGATCACACCAGCATCAATCTCTGGCGCGGCAATGACTGGCCGGATGGACAGGCGGTGTTCAATCTCCTGGTGTTCGCGACGTTTGCCGGGAGCCTGTGGCACACGATGCTCGATGCCGCCGCGGAGTATGGCGTCGATATCCGGCATTCCGAGGAATTGGCATAGCCTTGGCGCGTCTTCCCTTCTCCCCTTGTGGGGTCCGAAGGACGGGACGAGACCCGTGGCTCGCCCCAGGGCGGTGGATCGGCGCGCAGCGCCGAGACGGATGAGGGGTGTTCCAGCGGAGTGAGAGGCTGGCGTTCCCTGGAACACCCCTCATCCGTCGCCTTCGGCGACACCTTCTCCCCAAGGGGAGAAGGGGGAGCTTGTGCCACCTTCACCTTGCCAACTCCGGCTCTTCTGCCCTATTCTTCCCGCTAAAATAATTTCACGCACAGGCAAACTTGTTTCTCGAAACCAGGGTTGAGATGAGCCAGTCGCCCTACCCCGTAATCGCCGCCGGACCGCCCCGGCCGAGTCTGATCCTGCGGCCAGGCCAGATCGCGCTGCCGGCCGGGATGGAGCGCTATTCGGTTCAGGGCAATGGCGCGGTGCTGATCGAGGTCGAGGCCGGCGACAGCATCACTGTGCGCAATATCGAGGGCGGGCAGGCCTGCGAGCTGCTGGTATGGGACAGCACCGGCGTAACCGATCCCGGTATTCTCGGCGAAAAATCGAACAGCAATGCCGCCGGCATTAAGGCGCTGCTGGCCGATAGCGACGATAGCCTCGCTTCCTTGCGCCGAGGCCTCGAACGTCGCCAGGTACAGCTAGATCAGGCAAAGGCGGTCCGCGTCTTCGGCGGCTCCACCCCTGCCGGCACCGAACAGAGCTTTGCGATCGCCCGCGACGGCTCGATGCTCGTCGCTGCACCCGGCGGTCCGATGCTGGTCGACGGCCACGATACCGCAACGCCGCTCAGCGTCATCCTGCGCCGCGCCACGATCCGTCCAGCTGCGAAGTCGCGGCTTGCCGACCCGCTGGCCGATCCGGTGCTCGATCTGCGCGTCCATTCGGCGACGGCGGAAGCCTATTTCGTCAAAGCCGGCGACTATCTGCAGATCATCGATGTCGACGGGCGCCAATGCACCGACTTCCAGTGCTTTTCGGCGCGCAAGCTGGACAAGGGCCGCGATCATCCGCTCGACGTGACGACGACGCGCACGCTGATGGGTTCGAGCTATCCGATGCCCGGGCTGCACTCGAAATATTATGACCAGGACATGGAGCCGCTGGTCGAGGTTATCCAGGACACTTGCGGCCGCCACGATGCATTCGCGCTCGCCTGCGCTGCCAAATATTACGACGACATCGGCTATCCCGGCCATCCCAACTGCTCGGAGAATTTCAACCGCGCGCTGGCCGACAAGGGCGTGACGCCCCGCGCCGGCTGGATGGCGATCAACTTCTTCTTCAACACGGCCATCGACGCGTATGGCGTCGTGGTTTCCGACGAGCCGTGGTCGCGGCCGGGCGACTATGTGCTGCTGCGGGCGCTGACCGACATCGTCTGCGTCTCGTCCGCCTGCCCCGACGATACGACGCCGGCCAATGGCTGGAACCCGACCGACATCCATGTGCGGACCTATTCCGGCCAGCACAAATTCTCGCGAGCGATCGCCAGACGCATGACGCCCGATTCGGAACCGAAAATGACCCGCGAGACCGCCTTTCATTCGAGCTTTGCCAAGCACACCCGCAACTTCGTCGAGTACAAGGGTTATTGGCTGGCCAATTCCTTCGCCAAGCAAGGCCCGATCGGCGAATACTGGGCCTGCCGGCAGGATGCAGTGATCATGGACCTGTCGCCGCTGCGCAAGTTCGAGATCACCGGCCCGGATTCGGAAGCGCTGCTGCAATACACGCTGACCCGCGACATCAGGAAGCTCGGCGTCGGCCAGGTCGTCTATTCCGCCATGTGCTACGAGCATGGCGGCATGATCGACGACGGCACGCTGCTTCGGCTCGGCAAGGATAATTTCCGCTGGGTTGGCGGCGACGATCTATCCGGCGAATGGCTGCGCGAAACGGCGACGAAACTCGGCCTTACCGTGCTGGTGCGTTCATCGACCGACCAGATGCACAATGTCGCCGTGCAGGGACCGAAAAGCCGCGACATTCTCAGGCAGATCATCTGGACCTCGCCGCTGCAGCCGTCGATCGACGAGCTCGAGTGGTTCCGCTTTGCCGTCGCCCGCATCGGCGGCGGCAACGGCATTCCGGTCGTCGTTTCGCGCACCGGTTACACCGGCGAGCTCGGCTACGAGATCTGGTGCCATCCGCGCGACGCCGAAAAGGTGTTCGACGCCATCTGGGAGGCCGGCCAGCCGCACGGCCTGAAGCCGATGGGGCTGCAAGCGCTCGACATGGTGCGCATCGAGGCCGGGCTGATCTTTGCCGGCTACGAGTTCTCCGACCAGACCGACCCCTTCGAGGCCGGCATCGGCTTCACCGTGCCGCTAAAGACCAAGACCGACGATTTCATCGGCCGCGAGGCGCTGATCCGCCGCAAGGAAAACCCCCAGAAGAAGCTGGTCGGCCTCGACATCGACGCCAATGTCGCGGTCGGCCACGGCGATTGCGTGCATGTCGGCCGCGCCCAGGTCGGCGTCGTCACCTCCGGCATGCGTTCGCCGGTGCTGAACAAGAATATCGCGCTGGCCAGGCTCGACGTCGCGCATTCGGCGATTGGCACCGAGGTCGAGATCGGCAAGCTCGACGGCCACAGCAAGCGGCTGCCGGCGCGCGTCGTCGCCATTGCCCACTACGATCCGCAGAAGACCAGGCCGCGCTCCTGATCGACGCTGCCTGGTTCTTCCCTTCTCCCCTTGTGGACCTGTTGCGCAGTCATGAGCAAAAGCTTGCGGCGGCGGGGTTGCGGCGGTTGTTCGCTTTGCGGGGGATTTGACGTCTTGTTTGGGGTCAGGCGGTCGTCCGACCCTGTATGGGCGGAACTCAGGATAGTGTCCTGAAGGTTCTGCAAAAAGTTTTGGAGAGAGAACGGCGCTTGCTCTGAAGGGCGAGCGGCCATGGCACGGTGGTGACGTTGCAATCACCGAT